>NZ_JAPSET010000018.1:0-131269 GCF_026847585.1 Phreatobacter sp. AB_2022a
TTCCGAGCCTCAGGCCGGTGTTCAACCTGACCGGCACCATCCTGCACACCAATCTCGGCCGGGCGCTGATCGCCGAAAGCGCGATCGAGGCGGCGGTCGCCGCCATGCGCTCGGCGGTGGCGCTGGAATTCGACCTCGGCACCGGCAAGCGGGGCGAGCGCGACGACCATGTCGAGGCGCTGCTGTGCGAACTGACCGGCGCGGAGGCGGCGACCGTCGTCAACAACAATGCCGCCGCCGTGCTGATCGCGCTCAACAGCCTCGGCAAGGGGCGCGAGGCCATCGTCTCGCGCGGCGAGCTCATCGAGATCGGCGGCGCCTTCCGCATGCCCGACATCATGGCGCGTGCCGGCACGCGCCTCGTCGAGGTCGGCACCACCAATCGCACCCATCTCAAGGACTATGCCGGCGCGATCGGGCCGAAGACCGGCCTCATCCTCAAGGTCCATACCTCCAACTACCGCATCACCGGCTTTACCAAGGAGGTGCCGGCCGGCGAGCTCGCGAGCCTGGCCGCCGGGGCGGATGTCCCGCTGGTGAACGACCTCGGCTCGGGCACGCTCGTCGACATGAGCGCCTATTGCCAGGGCCTGAGGCACGAGCCGACCGTCGCGCAGGCCGTGGCGGAAGGGGCTGATATCGTCACCTTCTCGGGCGACAAGCTGCTGGGCGGGCCACAGGCCGGCTTCATCGTCGGGCGCAAGGCGCTCATTGCGCGCATCAACCGCAATCCGATGAAGCGGGCGCTGCGGGTCGACAAGATCCGCCTCGCGGCGATCGAAGCGACGCTGAAGCTCTATCGCGACCCGGATCGCCTGGTGGCGAGCCTGCCGACCTTGCGGTTTCTCGCACGGCCCGCGCGCGAGATCGAAAGCCTCGGCGAGCGGCTGCGCGGCCCCGTCGAAGGGCTGCTCGGTCAGGCCTTCAGCGTGACCGTTGTGGGGGCTGATTGCCAGGTCGGTTCCGGGGCGCTGCCGACCGACACTCTGCCGGGCTTCTGCCTGGCGATCGCCGCAGCGGGCGGCAAGACGGCGAAGCGGGTCGAGGCGCTGCAGGCGGCGCTGCGCCGCTTGCCCGTGCCGGTGATCGGCCGGGTGGAGCGCCAGCGCCTGCTGCTCGATCTGCGCTGCCTGGAGGACGAGGCCGGCTTCCTCGCCAACCTCTCGGGACTTGCACGCGGAGATACCGACAATGGCCTGGCGTGACTGGCTTTCGACACGCGCCTGGGCGCGGCGCGAGGCCGCCGAGCCGGCCGACTCGATCTCGGCCATGCTCGACGAGGCGCGCGCCGCCGCCGATGCGGGCCGTTTCGAGCAGGCCCTCGCCATCTGGTCGCCGCTGGCCCATGCCGGCGTCGCCCGCGCCCAGAACAATATCGGCGCGTGCTTCTCGCGCGGCTGGGGCGTGGAGAAGGACATGGCGCTCGCCGTGCGCTGGCTGACCCTTGCGGCGCAGGGCGGCGACCATGCGGCCGAGTTCAATCTCGCCCAGCTCTATTTCAACGGCGACGAGATCGAGCGGGACTACGGGCGGGCGGCGACGTTCTACCGGCGCGCGGCCGAAGCCGGCAATGCCATGGCGCAGGACATGCTGAGCATGATGCTGCTCGACGAGGCGGTGATCCCGCCCGACTACGGCGAGGCGCGGCGCTGGGCCGAGGCGGCGGCCGGGCAGGGCATGGTGGATGCGATGGCCAGGATGGGCCTTATCTACCATGAGGGGCTCGGCGTGGAGCGGGATCCGCGGCTCGCCGCCGAGTGGTGGGCCAAGGCCGCCGAACGGGGGCAGGCCTGGGCGCAGACGATGCTGGGCGCTGCATTCCATCTCGGCGCCGGCGTGCCGAAAGACGCGGTCGCGAGCTATGCGCTGCTGCTGCGGGCGCGGGCAGGGGGCAGCGAACTGGCGCAGGCCTATATGCGTGCGGTGCTGCGCGAACTGAGCCCGGCCGAGCAGGCCGAGGCCGAGGAGCGGGCGGCGCGTCCCCTGCCGGAGCCGGGCTCATGATCGTCGGTACCGCCGGTCATATCGATCATGGCAAGACGGCCCTGATCCGGGCGCTGACCGGCGTCGAGACCGATCGGCTGAAGGAGGAGAAGGTCCGCGGCATCTCGATCGAGCTGGGCTTTGCCTATCTGAGCGATCGCGAGGGGACGAGGCTCGGCTTCGTCGACGTGCCCGGCCACGAGAAATTCGTGCACACCATGCTGGCCGGCGCCACCGGCATCGACTTCGCGCTGCTGGTGATCGCCGCCGACGACGGGATCATGCCGCAGACCCGCGAACATCTCGCCATTCTCGACCTGCTCGGCCTGTCCGCCGGGCTGGTGGCCGTGACCAAATGCGACAAGGTCGGGCCGGAACGGCTCGCCGAGGTCACCGCGGAGGCCACCGAGCTGGTGGCATCGACGCGCCTTGCCGGCGCCGCGATCGTGCCGGTCTCGGCGCTGACGGGCGAGGGCATCGACGAGCTCCGCACTCGGCTCTTCACTGCGGCTAGCGCGCTCGGCGCAAGGCGCGCCACGGGCGCCTTCCGGCTCGCCGTCGACCGCTCGTTCACGCTGGCCGGGGCCGGCACGGTTGTGACCGGCACGGTCCTGTCCGGTACGGTTGGGATCGGCGACCGCGTGATCGTCAGCCCGTCCGGTCTCGGCGCGCGGGTGCGGGCCATTCACGCGCAGAACGTTGCGGTGGAGCGCGGCCGGGCCGGGGAGCGCTGCGCGCTGAATCTCGCCGGCGAGGGCGTGAGCAAGGATGCGATCGCGCGCGGCGACGTCGTGCTCGACCCGGCCCTGCACGCGCCCGCCGCCCGCATCGACGCCGCACTCGACGTGCTGGCCTCTGAGCCGCGCGCACTCGTGCAATGGATGCCGGTCCGGCTGCATCACGCGGCCGCCGATATCGGCGCCCGGCTTGTCCTGATCGACGAGACGCCGGCGGTTGCCGGCGCGCATGTCCGCGTGCAGCTGGTGCTCGAACGGCCGATTGCCGCCGCCGTCGGCGACCGTTTCGTGCTGCGCGATACGACGGCGCAGCGCACCATGGCGGGCGGCACCATGCTCGACTTGCGGGCTCCCGCGCGCAAGCGCCGCACGCCCGAACGCATGGCGCAGCTCGATGCCCTCGGGCATGTCGATCCGGCGGCCGCCCTCGAGGCCCTTCTGGCGGCGCCGCCGCACCATGTCGACCTTGCCGCCTTCGCGCGCGACCACGCCCTGGGCGATGCCGAGCGGGAGGCCATCGCGGCGAGGCTCGGTCTCGTCAGGAGCCAGGCCGGGGCCGGCGAGATCGTGCTCTCGCCGGCATCTGCCGAGCGCTTCCGGGCGGGCATCGTCGCCGCTCTCCACGCCTATCATCAGGACAATCCGGACCTGCCCGGCATCGGGCTCGAGCGCCTGCGCATGCAGAGCGAACCCAGGCTTCCCGCACCGGCCTTCAAGGCCTTTCTCCGGCCGCTCGCCGCCGACGGCACGCTGGCGCTCGACGGCGCCTGGGTGCGGCTTGCCAGCCATGAGGTCAAGCTCTCGGCCGCCGACGAGGCGGCCTGGGAGCGGATCGCCGGCCTGATCGGCGGCGCGGAGCGCTTCAAGCCGCCGCGCGTGCGCGACATAGCAGGCCTCACCGGCCTCGACGAGGCGCATGTGCGCCGGCTCGCCAAGCTCGCCGGCCGCCTCGGCCGGGTCGACGAGATCGCCCACGACCATTTCTTCCTGCGTTCGGCGGTCGGCGAGATCGTCGCCATCATCGTCGATATCGCGGCCGCCGCTCCCAAGGGTGAATTCATCGCCGCGCAGCTGCGCGACCGA
This sequence comes from Phreatobacter sp. AB_2022a, assembly GCF_026847585.1. Taxonomy (NCBI): domain Bacteria; kingdom Pseudomonadati; phylum Pseudomonadota; class Alphaproteobacteria; order Hyphomicrobiales; family Phreatobacteraceae; genus Phreatobacter; species Phreatobacter sp. AB_2022a. The sequence goes on from NZ_JAPSET010000018.1 coordinate 3,804, forward strand.
CTGGACAATGGCCGCAAGGTCGCCATCCAGATCCTGGAGTTCTTCGATCGCCACGGCGTGACCTTCCGCCGCGGCGATCTCCGCCGCATCAATCCGCACCGGCTTGATTTGTTCGGGCAACCGGCGGAAGACTCGCCGACGCGCCAACAGCATTCTGGAAGAGAATCGTCCCCGGTGGGGCGTCCGGACTTCAAATCCGGGAGGGGCCGCGAGCCGGTCTCTGGTGGGTTCGACTCCCTCTCTCCTCCGCCATTTCCATGCTTCTTTCGTTCGCCCGACGCCGAGGACGGCCGTCCGGGCGAACGCAGGAGGCAAAAGGATACGGAAAGCCAGTAGCTTGCCCAGGGACGAGACGATGCCGGCCGCAGCTTTCCTCGACGATCTCGCGCGTGCCGCGAGCACGGCCGCCGAGGCGGAAACGGAGTTTCGCCGGTCCGTCGGCGCCCGCATCGCCGCGCTCGAGCAGGAGCGGGCCGTCGCCTTCCGGCGCCTCAACCTGATGCGCGGCCTCAGCGAGGCCGTGGGCCAGGCGGATGACGAGGCGGCCGCCCTCGGCGCGGGCCGGGCCATGCTGGCCGGCAGGCTCGGTTGGCAGGCCATGAGCGAGGCACGCGAAGAGGTGCTCGGCCGGTTCACGGCCGTGGTGCGCGCGGTCCTGGCCCTCGACCGCGGCGAGCCGGACCGCGAGGAGCCGGCCGATCCCGCCGGCGCGCTCGCCGAATTCGAGGCCTGGTATGCGGCGAGCCGCGGCACGCCGTTCTGGCGCCTGTTCGATACGGCCATGCCGGAGACGCCACTTGTCGACTTCTGAGCCGGTCCGCACCGATTTCGATCGCTGGCTGCGCGGCGAATTTGCCGGTCGCGGCGAGTTCACCGCCCTCGTCGTGCTCGTCGCCATTACCGAGACCAAGGTCTCGCCGCTCTGCTCGACCTATTTCAACGTCATCGGCGCGGAGGTCGACTGGCCCGAAATCACCATGCTGCTCGCCGGTTCCGGCCAGGCCTGGCAGGGCGCGGCCTTCTTTCCGGAGGTGGCGGCCGATGGCGGGGCGCTCGACAATCCGACGGCGCGGCTCCGGCTGCGGCTTCTCGAAGAACGGCTCGGCCAGGACCGGCTGGTGCTGAACGAGGGGCATTTCTTCGATCAATGGGGCCGGCGGCTCCAGGTCGAGGAAGTGTGACGCCGATGGCCGGCGCGCTCCGCCTGGTCGATACGGGGCTCGCTCCGGCGCGCTGGAACGTCGCGGTGACCGCCGCGCTGACCGAGGCGCGGCGCCGGCCTGCCGCCCGTGATATCCTGCGCTTCCACCGCTATCGGCCGGCCGTCCTCGTCGGCCGTGGCCAGAGGCTCGCCGATGCGATCGATGCCGCGGCCTGCCGGCGCGCCGGCGTCGAGATCGCGCGACGGGTCAGCGGCGGCGGTGCGATCGTGGTCACGCCTTCCGTGCTGACCTTCGACCTCGTCGTCGCCGGCGGCGTGCGCGACCTTGCCGCACGCGTCGCCTCGGCCCTGGCCGGGGCCCTCAGCGGATTGGGCGCCGAACCCGTCACGCCGACGGCCAATGCCGTGCTGATCGGCGGAGCCAAGGTCTGCGGGCTCGCCGGCGGCTTCGACGGCCAGGTCTCGGCGCTGCAGGCTTCGCTTCTCATCGCCGATATCGGCCCTGCCATCGCCATGCTGCTGGCGCCGCAGGTCGCGGCCGCGAAGGGCCCGGCCGTGACGGATCTGACCGCCGCGCTCCGGCGGAGCCCCGGCCTCGACATGGTGCAGGCCGCGATCGGCAGGGCGGTCGCGGCGGAGCTGACGCTCGCGCCGCAGCCGGATCGTCTGAGCGCCGCGGAACTGGATCTCGCCGGCCGCCTGCTGACCGAGGAGATCGGCACGGACGCCTTCGTCGACGGCGACAGGCCGGCGCCGCACCGCGCGGGAGCCGTCAGATGACCGCGCGCCGTCTGCTGATCCTGCTCGTCAACACCGATCCCGGACGGGTCGAGGAGCTCGGCGCGCCGTTCTATTACGCGGCGATCGCGGCGGCGATGGATTTCGAGGTCGATGTCGTCTGCACCGCGGCAGCCGGGCGCCTCATGGTGAAGGGCGTCGCCGAGCGGCTCGTCCTGAAGCCCGGCGATCCCAAGACCGCGCTCGACTGGATTCGCGAGGCGCACGACCAGGGCGCGCGGTTCTGGGCCTGCCCGGCCAATCTCGACCTCATCGGCCACACATCCGACGACCTCATCGCCGAATGTTCGGGCCTGATGGGTGCGGCCGCGGTGATCAATGACGTGATGGAGGGGGAATGCCGGGTGCTCACCTTCTGACGGTCGGATGCCTGCGGCCATGAGCGCGGCCGGCGAGCGCTATCCCGAGCGGCTGTTCTACGACCTGGACAACCAGATCTGGTACGAGCCGCTGGCCGACGGCACGATCCGCGCCGGCTTCACGCCGGTCGCCATGGAGCTTGCCGGCGACGTGCTGGTGTTCACACCGAAACGGATCGGACGCGATTTCGAGGCCGGGCGGTGGTTCGCCACCATCGAATGCGGCAAATGGGTCGGCTCGGCGCGGGCTGCCTTCGACGGCGTGGTGGTGGCGCACAACGAGGAGCTGGTGCGCCGCCCCGGGCTCCTCAATACCGATGCCCTCGGCGCCGGCTGGATGCTGATCGTCTCGGCCGCGGCGGCGGGCTGGCAGGCGGGGCTCGTCACCGGCCCCGCGGTCGCGCCGGCCTTCGCGGCCTGGCGGGCGTCCGATGCCTATCGCGACCGTTCGGAATAAGGCAGAGGACGCTGTCGCCGCAGGCCGCCAAGGGCCCGCACATTGCGAACGAGAGCCGCGGGGGCCGGACGGAACCATCGGTCATCCGCGATATCAGATGGTGCGCTGTCAGAACGCCTTGAACGTGATGATCGTGTGGGTGTCCTGGATGCCCGGGATGACCTGCACCTTCTCGTTGACGAAATGGCCGATGTCGACGTCGCGCTCGACATAGAATTTCACCAGCAGATCGAAATTGCCGGCGGTCGAATAGATCTCCGAGGCGATCTCGCGGTCGGCGAGCTGGGCGGCGACCTCGTAGGATTTGCCGAGCTGGCATTTGATCTGGACGAAGAAGGGGATCATGGCGGGCCTCTGTGCTGCGCAGCAGATTCCACGAGGAGGGGGGGCTTCGCAAGGGCAGGCTGCGTCATCGGCCCTTGCACGCCGGCCCGGCTTGACCTACGTCAGGATCATAGTCTCGTCGGGGTGCCTTCGGGCTGAGAGGCGGCAGAAACCGCCAACCCGCGGAACCTGAACCGGGTCATGCCGGCGGAGGAAGCGAGATGTGCGGATATTGCGCCTCGGACGGGAGGCGATGATGGCGGCCACCGAACTCGGCTGGAATGCGGCCGCCCTGGTCGACAGGATCAGGGCGAACCGGCCGCGCGTCCACTGCCTCACCAACGGCGTGGCGCAGGGCTTCACGGCCAATGCGCTGCTGGCGATCGGCGCCGTGCCGTCGATGACCACCTCGCCCGAGGAGGTCGGCGCCTTCGTCTCCGGTGCCGACGCCCTGCTGGTCAATCTCGGCACGCTCGACGAGCCGCGCCGCCAGGTGATCCGGCTCGCCGTCGCGGCGGCCGGCGCCAAGGCGTTGCCCTGGGTGCTCGATCCTGTCTTCATCGACCGTTCGCCCGGCCGGGCGGCCTTTGCCCGCGAGCTCGCCGCCGGCGCTCCGGCGGTGATCCGCGGCAATGCCGCCGAGATCGCGGTGCTGGCCCAGAGCCAGCCGGTCTCCGCCTATGCCGCCGGCCTTGCGACGGTGGTGATCGCCACCGGCGAGACCGACGAGGTGGTCGACGGCCGGCGCCGGGTCGGCACGCCGAACGGCCATCCGCTGATGGCACGCGTCACCGCCATGGGCTGCGCGGGAGCGGCGATCGTCGCGGCCTTCCTGGCCGTCACCGAAGACCGCCTGGAAGCCTCGGCCGCGGCGATGATCGCGCTCGGCGTCGCCGGCGAGATCGCCGCCGAACACGCGGCCGGCCCGGGCAGCTTCGCGAGCGCCTATCTCGATGCGCTCTACGGGCTCGATGCCGGCAAGCTCGCGACGCGCGCGCGCACCGTCTGACGCAGCGCCCTGCCGGATCAATGAAGGAGAAGAGGCCATGACGGCCATTGCCTTGACCATTGCGGGATCGGATTCGGGCGGTGGCGCCGGGATCCAGGCGGACCTGAAGACCTTTTCCGCGCTCGGCGTCTACGGCGCCAGCGTGATCACCGCGCTCACCGCGCAGAACACGCTGGGCGTCCAGGGCATTTTCGACGTGCCGGCGGATTTCATCGCCGCCCAGATGGATTCGGTCTTTTCCGACCTCAAGGTCGGCGCGGTGAAGATCGGCATGCTGTCGCAGCCCGCCGTCATCGAGACGGTAGCGGCCGGCCTGAAGCGCCACGGCGCGAGCCGCGTCGTGCTCGACCCCGTCATGGTCTCGGCATCGGGCCATCGCCTGCTCAATCCCGATGCGGTCGACGCGCTGCGGCGGGTGCTGATCCCGCTCGCGACCGTCATCACGCCCAATCTGCCCGAGGCCGCCGTCCTGCTCGACCGGCCGGTGGCGCGGAACGAGGAGGAGATGCTCGACCAGGGGCGGATGCTGGTCGCCGGCGGCGCGCGGGCGGTGGTGATGAAGGGCGGCCATGCCGAAGGGCCGGTCAGCGCCGACCTGCTGATCGTCGGCGACAAGGTCGTCCGGCTCGAATCGGCGCGGATCGCGACACGCAACAGCCACGGCACGGGATGCACCCTGTCCTCGGCCATCGCCGCCGGGCTCGCCAAGGGCCTCGAGCTCGGCCATGCCGTGGCCGAGGCCAAGGACTATGTCACCAAGGCCATCGCCGCATCCGACCGGCTGGAGATCGGCGCGGGGCATGGGCCGACCCACCACTTCCACGCCTGGTGGTGAGGCCATGAGGATCGATCGTCGCGCAACGCTCGCCGCCGCCGCGGGCCTCGTCGCCGCACCGCAGGTCGCCCGCGGCCAGGAAATCCGGCGCTGGCGCATGGCCACCTCCTGGCCGAAGAACCTGCCCGGCCCCGGCTTTTCGGCGCAGCGCATCGCCGATCGCATCGGAGCGCTGTCGGGCGGCCGCATCGCTGTGCAGGTCTTCGCCGCGAACGAGCTGGTGCCGGCCTTCTCGGTCGAGGAAGCCGTCGGCAACGCCACCATCGAGCTCGGTCACAGCGCGGCCTTCTTCGGCATGGGCCGCGAGCCGGCCTCGGCCTTCTTCACCTCGGTGCCCTTCGGCCTGACGCCGGTGGAACATCAGGCCTGGATCCTCGAGGGCGGCGGGCAGGCGCTCTGGGACGAAAGCGCCGCCCGGTTCGGCTACAAGCCGCTCATGGGTGGCAATACCGGCGTCTCCATGGGCGGCTGGTTCCGCCGCGAGCTGCACGCTGCGGACGACCTGAAAGGCCTCAAGATCCGGATGGCCGGGCTCGGCGCGGAGCTGTTCCAGCGGCTCGGCGCGACCGCGCTGGTGGTTCCGCCGGGCGACATCTATCCGGCGCTCGAACGCGGCGCCATCGACGCCGCCGAATTCACCTCGCCCGGCGCCGATATCCAGCTGACATTGTGGCGTGCCGCACCCTTCTATTACGCGCCGGGCTTCAACAAGCCGAACGGTTCGAGCGAGCTGATCGTCAACCGCAAGCTCTGGGACGGTCTCGACAGCGAGCTCAAGGGCGTGATCGAGGCGGCCGCGCTCGTCGAGCAGACCGTGGCGCTCGCCGAGATCGAGCGGCTGAACATGGATGCGCTGGCGCAGATGGTCGCCGGCCATGGCGTCAAGCTGCGCGCCTTTCCGCAGGACCTGCTGCAGCTCGCGCGGCGGCATGCCGGCGAGCTGCAGCAGGATCTCGCCGGACGCAGCCCGATGGCCGCCAAGGTGGCGCAGAGCTATGCCGCCTTCCAGGCGCGCATCGCGCCATGGACGCGCGTCTCGGTGCATGCGGCGCTCGGCGCCCGCGAGGTCTAGCCGGCCCGCCGGCCGCCTTCATCCCTCAATCCCGGAAGCGGTTCGGCCGCATCGCGCGAGCGGTGCGGCGACGCCATGTCTTCGGCAGCAACGGAAAGCCAGCACGGCCGGCCCGATTGGCGTGGCCACCCTACGGCGATCGGTCCAGCCGGCCTCCACCGTCAGCGGTTGTGGCCCTTGATCTCGCGCTATTGTCCGGTCATGTTCGATACCTCGAATGACATTCTATATGTCGAAATTAGAGAAGGGCCGCGGATGGCGATCCCTTGCGTCGCATGACGCGAGGTGCCGCGCGGGACGGAGGATGGATGACGGGGCAGAAGCAGCGGGAGCGCGATCTTGCGCCCGCCCTGACGCGCGGCTTGAAGATCCTCGACCTGATCGCCCGCCAGGGCCAGGCCGTGGCAATGAGCGAGATCGCAGAGCAACTGGACCTGGCGAAGAGCTCGGTTCATGGCCTGCTGGCGACGCTCGTTGCCGCCGGCTATGTGGAGAGGCTCCCCAGCGGCGGCTACCGGCTGGGGCTGCGGATCGTCCAGCTCGCCAATGCCAGGCTCGACAGCGCAGCGCTGCCGGCCGAATTCTACGCGCTCTGGGAGCAGCACACCACCTTCCGCGAGGAGGCGTCGATCCTGGCGGTGCTCGACGGTGCCGACGTGGTTTATGTCGCGTGCCGGAACAGCCGTCATGCGCTGGGCGTGACGTTCCGGCTCGGCATGCGGCTGCCGGCCTGCTGCACGGCGACCGGCAAGGCCCTGCTGAGCACGATGTCGGACGACGAGGTGCGCGCCTTCTACGCTCGCCACGACATGTCCGTCCTGACGCGGCGAAGCGTGCCGGGCATCGACGAACTGCTGGTTCAGCTCGCGGAGATCAGGACGCGGGGATCCTCGATCGACGACGGCGAAACGCGCGATCACATGTGGTCGGCGGGCGCGCCCGTCCGCACCTCCGACGGCCGCCGGGCGGAAGCGGCGGTGGCGATCAGTTTCCTGCGATCGGACATGACCGCCAACAAGGCCGAGATGGCCGGCGATTTCATCCGCCGCTTCGCCGCGAAACTATCCGAAAGCCAGGTGGCGCCGGCGGCCGGGTCCAGGGGGGCGTGATGTCGGTCGCCTGGCTCATTCCCCTGGAGCCTGCGGCGTCAGCGCCACGCGCCCGGGCCGGGTTGCGCGAACTGGCGGTCGATACGCGCGACGTGGAGGCGTCCGCCGAGCTTCTGGCGGGCCTCGAGATCCTCGTGACCAGCGAGGTGCCTGTCGACGCGCGCCTGCTCGGGCGCTGCCGATGGATCAGGGCGGTCGTCGGCGTCGGTCCGCGCGCGGCCGGCCTGGTCGACCAGGCGTTTGCCGAGAGCCGGGGGCTGCTGTCGGCGATCGTCGACACGGGCTCAGGGGAAGCGGCTGCGCTGGAGGTACTGGTCGCGACGCTCGCCCGGTTGGAGCGGCAGTTGCGCGTCTACGACGACATTGCGGAGACGTGGGAGGGAACATGAGCCATGGCATCGAAGCACCTGCCGCTGAACCAGCTCGGCTGGGATCATCTTCGGGTCGTGCTTGAGGTCGCACGCGCCGGCACGCTGCTGACCGCCGCGCGTCGGCTCGGCGTCGACCAGTCGACCGTCAGCCGCCGCCTGTCGCAGATGGAATTCAGCACCGGCGGATCGCTGTTCCGGCGCAACCGCCAGGGGCTGTCGCTGACCCGGCTCGGGACCGAGATCTTCGCGCGCGTCGAACGCATGGAAGCGGCGCTGATGGAGATCCAGGGCCTCGCCACCCAGGGGCAGGCGGCGAGCGGCTGCGTGACCATCGCCTCGATGGAAGGCGTTGGCGCGATGCTGATCGCCCGGTCGGTCAAGGCGATCGCCGGCGTCCACCCGCAGATCGAGGTGCACCTGGTGACGACCTCGAACTATGTCGATCTCACCAAGCGCGAGGCCGACATCTTCGTGAGCTTCTTCAAGCCGCCGGCCGCCTCCCTCGCGACGCGCAAGGTGGCGGACGTTCATTTCTATCTCTATGCCAGCGACGACTATCTGCAGGGCCGCGAGGTGATGGACCCCGACGACCTGAAGGACGACCTCTTCATCGGCTATATCGACGATCCGATCTACCTGCCGTCCGCGCGGTGGTTGGAGGACATCGTCCCCGAGGCCCGCATCGGCTTCAGGGCTACCAGCATGTTCTCGCAGATGTTCGCCGCCGAGGAAGGGCTCGGGATCGTGATGCTGCCGCCTTATGCCCGCGCGGAGACCTGGGGCCTGAAGCGGATCATTCCGCACCGGTTCGCGGTGGTGCCGATGTTCATCAGCGTGCAGCAGGACCTGCAGTTCCTGCCCCATATCCGGGCCGTACACGATTCTCTGCTCGCCTATCTCGGCGAGACGGTGAGCTGCTGAGAGCGCGTCGCGACGGCGGGGCCGGCATCGGGCAGTCCGATGCCGGGTGGTCAGGCGATGCCGAAATAGGCCTTCTTCATCTCCGCGTCGTTGAGCAATGCGTCCGAGGTGCCGTGCGCGACGACCGAGCCCTGGCTGATCACATAGCCATAGTCCGCGATGGCCAGCGTTTGCCGGACGTTCTGCTCGACGAGCAGGATGGAGACGCCGGTCTTGTTGATCTCGCGGACGATGGCGAAGGAATCGCGCACCAGCGCCGGCGACAGGCCGAGCGAGGGCTCGTCGATCAGGAGGATGCGCGGCTCGCTCATCAGGGCGCGACCGATGGACACCATGGCCTGCTCGCCGCCCGACATCGTGCCGGCGAACTGCTGCCGGCGCTCCGCCAGGCGTGGGAAGGTCTGGTAGACCCGGTCCAGGCGCTGGCCGATCAGGCGCTTGTCGGCGACGAGATAGGCGCCGACGCGCAGGTTCTCCTCGACCGTCATCTTGGGAAACAGCTTGCGCCCTTCGGGCACGCAGCCGACGCCCCGGCCGATGCGGGCATGGGGCGAGAGCCCGCTCAAGGGTTCGCCGTCGAGCACGATGCGGCCAGCAGAGGCGGGCAGCAGGCCGATGATCGCGCGGATCAGCGAGGTCTTGCCGGCGCCGTTTGCGCCGAGGATGCAGGTGATGGCGCCGGGCCTTGCCGCGATCGAGACGGCATTGAGAACCTGGGCGCTGCCATAGGCGGCGGAGATGTTTTCGGTGATCAGGCTTCCCGTCATGACGTTCCCAGATAGGCCTCCTGGACCCAAGGATCGGCCACGACCTCGTCGAACGTGCCGTCGGCGACCTTCCGGCCGTAGTTCAGGACGATGCAGCGCTCGGCGACGCGCTGCATGAGGTCCATTTCGTGCTCGATGATGATGATGCTCATCCGCGGATTGCCGCGCCTGACCTTGAGGATGTCCGCCATGAATTCGTGGGTTTCATCCGGGGTCATGCCGGCGGAGGGTTCGTCCAGAAGCAGAAGGCGCGGCTCGCCGATGAGCGCGCGGCAGACCTCGATCCTGCGGCGGTCGATCATGTTCAGCCGGTGCAGCGGCTCGAAGATCCGGTCCGCCAGCGGCGCGCTGAAGGTCGCCAGAAGGTCGCGCACACGCTCGTGATTGCTCCGGACGGCCTCAGCGAACGCACCGCGCCGCAGGAGATTGCCAATGAGGCCGAGGTCCAGCGCATTCTGCCGGCCGATCGCCACATTGTCGAAGACCGACAGCGACAGGCAGAGGCGCGAGCGCTGGAACGTGCGGGTGACGCCGCGCCGGTAGACGTGGCGGGGCTGGAGCCCGGTCATGTCCTGGCCGTCGAGGAGAATGCGGCCGCCGGCCGTCCGGCAAAGCCCGGTGAGAGCATTGAAGAAGGTCGTCTTGCCCGAGCCGTTCGGGCCGATCAGGCCGATGATGACCCCCTCGCCGAAATCGAGGGACAGTTTGTCGAGGGCCTGCAGCCCGCCGAAACGGACCGAGACCTCCTGGGCTGAGAACAGCTGCGTCATTGCGCGACCTCCCTTCGGAATTGCCGGAGAGCGCGCGGGAACAGGCCGCTTGGGCGGAAGCGGAGCACGAGCACGACGAGCACGGCGAAGGCGAGGATGCGGAACTCGCCGATCTCCTGCAGCTTCTCCGGAATCACGACGACGAGGATCGCCGCGGGAATGATCGCCCAGAGATTGCCGAGCCCGCCGAGCACGATGATCGACAGCATGATGAGGGAATCCGAAAAGGTGAAATTGCTCGGCGCAATGAAGTTCTGCATCATCGCGAAGAGGGCGCCGGCAACCCCGATCACGAAGTTGCCGACGACGAAGGCCATGATCCGCCAATAGGCGACATTGATGCCGAAGGCGGCGGCGCCGATCGGATCCTCGCGGACCGCGTCGAAATTGATGCCGATCCAGCTCTTTTCGAGATTGCGCGCCAGAAGGAAGAAGACGGCGAAGACCGCGAGGGCGAACAGCACGTAGTTGAGGTAGAACGAAGCCTGCAGGGCGCCGACCTCGATGCTGCTGGCAAGCGATTGCCCGGCAATGCTCGCGCCTTCGACTTTCAGGCCCTGGGGGCCGCCGAGCGTCGGATTGACCTCCAGAAAGCTGCGGAAGAGCAGGCCGAAGGCGATAGTGATCAGCGCGGCATAGTGGCCCCTGGTCCGCAGCACGGGAAGGATCAGGACGGCGCCGATGACTGCAGCCGCGGCACCGCCGGCCAGCAGGATCAGCAGCGAGGGCACGCCCCAGCCGCCGAGGACGGCGGCGGTGTATCCGCCGATCCCGAAGAATGCCGCGCCCGCGAAGTTGATGACGCCGGCATAGCCGAACTGGATGGTCAGGCCGATGCAGGCAAGGCTGTAGATCAGCACGGTCGCCAGCATCATGAGCGGAAAATGCTCGGCATGGAGCGCCAGGCCAACGGCGAGGCCGCCGAGCGGAATCAGCAGGACGACCCAGGCGCCGGATTCGTTCAAGGTCGCGGCGAAGCCGCGGCCGATGCCGAGGCGGGACAGCGCCGCGGCGAGCGCCGCGGCCGCCACCGCGGCTCCGGCCACGAGCCACTGGCTCTCGGCCATGAGGATGGTGCCGGCCAGAACGATCGCGAGGGTGGCGATCGACAGGAATTGGATCATGTTTCTCGTGGTCATCGTCTACACCCGCTCGCTGTAGCGTTCGGCGATGAGACCGGTCGGCCAGATTGTCATGGTGAGGATGACAGCGGCGAAGGCGAAGACGTCGCGATAGCCGCTGGCATCCGGAAAGAACACGACCCACAGCGTCTGCAGCGCCGCGAAGGTGAAGCCGCCGATGATCGCGCCCCAGATGCTGCCGAGCCCGCCGACGACGGCGGCGGAGAAGCCGATGACGCCGAGAAGCAGGCCGACGCTGAAATTGACCTCGCTGTAGTAGATGCCGTGCATGACGCCGGCGGTACCGGCCAGCATTGAGCCGAGCGCGAAGGTCGCGAGCACGATCCGCTGGAACGGAATGCCCATCGCCTGGGCGGTGTCCCCGTCCTGGGCGACCGCGCGAATGGCGAGGCCGAGCCTGGTGTGGCGGATCACCCAGTGGGTGAGGAGAACGACCGTGAAGCCGAGAACGAGCAGGATCAGGCTGTCGAGGCGGAAGAACACCGAACCGATCTCGATCGGAGTCTTGGGCAGAAGCGTCGGAAACGCCTTCGGATTGGCGCCGTTCGGATAGAACAGGCGGATCGCCTCGCGGATCGCGGTGCCGATCATCAGCGTCATCAGCAGGATGTTGAAGCTGGACGCGTTGCGCATCGGGATGACGAAGACCTTGCCGATGAGCATGCCGGCCGCACCGGTGACGATGCAGGCGGCGAGCAGCACGACGACCAGACCGACGACGGGAAGGTCGAGGCCGACGGACTGGAGCGCCAGAAAGGCGACCAGGCCGGAAAAGGCCCCGAGCGTCAGGACATCGCCGTGCGAGAACTTGATGATGTCGAGGACGCCGAAGAACAGGGTGAAGCCGACGGCGACGAGCGCGTACATGATGCCGAGAACGGCGCCGTTGAGGACATATTCGAACAGAATTGCCATTGCCTGGACCTTCTCTTCTAGAGGCCCTTCAGGCGGCGCTGGCCGCTGGCATACTGGCTGTCCTCCCAGCGCACCCAGTGGCCGTCCTGCGCGACATATTTGGTGGAGACGACGCTGTGGTGGCGGTGATCGTCGAAGGTGATCGGCCCGGTGATGGTTTCGTAGTTGCGGGTCGCATTCAGGATCTCGCGAACCTTGGTCCGGTCCGGTCCGACCCGCTCGATGGCCGCCATGATGAGATCGGCGGCGACGAAGGCATAGGGACCATAGGGCTCGGCGGGATCGGTGAAGCCGGCCTTGCGGTACTCCTCCACGAAGAGCCGCCCGCCGGGCAGGCTTTCGGCTGGCGCCCCGTTATGGAACGCGATGGTTCCTTCCGCGGTCGGGGCGAGCGCTTCCAGGTAGGAGGCGGACATGATGCCGGAGACGCCGGCGAACTGGATGTTGACGCCGAGCCGCTCCATCTGCGAGCGGATGCGGACGCCGAGCGGCGTCAAGCCCGCGAAGACGACCACGGCCGGCTGGATCTCCTTGATCTTGAGCAGCTCGGCCGAGAAGTCCTGCTGGTCGGCGCCGACGCCGAAGGTGCCGGCGAGCTGCGCGTCGCTCTCCGCCATCCGCTCCTTGAAAAAACGCAGAAGGCCGTTGCCGTAGTCGGTCGTGTCGTGGACGATGACCCACTTCCTGTAGCCGAGCCCGGTCAGGAAACGCGTCGCGACGCGGGTCTCGTCGAGCATCGAGCCGTTGACGCGGTGGATCTCCCGGTAGTCGTTGCCATAGGTGATCGCGGGCAGGATGGCGCCCCAGACGACCACGGGCAGCTTGAAGCGATGGTAGACGTCGACCGCCGCGATCGCCACGGCGGAGCAGTAATGCGTCACGCCGGCGACGATGTGCCGGTCGGTCGCGGCGCGTGTCGCCACCTGGATGCCGACATTGGGCTTGCACTCGTCGTCGAGGGTGACGAGCTGATAGGCGTATTTCGATGCGGGATTGGCGTTGCGCAGCCGCACCGCCAGTTCCGCCGAGTTGCGGCCGCCAACGCCGGCGGCGGAATTGCCGCCCGACAGCGGGCCGATGAAGGCGATCCTGACCGTCTGTTTCGGCTGCTGCGCGCGAAGGGCGCCGGTTCCGGCTAATAGGGTTCCGGTCGCTGCCGCCATGGCCTTGAGCACTGTCCGGCGTAACATGGTGTCCTCCCTTGTCTTGCGACGATGGTGCGTTTCTCTCCCGATCCCGGCGGGCTTGCCCGACGGGTTGCTTCTGCGCTGACTTTTCGAAGTCATTTCGCTGATGCGGCGTCTGTCCAGGTGATCCCGGTGCGGCATGCATGTCTTGCCGGCTGCCCGCCGTGCAGCGGACAGCGATGCCTTCCGTCCGCGGGCTTCCGCCGTGCTGGTTTCCGGTGCGGGCGAAGGCCAGCTGCGCATGCCGGGAACGGGGTGTTCCACCGGCGGACGGCAAGGCCACCGGCTATTTTGCCGCCGCCTTGATCTCGGCCACCAGTTCGGCCACGCGCTGGGGGCTCGCGCCCTGGACGCGGGCGTTGACGCGGGTGGTGCCGAAGCCGACGAAGAGGGCGATTTCTTTCGGGCCGGGCGCACCCGGGATGGTCACCGTCGTGGCGTCCATGGCGTCGTAGTCCCAGGCCTCGTCCGCGCCGCCGAAGATCACGTCGATCGCGGTTCCGGCCGCGGCGACCTTGGCATTGCCGGGGATCAGGGCCGGGCCGGCGCCAAGGCCGCGCCGCATGGCAAGTCCGATGCGCGGATGGATCAGGGCCGCGCCGTGCTCGTTCTCGCCATCGGTGCCGACGATGACGGCCTTGCCGTAGGCGCGCGGGCGCTCCACGCCGGCAAAGCGCTCGAGCGCGCGCCGGGTGAGCAAGGTGCCGATTTCGACGGAGATCTCGGCGAGTCGGGCGAGGTCCTCCTCCGATGCCTTGCCCTTCCCGGCGAACGGATTGGCGAAAACCGCGCCCGCGACGACATGCCGGGTCAGCCGGTCGGCCAGGCTGTTCGCTTCGGACAGAATGTCGCGCTCGAAGAGATGGAGTTGGCGAATGCTCGCCGTCGTTGCGCCGTCAGCCATGCTTTTTTCCTCCTGCAGCCTTGGTTCAACCCGCCCCGAAGAGGCGGTGTGGCGATGGAGGCTATGGAGGGGATGGGACGCTGTCAGGCTGGAAGAACGCATGGACGCTTGCAGAATTGCCGTCTGGATTTGCGCCGACCGACAGCCTTCTTCTCCTGCAGCGAAATGCTCATGTGCGGCCGCTCGTCTTTGTGCCTTGCAGCATTTCAGGTCGGCAAGGAGGAATGAGCATGAATATGGCGGTGACGTCGGAGATCACCCTGATCGGCCACTGGATCAACGGTCAGGCCGTCGCCGGGACGACCGGCCGGACGTCCGATGTCTACAATCCCGCGACCGGCGCCGTCGGGGCACGGGTCGCTCTCGCGAGCCCCGCGGCGGTCGATGCCGCGGTTGCCGCCGCCAAGGCCGCGTTCCCCGCCTGGTCGGAAACGCCGCCGCTGCGCCGTGCGCGCATCCTGTTCAAGTTCAAGGAACTGCTCGACCAGCATCACGATCGCCTGGCGGAGATCATCACCCGCGAGCACGGCAAGGTGTTCTCGGATGCGAAAGGCGAGGTGACGCGCGGGATCGAGGTCGTCGAGTTCGCGACCGGCATCCCCAACCTGCTCAAGACGGAGTTCACCGACAATATCGGCGGCGGCATCGACAACTGGAACCTGCGCCAGCCGCTGGGCGTGGTTGCCGGCATCACGCCGTTCAATTTTCCGGTCATGGTGCCGATGTGGATGTTCCCGGTCGCGCTCGCGGCCGGGAATACTTTCGTGCTCAAGCCCTCCGAGCGGGACCCCTCGGCGAGCCTGCTGCTCGCGCAACTGCTGAAGGAAGCCGGCCTGCCCGACGGCGTGTTCAACGTCGTCCAGGGCGACAAGGTCGCGGTCGACGCGCTGATTGCCCATCCCGATGTCGAGGCACTGTCCTTCGTCGGTTCGACGCCCATCGCCGAATATATCTATGCCGAGGGCACGCGCCGGGGAAAGCGCGTGCAGGCCCTGGGCGGCGCGAAGAACCACCTCGTGGTGATGCCGGATGCCGATCTCGACCAGGTGGTCGACGCCCTCGTCGGCGCCGCCTATGGCTCCGCCGGCGAGCGCTGCATGGCGATCTCGGTCGCGGTGGCGGTGGGCGATGTCGCCGACGAGCTCGTGCCGCGCCTTGCGGAACGCGCGCGCACGCTGAATATCGGCAGCGGGCTGGACGCGCAGGTCGAGATGGGCCCGCTCGTCACCCAGGCCCACAAGGCCAAGGTCGAAGGCTATATTGCCGCCGGCATCGACGAGGGCGCGGCGCTGATCATCGACGGCCGCGGCTGCAAGGTCGAAGGCCATGAGGACGGGTTCTTCGTCGGCGGGACCCTGTTCGACCACGTCAGCCCCGACATGACGATCTACAGGGAAGAGATCTTCGGGCCGGTCCTGTGCGTCGTGCGCGTCAAGGAATTCGCCGAAGCGGTGGCTCTGATCAACGCCCACGAATTCGGCAACGGCGTATCGTGCTACACCAGCGACGGCGCCGTCGCGCGCGCCTTCTCGCGGCAGATCAAGGTGGGCATGGTCGGCATCAACGTGCCGATCCCGGTGCCGATGGCCTGGCATTCCTTCGGCGGCTGGAAGCGGTCGCTGTTCGGTGACCACCATGCCTATGGCGAGGAGGGCATCCGCTTCTACACGCGCTACAAGAGCATCATGCAGCGCTGGTCGGATTCGATTGCCAAGGGCGCCGAGTTCACGATGCCCGTCGCGAAGTGAGAGGCCCGCCGCGGGCGGCGAAGAGCCCGCTTCCGGATCGCCCGCGCCGCCATGGCGCGGGCGTCGAAGGCTTGCGGAAAGGGCGGGGCCTCAGGCCCATTCGCCCTTGCGGAACACCGGCACGCGGCCGCCGTCGGCGGTGAGGCCGTCGATGTCGATCTCGCCCGAGCCGATCATCCAGTCGATGTGGATGAGGCTCTTGTTGCCGCCCTGGGCGGCGATCTGGTCGGGCGTCAGACTGGCGCCGTCGACGAAACATTTCGAATAGCACTGGCCGAGCGCGATGTGGCAGGCGGCGTTCTCGTCGAACAGCGTGTTGAAGAACAGGAGCCCGCTCTTCGAGATCGGCGAGGAATGGGGCACCAGCGCCACCTCGCCGAGGCGGCGTGCGCCCTCGTCGCTGTCGAGCACCTTGCCGAGCACCTCGCTGCCGCGGCTGGCGCTGGCCTCGACGATCCGGCCGGCCTCGAACCTGACCTCGATATTGTCGATCAGCGTGCCCTGATAGGACAGCGGCTTGGTGCTGCGGACGCGGCCCTCGACGCGCCGGGCGTGCGGGGTGGTGAACACCTCCTCGGTCGGGATGTTCGGGTTGCAGACGATGCCGTTCTTGGCCTTGGACGCGCCGCCCTGCCATTCATGGCCGTCGGCGAGCCCGACCGTGAGATCGGTGCCCGGGCCGGAGAAATGCAGGGCCTGGAAACGATGGCCGTTCAGCCAGGCGGTGCGCCTGCCGAGATTGGTGTTGTGCGCGGTCCAGGCGCCGACGGGATCGTCGGTATCGACGCGCGAGGCGGCGAAGATCGCCTCGGCCAGCTTGCCGACCGCCACGTCCTCCGGCTCGCCCGGGAAGACCTGGGCCGCCCAGGCCGCGCCGGGATAGGCGACGATGTTCCAGTTGATGTCGAAATTGACGATGCGCTCCAGCGCCGGCTGATAGGCGAGGGAATTGGCCTTGTTGGCGCGCGCGACCTTGGCCGGATCCTCGCCGGCGAGCAGCATGGGATTGTCGCCGACGACGGCGAGCCGGGCGGTGTTGGCGGCGAAGGCCTTGGCCGCACCCTCATGCAGCCAGCCGGCGGCACGGTCGAAGCTCGCATCGGCGCCGTAACGGTACCGCGCCAAGGTCACCTGCTCGTCGGAGAGGATCGGCGTGACCAGGCCGGCGCCGGCCCGGTAGGCATGTTCGGCGATGCGGCGCACCAGCGGCAGGGCCGCGACCGGCGCGGTCATGAACAGGTCCTGGCCGGGAGCGAGCTGCAAGCCGATCCTGACCGCGACCTCGGCGAGCCGGTCGAGTTTTTTCGGGTCGATCGAAGCCGGGGTGTCCTGTGCCTGACGCGTCATGCCGTACTGTCCTGTCGATGAAACACCAAAGGGGCCGCCGCCATGTCGATCGTCGATGCCGCGTGGCGATCGAGCCGAAGCAGGCGTCCGGAACCGGACTCTAGCGTGAATCGTCCGGCCCGGCCATGCGGGCACCGCCCGGGGCTCATCCGAGCCGCAGCAGGGGCACCGCCGCGGCGGCCAGCAGCACGGCAATGACACGGGTCGGCGTGAACGGCTCCTTCAGCCAGATGACCGCGATCAGGATCGCGAAGACAGCGCTGGTGTCGCGCAGGGCCGATGCCGCGGCGATCGGCGCGTTGCTCCACACCCAGAGGATGAGCAGGTAGGAGGCCATCGAGGCGAGGGCGGCGGGTGCGGCGACCAGCCACTGGCCGTCGAGCTGGCGCCAGGGAGCACCGACATGGCGCTGGTGCCAGCACATCGCCGCGGCATTGGCGACCGAGACGGCAAAGCCGTAGGCGACGGGCGAGCCGGCCGCGCGCACGCCCTGCGCGTCGCACAGCACATAGGCCGCGGTGCCAAGGCCCGCGGCGAGCGTCCAGCCGAGCGCCTTGGGGCTCAGGGCCTTGCCGCGCGTCGCGTCATAGGCGAGCGCGGCGAGCGAGAGGATGATGACGATCACGCCGGCGAGGGCGTAGGAGCCGATGCGGTCGCCGGCGATCGCCGCCGCCAGGGGCACGACCATGAGCACGGCCAGGGCCCGCACCATGGGATAGACGATGCCGAAGCCGCCGAACGCATAGGCGCGCAGCAGCGCGCGCACCGTCACGACATTGATCAGGGTCGAGCCGACGAGCCAGGGCCAGGACGCGCGGGCCGGCAGGCCGGTGACGGCAAGGCCCGGCACCACCAGAACGGCTCCGATCAGCATCTGCGCGGTCATGGCCCGGGACGGCTCGCGGCTCGCCTTGACAGCGGCGTTCCAGCCGGCATGGAGCAGCGCGCTGAGGAGGGCGGCACCGACGTGAATCAGGTCCATCGGCGCGCCGCTCGATCTTCGGGGCGGTCGATCGGTCCGGTCATCACGGTCTCCAATATAAGAGACACTATTCTCTTATATTGGATAGTGGGTCAAGGCACACATGTCACGCGCCTTTGATTGCATGCCATGCCGAGCGCGCTATCGTCACCGCGCCCTTGCCAAGGATCTTCCCGATGACCGATCTCTCCGTCTTCCCGATTACCCGCCGCTGGCCGGCGAGCCATCCCGACCGGCTGCAGCTCTATTCGCTGCCGACGCCGAACGGCGTCAAGGTGTCCATCATGCTGGAGGAGATCGGCCTGCCCTATGAGCCGCATCTCATCGATATCGGCAAGAACGAGACCTGGGGGCCGGAATTCCTGTCGCTCAATCCGAACGGCAAGATCCCTGCAATCATCGATCCCGACGGCCCTGGCGGCAAGCCGATCGGCCTGTTCGAGTCGGGCGCCATTCTGCTCTATCTCGCCGAGAAGACCGGCAAGCTGCTGCCGGCCGATCCGGCGCGGCGCTACGAAACCATCCAGTGGGTGTTCTTCCAGATGGCGGCGGTCGGCCCGATGTTCGGCCAGGTCGGCTATTTCTTCAAATTCGCCGGCCGCGAAATCGAGGACAAACGGCCGCTGGCGCGCTATCGCGACGAGTCGAAGCGCCTGCTGGGCGTGCTCGAGACCCGGCTCGAAGGCCGGCAGTGGATCATGGGCGACGACTATTCGATCGCCGACATTTCCCTGTTCGGCTGGGTGCGCAACCTGATCGGCTTCTACGGCGCGCGCGACATCGTCGAATACGACAAGCTCAAGCAGGTCCCGGGCTGGCTCGAGCGCGGGCTGGCGCGGCCGGCGGTGCAGCGCGGCCTGGAGATCCCGAAACGGCCATGAGGCCGAAGGGCGCGGATGTCAGGCCGTGCCCGCCACCTGCGCCTGCCGACGCTGCAGATAGCGCCTGACGGCCGGGTCGGCGGTCAGTCCGATGGCCAGCGTGAAGGCCTCCGCCGCCTCGGCCGAACGGCCGGCGCGGGCGCAAAGGTGGGCGCGGGCCGCCCAATAGGGCTGGTAGCCGGCAAGCCGGGGATCGGCGCCGGCAAGGTCGAGCGCGGCGAGCGCTGCGGCTGGGCCGTCGCGCTCGCCGAGAGCCACGGCGCGGTTGAGCGCGACCACGGGCGAGGGCGCGATCTCGCCGAGAATGTCATAAAGCGCGACGATGGCTGGCCAGGTCGCCGCGCCGGCCAGGCGTCGTGCCGCATGGGCCGACTGGATGGCCGCCTCGATCTGGCACCGGCCGCTCGGGCCGGAGGCGCTTGCCGCCGAGAGCAGCGCCTCGGCCTGGTCGATCATGGCGAGGTTCCAGAGCCGCGTGTCCTGCTCTTCCAGCGGCACATAGGCGCCGTCGGCATCGCGCCGCGCCGCGCGCCGGGCTTCGGTGTGCAGCATCAGGGCGAGCATGCCCTTGGCCTCGGGCTCGTCGGGCATCAGCGCAACGATGACCCGGCCGAGCCAGATCGCCTCGTCGGCGAGCTGCGAGGCCGCGGCGTCGCCGGTATCCGCCCAGCCCTTCGTATAGGCGGCATAGACGGCCGCGAGCACGGCATCGAGCCGCTCGGGCAGCTCCCGGCTCTCGGGCACGTCGAAGGCAATGCCGGCATCCTTGAGGCGTGCCTTGGCCCTGACCAGCCGCTGGCCCATCGTGGCCGGCGGCACCAGGAAGGCCGAGGCGATCTCCGCGGCGGTCAGGCCGAGAATGGTCTGCAGGATCAGCGGCGTGCGGATGCCCGGCTCGATCGCCGGATGGGCGCATGCGAACATCAGGGCAAGGCGCCGGTCGGGAATGTCGTCCGACAGCGCGCTGGCGGCATCGAGTTCCTCGGCGATCAGCCTGACATCCCGCGCATGGGCAAGGCCGGTCGCACGCCGCCGCAAGGCATCGGTGCTGCGCCGGCGCGCCACCGTCAGCAGCCACGCGTCGGGATTGTCCGGAACGCCGTTCTCCGGCCATTGCTGCAGCGCCGCCGCGAAGGCGTCGGCAAGCGCGTCCTCGGCGCCGGCGACATCGCGCGTCCGCGCTGCCAGAAAGGCGACGAGCCGGCCATAGCTCTCGCGCGCGGCCCGCTCGACCGCGCGCCGGGCCGCCGCATCAGGGTTCGATTCATCGCCGCTGCCGCTCATGTGCAATCATAGACCGCGATCTGGCGGATCTCGATGCTGCCCCAGGTGGCCGCGGGGCAGCGCGCCGCCCATTGGCGCGCCGCGTCCATGTCGCGCGCCTCGATGATGAAATAGCCGCCGAACTGCTCTCGGGTCTCGGCGTAGGGGCCATCATGGACCTTCAGCTCGCCGTCCTCCAGGCGGATGGTGCAGCCTTTCGTCGTCGGCGTCAGCGCCTGGGTCGCGACGAAGGCGCCGGCCTTCCTCAAGGCTTCGGCATAGGCGGTCATCTGGCCCATATAGCCGCGCATCCGCTCCGGCGGAATCGCCGCGCCCGCGGCCTCGTCGGCATAGAGCATCAGGAGATATTGCATGTCGCTCGTCCTCTGATCGACCCGCCACGGCGGCGGGCAACACACTGTCGGGCGGCCGGGGCCGATTTCGACAGGGCGGCGCAGAAAATCGGGCCGGCGCCGGCTAGAGCGGCGGCAGGCGACGCCGGATCGGCTGCATCTTGACGATCGCGGTGTTGGTTTCGGCCTTCTCGACGATGCGCTCCAGGATCGGATCGAGCTCGTCGATCGTGCGCAGGTGGAGGCGCGCGATGAAGCAGTCGTCGCCCGTCACCTTGTCGCATTCGGTGAAGGCG
The DNA here is from genome assembly GCF_026847585.1 of Phreatobacter sp. AB_2022a. NCBI lineage: Bacteria > Pseudomonadati > Pseudomonadota > Alphaproteobacteria > Hyphomicrobiales > Phreatobacteraceae > Phreatobacter > Phreatobacter sp. AB_2022a. Next base: position 24,776 of record NZ_JAPSET010000018.1, read on the forward strand.
GGAATGTCCTGGATCAGCTTCTCGACGACATGCAGCTGGCCGGGCAGCGGCCGGATCCGGACGATCGCCTGCAGCATGTAGCCGAGCGCGCGCGGGTCGATGTCGACGGTGAAGGCGCGGATCACACCGCGGTCCTCCAGGCGTCGCAGCCGGTCCGACACGCTCGGCGCCGAGAGCTGCACGCGGGCGGCGAGATCCTTCAGCGAGATGCGCGCATCGTCCACCAGGATATCGACGATGCGCCTGTCGATGTCGTCGATCATTGTGGAAGGCCTTTCGCGGCGCCAGCCTTCAATTTGAAGGCCAAAGGCGCCATTGGCTTTCCTTTGATCATATCACGTGCCTGCGGTCATGCCTATTCTTGCCGGCATTCTCGCGAGAGCGCCGCCAATGACCGACAGAAACCGGGGAATTGCCGAGATGACGACGGCCATGGCGCTGTCCGGCACGATCGGCTGGTTCGTGGTCGTGTCCGGCCGTCCGGTGACCGACGTGGTGTTCTGGCGTTGCCTGTTCGGCACGGCGGCCCTGGCTTTCGGCTGCGCAGCCATGGGGCTGCTGAGGCGCCACAGCCTGACCTGGCGCCAGGTGGGATTTGCCGCGCTCGGCGGCATGGCGATCGTCGCCAACTGGCTCCTCTTGTTCGCGGCCTATCCGCATGCCTCGATTTCGATCGCGACCGCGGTCTACAACACCCAGCCCTTCATGCTGGTCGGCCTCGGCATGCTGTTCCTCGGCGAGCGGCCGACGGCGAGCCAGTTCGCCTGGCTCGGCATCGCCTTCGCCGGCGTACTGGCGGTCGCCGAAGCGCGCGCGGGCGGCAGCGCCGGCGGCAACTATCTCACCGGCATCGCGCTCGCGCTCGGCGCGGCCTTCTTCTATGCGCTGGCGGCCTTCGTCGCCAAACGGCTCAAGGGCGTCGCGCCGCACCTGATCACGCTGATCCAGGTCGCGGTCGGCGCCGCGCTGCTGCTGCCCCTTGCCGATCTCGGCCGGCCGCCGGCGAGCCTCAGCTCCTGGGCGGCGCTGGCAACGCTCGGCGCGGTCCATACCGGCATCGTCTTCGTGCTGCTCTACGGCGCGATCCAGAAGCTGCCCACCAACCTGGCCGGCGCCCTGTCCTTCATCTATCCGCTCGTCGCGGTGCTGGTCGATGTGTTCGCCTTCGGCCAGCGCCTCGCGCCGCTGCAGATCGCGGGCGGCGCGGCCATCCTCGTCGCCGCCGCCGGCATGACGCTCGGCTGGTCGTTCCGCCGGCGGGCCCCGGCGGCTGCCGGACCGGCACCGGACGGAGCCGTCTCGTCGCGCTCCTGACCGGGGCGGTCGCAGGCGCGGCTCCGCCCTTGCATTCGTCTGTTCGGGGCTGCAAGGCTGCGGCACGGCGTGCGAGGCCGACCGGCGGGAGGCGAGGGCAATTGGCGAGGGGCGAGTTCCGGATCAGGCGCTGCGTGGTGCCGGGCGTCATGGCCGTCGAGGCGACGAGCCGCCATGCCTTTCCCAAACATTGGCACGACCAGTTCGGCGTCGGCGTCATCCTCGCCGGCGCCCAGCGTTCGCTCAGCGGCCGCGGCACGGTCGAAGCCGGGGCGGGCGACCTGATCACGGTCAACCCCGGCGAGGTCCATGACGGCGAGCCGCTCGGCGAGGCCGGGCGGACCTGGCGCATGCTCTATTTCGACCCGCCGGTGATCGCCGCCGCCGTCCGCGACGTGGCGAGGCCGGCTGCCGCCGAGTTCGCCAGCCCCGCCTTCAGCCATCCGGGCATGGCGGTCCTGTTCGGCCGGCTCTATGCCGCCATGACGACCGACGCGGTCGAGATGCTCGCCCGGGACGAGCTGATGCTGGAGCTGGCGGCAGGGCTTCTCGCCGCGCCGGAAGCGACCGCGCCGCGCGGCACGGCCGCGCCGATCGACCGGGCCCGCAGCCTGATCGACGATGCGCCGGCCCGGACGGTGACGCTTGCGGCGCTCGCCCGCGCGGCCGGCCTCAGCCGCTTCCAGGTGCTGAGGGGCTTCGTGCGGGCGACCGGGCTGACGCCGCATGCCTATCTCATGCAGCAGCGCATTGCCCTGGCCCGCCGGCTGATCGCGGCCGGCACGGGTCTCGCCGAGGCGGCGGCGGCCAGCGGCTTCGCCGACCAGAGCCATATGACGCGCCTCTTCGTCCGCACCTTCGGCCTGTCGCCGGGGCGTTATGCGGCCGCGCTTGGCTGACGGGCCTGCAATTGCGTTCAAGACGCCGAGGGCCATTTCGGCGCTTCTGCCCGCGACGAGACGGAAAGGCAGGCCATGTCGCAGAGGCTCCAAGGCTATTTCTATCTGACGCTCGCCATGGTCACGGTCGGCAGTACCGTGGTGGCGAGCAAGGTGATCGCGGCGGGCATGCCGCCCTTCGCCGCGACCGCGCTGCGCTTCGCCGTGGCGCTGCCGGTCTTCGTCGTGCTCATGCGGCTAGCCGGTGCGGCGCGGCCGAAGCTCGAAGCGCGCGACTGGGCCATCATGGTGCTCCAGTCCGCGGCCGGCAGCGTCGGCTACACCGTGCTGCTGATCCTCGGCCTGCGGCTGACATCGGCGGCCGATGCCGGCGTCGTCACCGGCACCTTGCCGATCGTCGCCGCCGCCATCTCGGTCATCGTGCTCGGCGAGCGGCCCGACCGCCGGCTCGTCTTCGCCGTGGCGCTCGCCGCCGTCGGCGTGCTCGCCATCACCGTGCCGACGGGCGGCGGCATGCATTCGCTCGTCGGCAATGCGCTGGTCTTCGCCGCGGTGGTCGGCGAGGGCCTGTTCATCCTGCTCAACAAGCGCATGCGCGTCGCCATCCCGCCGCTCGTCCTGTCGACCTGGCTGACCGGCATCGGCCTCGTCCTGTCGGGGCTGGCCGCCGTGGCGGAGGCTGCCGTCGGCGGGTCGGCGGCCTGGCCCGCCGCGACGCCGGGTGCCGTTCTCGCCATCGTCTACTACGGCCTGGTGCCGACGGTCGGCGGGTTCCTGGCCTGGTATGCCGGGGCCGCCCGCGTGAGCGGCGTGGAGGCATCGCTCTTCACCGCGCTGGCGCCGGTGACTGCCGTGCTGCTCGCCGTCGCCGTGCTCGGCGAGACGATCGGCTCGCTGCAGGTGGCCGGCATCGGCCTCGTGCTCGCCGCGGTCCTGACCCTCGGCCTGCCGCGCCGGACGGGGGATGCGGCCGCCTGACGCGGCCACCCGGCCATCGCATCTTGCACCGCAGCGAGGATATCCCTAGGGTACTTTTTGCCGAACGATCGTTCGGCGCAACGACCGGAACGAGCTGCAAACGAATCCCATGGCCGATCGCGATCCGAAAAAAACCGAGCTGGACGCAGGCGCCCATGTGCTCTCGGGCAATCTCGGCCGCACGGTCCAGCGCCTGCGCAAGGCCTATAATCTCTCGCTGTCGGAACTCTCCGAGCAGTCCGGGGTCGCCAAATCGATCATCAGCCAGATCGAGCGCAACGAGACCAATCCGACGCTCGCCACCATCTGGCGCCTCAGCCAGGCTCTCGACGTCTCGATCGAGCGGGTGCTGGCCACCGCGACCGAAGAGCCGTTCCTGGAAAAGCTGTCGCGCGGCGACACGCCGCTGCTCGTCTCCGACGACGGCAAGTGCCGGCTGGCGATCACCGGCTGGATCAAGACGGTCGAGTGGCTGCAGTGGTACGACTTCCACTGCGATCCGGGCGGCGTGCTGGAAAGCGAGGGCCACCAGCGCGGTTCCGTCGAGAGCCTATCGGTGCTGTCGGGCGAGCTCCTCGTCGAGGTCGCCGACCGCGTCGAGACGGTCAAGGCCGGCGAGAGCGTGCGCTATCGCTGCGACGGCCGGCACGTCATCCGCAATGCCGGCACGGTGACCGCCCATGCCACGATGGTGTGCATCCTGAAGGCGGCCGTGATGGAGTGAGGTCGGCAGTTCGACCCGCGCTCCCGCTACCATTCATCATTGGCCTGCAATATCAGGCGGTTGCCGGCGCTTCCTGCAGGTTCGAATCCACATGAAGCGCTTCATGCGCCGAATCCGGTCGAAGCCCTGCGGCCGACATGAAAACCCCGGCTCGTGGCCGGGGTTCTTCGGATCCGGAGGCGGTCGCTGCGGCTCAGCGCCAGGCGACGACCTTCTGGGTCTGCTGGCCGAGGCCCTCGATGCCGAGCGTCATGATGTCGCCGGCCTTGAGGAATTTCGGCGGCTTCATGCCGAGGCCGACGCCCGGCGGCGTGCCGGTGGTGATGACGTCGCCCGGTTCCAGCACCATGAATTCCGAGACGTAGGAGACGATGGTCTTGACGTCGAAGATCATGGTCTTGGTCGAGCCGGTCTGCATGCGCTCGCCGTTGACGTCCAGCCACATGCCGAGCTTCTGCACGTCGGCGATCTCATCGACCGTGACCAGCCAGGGGCCGAGCGGGCCGAAGGTCTCGCAGCCCTTGCCCTTCATCCACTGGCCGCCGCGCTCGATCTGATAGGAGCGCTCGGAGACGTCGTTGCAGATGCAGAAGCCGGCGACGACGCTCAGCGCATCGGCCTTGTCGACATAGCGCGCGCGCTCGCCGATGACGATGGCGAGCTCGACCTCCCAGTCGGTCTTGTCCGAGCCCTTGGGCAGCATCACGTCGTCGTCGGGGCCGACGATGCAGGACGGCGCCTTGTTGAACAGGATCGGCTCGGTCGGGATGGCCGCGCCGGTCTCGGCCGCGTGATCGGCATAGTTGAGGCCGACGGCGATGAAATTGCCGACCTTGCCGACGCAGGCGCCGATGCGCGGATTGCCCGTCACGACCGGCAGCTTCTGCCAGTCGGCCTTGGCGATCTTGGCAAGGCCCTTCTTCGACAGGGCTTCGCCCGCAATATCGGAAACCACCTCCGAAAGGTCGCGGATCTTGCCCTCGGGATCGACCAGGCCAGGCTTTTCCTTACCCGCGGCTCCGAAGCGTACCAGTTTCACGATAGTGCCTCCCAGGCTCGATGTCGTTCGCGCGGATGTTGAGCGGGTCTTGAGCGGCCGTGCAAGCCCGTCATCGCATCGGCGCCTTGCGCTGAGCCCGGTTGCCTAGCGATCCCCGGCCTCCCGGGACGGGCCATGATGGGCCAGGATCGAGGCGACGATATCGCGCGTGGCCAGCGGCCGCCCGAGGCTGCGGGCCCGCTCCGCCATTGCCGCGAGGCGGCTGCCGTCGCGGGTCAGAAGGGCGGCCGCGCGTGCGCCCAGCCGCGTCGGATCCGGCTCGAACAGGCCCGCGCCGGCCCGCACCACATGATCGACATTGGCTTCCTCCTGACCAGGAATGAACCCGAAGATCAGCATGGGCAGGCCGCAGATCGAAGCTTCTGCGATGGTGCCGGGGCCGGCCTTGGTGACCAGCAGGTCGCTTGCATGCATCAGGTCGGCCATGCGCTCGACGAAACCGAGCGGGACGACCGGCACCGGCCAGGAGCCGGCGGCGAGCCGCGCGCGCAGGCCCTCGTTCTTGGCGGCGATGACGGCGATCTGGGCCTTGCCCGCCGCCCCGGCCGCCGCGACCGCATCGGCGGTGGCCGCAACGATCGCCTCGATCGGGCCGATGCCGCCGCCGCCGCCCATGACGAGGACGACAGGCCGGTCCGGAGCGAGGCCGAAACCCGCGCGCGCCGCCGCCCGGTCGGGAGCGTCATGCGCGAATTCGGCGCGGACCGGCAGGCCCAGGGCATGCAGCCGCTCGCGCGGCAGGCCCCGGCCCGCGGCGAGCTCCAGGGCTTCGCCGGTGGGCAGGTAGATCGCGCTGCTGGCGCGATGAAGCCAGGTCGGGTGAATGCCGCCGAGATCGGTGACGACGGTGACGTAGGGCGTGCCGGGTGCCGTGCGGGCGAGAATGGGGATCACGAGGTCGTTGACGAGGGGATGCACCGACACGACGAGATCGGGGTTCACGGTACGGATCAGCCGCGCGATCCGGGGCCGCGACATCAGCCGGACCAGGCTCGAGGACGCGCCGCCGACGGTCTGGCGCGTCGTTGCCTGCCACAGGGCCCGCCACAGGCGCGGTGCCCGGTTGACCAGGGTGTCGTAGGTCTGTGGCAGCCGGTTGAACGGGAAGGCCAGATGGTCGACGAGGAGATCGACTGTTGTCACGCGGGTCGCCGGGGCCTGGCGCCGGAACTCGGCTTCCAGCGCCCGCGCGCTCGCCAGATGGCCGCCGCCGGTGCGGCTCATCAGGATCAGGACATGCATGGCCCGCGTGGCCGGATCGGCGCCGTCGCGCCCGGATATCGGCATCGGGTCGGGTTGCTGCACGTGGATCCTCCGCGGCGCTGCTCTTAGCCTGATCGCGAGGGAATGGCGAGCGCGCCGAACTTCGGGGACAATCGCGCCAGGCCTTGCAGTTGCCGCACTGCCCCCGCCATATGGTGCAAAGCCATCCGGAGAGCCGCCATGCCCGCCCCCACCGCCGCCGCGCTGCCGACCGCCAGCGATGTTGCCGAAGCCGCCCGCCTGATCGCGCCCGTCGCGCGGCGGACGCCGCTGCTCAGCCTGCCCGAGCTCGACGCGCTCACCGGCGCGCGGGTCTTCCTGAAGGCCGAGCCGCTGCAGCGCACCGGCTCGTTCAAGTTCCGCGGCGCCTACAACCGGCTTGCCCGGCTCAACGATGCCGAGCGCAAGGCGGGGGTCGTCGCCATGTCCTCCGGCAATCACGCACAGGGGGTTGCGACCGCCGCCCAACTCATCGGCATGCCCGCGGTCATCGTCATGCCCAAGGACAGCCCGACCCTGAAGCGCGAAAGGACCGCCGCCGCCGGCGCCGAGATCGTGCTCTACGACCGCGAGAAGGACGACCGGGCGGCGATCGCCAGGCAGATCGCCGACGAGCGCGGGGCGACGCTGGTGCCGCCCTATGACGATTTCCACATCATGGCCGGCCAGGGCACGGTCGGCCGCGAGATCGTCGAGGATCTCGCGGCCCAGGGGCTGTCGCCCGACACGGTGCTGGTCTGCTGCTCGGGCGGCGGGCTGCTCGCCGGCGTCGCCCTGGCCGTGCACGAACGGGCGCCCAAGGCCAGGCTCTACAGTGTCGAGCCGGAAGATTTCGACGATCACGCGCGCTCGTTCGAGGCCGGTCGCCGGGTCGCCAACAGCAAGCTCGGCGGTTCGCTCTGCGACGGCCTGCTCGCCCAGACGCCGGGAGAGCTCACCTTCGCCGTCAACCAGCCGCATGTGGCCGGCGGCGTCACCGTGTCGGAGGACGAGGTGAAGCGCGCCGTCGGTTTCGCCTTCCGTGAGCTCAAGCTGGTGGTCGAGCCCTCGGGCGCCGTGCCGCTGGCCGCGCTTCTGTCCGGCCGGCTCGACGTGCGCGGCCAGGTGGTCGCAGCCGTCGTTTCCGGCGGCAATGTCGATCCCGCCCTGTTCGCGCGCCTGGTGGCGTGACGCTGGAGCAAGGCCGGCCTCGCTGGCCGGCCTCAGCTCATCAGCGCGACCTTTTCGACGAAGCTGAGCTTCTCGATATCCTCGATGCTGGGCAGGTCCGGCGGCGGGCTGCCGGCCATGCGCGCCGGCGGCGGCATCGGCGCCATCGGCCGCTCGTCGGTCGACAGGGCGGCCGCCGCGGTCGCGCGGGCCGTGACCGGGATCTCGATCGCCGCCGCGGGCGCGGGTGGAGGCAGCTTCGGCGCGTCGAACAGCGCGTCGTTCATCATCAGGTCGACGTCGTCCTGCGCGAGCCCTTCGCCCGGCCGCGCCGGGCCGTTCTGCAGCGAGGGCTCGCGCGGCCGCGGAACGGCCGCGGGCGGACTGTCGCCGGCTTCGTGCGCTTCACCCCAGATGTTCATCATCGAATCGATGCGGTCTTCCAGGAAGCGCAGGACACCGATGACCTTTCGGGTGCGCTGGCCGGTGACGTCCTGGAACGAACAGGCCGTGTAGATGTCGGTCGCCTTGGTGTCGATGAGGTCGCAGACCTCGCCCTCGGTGCCCATCTCGCGCAGCGTCCAGGCAATTTCCTGGATCGTCTCCGCCGCGCCGAGAATGTCCGACGTCGCCGCCTCGGTGGCCTGGACGATGGCGTCGAGCTCGACGGAGGCTTCCTCGAACCGGCCGATATCGCCGCCTTCGGGCTTGATCGCGGCGATCTCGGCCTTGGTGCGGGCGATGGCGCGCGCCATTTCCCTGATGTCGAGGCGGATGCGGTCGAGTTCGGGCGCCGTCCGCGGCGCCTCGACCATCGCCTCGATCCGGGCAAGAGCGGTCAGCACCACGGCCGTGTCGGCGGCGCGCTGGCGGCGCGCGTGCTCGGCCAGGAACCAGCGGCCCCGCGCGGTCTCCATCACTGCCGCTTCGATGACGTCGTAGTCGTCGAGCCTGACGGGTTGTGTCACGGTCTCGTCACTCATGCCGATTGCGCTCTCGCGGGACAGGGCTGGGCAGTCTAGAAAGAAGGCTCGACCCGCGAATCTCCTGCGAAATCTTAGTGCGAGCCGTGCCGCAAGCAAAATCCGACGATTCGAAGCTATTTGCGACCCGCCTGGCGCTGTTCTACGCAGCTTTGTTCGTCGGATTCGGGATCCATCAACCGTTCTTTCCGGTCTGGCTGCGCGCCAAGGGGCTGACCGACGGCGAGGTCAGCATGGTGCTCGCCTCGGCCCTGATGGTGCGCCTCGTGGCGACGCCGCTGATCACGACGCTGGCCGACCGGGCCGGCGTGCTGTCGACGGCCGTGGTCATCTGCGCCGCCGCCACGACGGTCGCCTATATCGGCGTTGGCCTGGCGTCGGGCTTCGTGCTGATCCTGCTCGCGGTGCTCGTCGCCCATTTCGTCTGGGCGCCGATGATGCCGCTCTCGGATGCCTATGGCCTCGCCGGGGTCGCCAAGCGTTCGCTCGACTACGGCCGCATCCGGGTGTGGGGGTCGGTCGCCTTCATGGGCGCCAATGTCGCCGGCGGCGTGCTGCTGACCATGCTGGCGCCGACCAGCATCGTCTGGATGCTCTGCCTCAGCTTCGGGCCGCTGCTGCTGGCAAGCATCGGCCTCGTCAAGGACCGGCGCGAGCCGTCCTCCGGGCCGAGAGGGCCGGGCTATTTCAACCGGCGCTTCGTGCTGGTGATGATCGCGGCGGCGGCGCTCCAGTCGAGCCACGCCGTCTACTACACGTTCTCATCGATCCACTGGAAGGAGCATCTGGGCTATTCCGCCGCCACGGTCGGCCTGCTCTGGGCGGTCGCGGTGGGCGCGGAGATCGTCATCTTCTGGGTGGCAGGCCGGTTCACCCGCGGCTGGCGCCCGACCAGCTACCTGATCATCGGCGCCGTCTCGAGCATCGCCAGATGGGCCGTGATGGCGGTCGATCCGCCGCTGGCCATTCTCGCGCCGCTGCAGGTGCTGCATGGCGGTGGCTTCGGCCTCGTCCATCTCGGCACCATGGCTTATCTCGCCGACCGCCTGCCGCCCCATGCGCGGGCGAGCGGGCAGGGCACGGTCTCGATCGCGATGGGCGCGACCATGGCTGGCTCGACCCTGCTCGCCGGCTATTTCTATGCGCGGGTCGGAGCCGGCGCCTATTTCGCCATGGCCATGCTGTGCCTCGCCGGCCTGGCCCTCACGCTGATCGCGCGGTCACTGCCGGTGCCGGTGCACCGGCCGGTGTTTCAGCCCCACAGGGACGGGGCGGGCGGATAGACGGTCGCACCGTCGTACCGCAGGCCCTCCGGCCGGTCCTCGCGCAGCAGGAGCGGGCCGTCGAGGTCGACCAGGAAGGCGCGCTGCGCCACCAGGGTTGCCGGCGCCATCGACAGCGAGGTGCCGACCATGCAGCCGGTCATGATCTTGAAGCCGAGCCGGGCGGCGTCGTCGGCAAGAAGCAGCGCCTCGGTCAGCCCGCCGGTCTTGTCGAGCTTGATGTTGATCGCGTCGTATTTGCCCGACAGCGACGACAGCGTCGTGCGGTCGTGCACGCTTTCGTCGGCGCAGATCGGAATGGGCCGGCGGATGCCGGCGAGCGCGCCGTCCTCGGCCGCCGGCAGCGGCTGCTCCACCATGGCGATACGGAAGCGCTCGCAGACCGCGAGGTTCGCGGCGAGATTGGCCGGCGTCCAGGCCTCGTTGGCATCGATCACCAGGGTCGCCTCCGGCACGGCCGCGCGGATCGCCGCCAGCCGGTCGGCGTCACCCTCGCCGCCGAGCTTGATCTTCAGGTGGCTGCGGCCGCAATGGGCGGCCGACTGCGCCATTTCCTCGGGGGAGCCGAGCGAGATCGTATAGACCGTCGTCAGCGGCTTCGGCGCCGCGATGCCGGCCAACTCCCAGGCGCGCTTGCCGGCGAGCTTGGCCTCGAGGTCCCACAGCGCGCAGTCGATGGCGTTGCGCGCCGCGCCGGGCTTCATGGCTGCGATCAGGCCCTGCCGGTCGAGGCCGTTGTCGATCGGATCGATCATGGCCTCGATCTCCGCGGCGACGCCATCGACAGTCTCGCCGTAGCGCGGATAGGGCACGCATTCGCCGCGCCCGACCGCCGACCCCTGGCGGATCTCGCAGACCACCACGACGGCTTCGGTCCGCGAGCCGCGCGAGATGGTGAAGGTGCCGGCGATCGGCCAGCGTTCGGTGGAAACGACGAGGTCGCGCGAAGCCATGACGGGTCCTTGTTCTCAGCGCGCGCGGCGGGCGGTGGAGCGCGGCTTCGGTTTCGGCTCGGGCTCGCCGTAGAGCTCGGCAATGGCATCGACCAGCGGCTCGACGCCGAAACGCATCGGGTCGGTCGCGGGCAGCTCGTATTCGCGCGCCAGCCGGTCGAGCACGGTGAAGGCGGCATCGTCGTCGAGATGTTCGGTATTGATCGACAGGCCGACACAGGTGATCGCCGGATTGGTCAGCCGGCCGAGCGCGACCGTCATGTCGATGACTTCGCCGATCGAGGGGAGTGGCGTGTCGACGCCGCGCATGGTGCGCCGGGTCGGCTCATGGCAGACGACGAAGGCGTCGGGCTGGGCCCCGTGCAGGAGACCGAGCGTCACGCCGGCGAAGGAGGGATGGAACAGCGAGCCCTGGCCCTCGACCACGTCCCAGTGCAGTGGGTCCGCATCGGGCGTCAGCCACTCGGCGGCGCCGGCAATGAAGTCGGCGACGACCGCGTCGACCGCGACGCCGCGGCCGGAAATGAAGATGCCGGTCTGGCCGGTGGCGCGGAAATCGGCGTCGAAGCCGCGGTCGCGCATGCCCTTCTCAAGGGCGAGCGCGCTGTATTTCTTGCCGACCGAGCAGTCGGTACCGACCATCAGCAGCCGCTTGCCGCTGCGCAGCCGGCCCTTGCCGGTGGGGAAGGTCTGCTGGGGATGGCGCACGTCGAACAGCTGAGCACCGTGCTTCTTGGCGGCCGCGGCGATCTTCGGCGTGTCGGCGAGCCGGGTGTGCAGGCCGGTGGCGACGTCCATGCCCGCCTCGATGGCGGCGACGATGGTGTCGATCCAGTGCGGCGCCAGCACGCCGCCGGCATTGACCACGCCGACGACGAGCGTCTTGGCGCCGGCCTTCACCGCCTCCGCGATGGTTGCGTCGGGCAGGCCGGTATCGGCCTTGCAGCCCTCGAGTCGCAGCTGGCCGACGCACCAGTCGCGCCGCCAGTCGACGATGCCCTGGGCGGTCTTGGCGGCGAGCTGGTCCGGGACGTCCCCCAGGAACAGAAGGTAGGGCTTGGCAATTTCCATGACGGGATCCGCAGCGGGTGGGAGACGGGCAGGGCGCCTCGACGGAACCCGGCGCCTCCTTTATGGAGAGGAGTGGCGCGTGTGCCAAGACGTCCGCGCGCATGCGCCGCAATCAGTCGGGAACCGGGCAGATCAGAGCCGTGCCAGCCGCATCGCCAGCAGTGGATGCCAGCCTCTCCAGCCGGGTCGAGGGCAATGTGCTCAAGGTGGCGCTCGTCGGTGCATGGACCGGCGAGAATGCCGGCGTGCTGGAGCAGGAGACGCGGCAATTGCTGGCGAGCAGCGGCGCGCCGGCCTCCGTCCTCGTCGATTTTTCCGGGCTGAAGCGGCTGGATACGCTCGGCGGCACGCTCGCCTGGAGCATCGAGCAGAATTTTCGCGACAAGGGCGTGCCGGTCGAGCGATCCGGCCTGACCGAAGCGGCCAATGTCATCTATGGCGAGGTCAGCGAGGGCCTCTCGGCGCCGGTCGAACCGCCGCCACCGCCGGCGCCCGCGCTGATCCAGGGGCTGCGCAAGGTCGGCGAGCAGACGCTCAGCGCCCGCGACGACCTCGTCGCGCTCCTGTCGTTCCTCGGCGAGGTCGTCACCGCCACGGGCAAGCTGGCCACGGGGCAGGGACGTTTCCGCCTGCCGGCGGTCGTCACCCAGCTCGACCATATCGCCTTCCGCGCCGTGCCGATCATGATGCTGATCACCTTCGTCATCGGCGCGATCATCGCCCAGCAGGGCCTGTTCTTCTTCGCCCGGTTCGGCGCCGATACCTATGTCGTCGACCTCGTCGCGATTCTCACCATGCGCGAGATCGGCGTGCTGATCGTCTCGATCATGGTCGCCGGCCGCACCGGCTCGGCCTTCACCGCCGAGCTCGGCTCGATGAAGATGCGCGAGGAGATCGACGCCCTCAGGGTCATGGGCCTCAATCCGATCGAGGTGCTGGTGCTGCCAAGGCTGATCGCGCTGATCATCGGCCTGCCGCTGCTGGTCGCGATCGGCGACCTCTCGGCGCTGATGGGCGGGGCGATCGTGTCCCAGCTCTATGGCCAGTTGCCGATGGAGCTGTTCTTCAGCCGCATGCAGGAGGAGGTCGGCCGCCGCCACGTCTGGATCGGCCTCGTCAAGGCGCCCTTCATGGCGCTGATCATCGGCCTCGTCGCCTGCGTCGAGGGCCTGAGGGTCGAAGGCTCGGCCGAGAGCCTCGGGCGCCAGACCACGGCCTCGGTGGTGAAGGCCATCTTCCTGGTGATCGTCATGGACGCGGTCTTCGCCATGTTCTTTGCGGCGATCGACCAGTGAGCATGATCCAGGACCCGATCATCTCGGTCAGGGACCTTGCCGTCGGCTTCGGCGAGCGCCTGATCATCAACGGGCTCGATCTCGACGTGCAGCGCGGCGAGGTGCTGGGGGTGGTCGGCGGGTCGGGCACCGGCAAGTCGGTGCTGACGCGCTGCATCATCGGCCTCGTGCCGAAGCGGCGTGGCCGGATCGCGGTGTTCGGCGAGGATCTCGACGACGCCTCGGCGCTCGAACGCAAGGCGATCGAGCGGCGCTGGGGCGTGCTGTTCCAGCACGGTGCGCTGTTCTCGTCGCTGACCGTGAAGCAGAACATCCAGGTGCCGCTGCGCGAATATCTCAAGCTGTCCGAGCCGCTGATGGACGAGATCGCGCGGCTGAAGATCGCCCTCGTCGGGCTGCGGCCCGACGCCGCCGACAAATACCCCTCCGAACTGTCGGGCGGCATGATCAAGCGGGCGGCGCTCGCGCGTGCGCTGGCGCTCGATCCGGAAATCGTCTTCCTCGACGAGCCGACCTCCGGCCTCGACCCGATCGGCGCCGGCGAGTTCGACGCGCTGATCAAGACGTTACGGGACACTTTGGGCCTGACCGTGTATATGGTCACCCATGATCTCGATAGCCTGGCGCGAATCTGTGACCGGATCGCAGCGCTCGCCGACGGCAAGGTGATCGCGACGGGAACGATGGCGGACATGCTGCGCCAGACGCATCCCTGGCTCAGGAGCTATTTCGGCGGCGACCGCGCGCGGTCGGCCGGAATATCGAAGTGAGGCGCTAGGAGGCCATGGAAACCAAGGCCAATACCACATTGATCGGGGCTTTCACGCTGGCCGTGCTGGCGGTTTTCGGCCTGTTCCTGTGGTGGTTCCTCCGCGCCGGCGATACCACCGTGCGCACGCAGTACGGCATCGTCTTTCCGGGTGCCGTGGCGGGCCTGAAGCCGGGCGCCAGCGTCTATTTCAACGGCCTCAGGGTCGGCGACGTGCGCAGCGTGCGGGTCGACCCGAAGGATCCGCGCCAGGTGCTCGGCGTCATTTCGGTCGCCTCCGACACCCCGGTGCGCAGCAATACGCGCGTCAGCCTGGATGTCGCGCTCCTCTCCGGCGTCGCGGCGGTCTCGCTGGCCGGCGGTTCGGCGGATGCGCCGCCACTGGTGCCGCCGGCGCCGGGCGAGCTGCCCATGCTGCGGGCCGATCCTTCGGCGATCCAGGACCTGCTGCAGGGCGCGCGCCAGATCATGACGAATGTCGACAATCTGGTGCGCCGGCTCGACGATACGATCGCGGCCGGCCAGGGCGGTTTCGACCGCAGCCTGCGCAATGTCGAGCGCTTCACCCAGGCGCTCGGCGACAATGCCGACAACATCAACACCTTCCTCAGCCAGGTCGGCGGCATTTCGAAGCGGCTCGACGTGATCCTGAGCCAGATCGAATCGGTCATGCAGGGCACCGAGCCCGGCCGGGTCGCCTCGATCCTGCGCAATGTCGACGACTTGACGCGCGGCCTCGCCAGCCAGACCGATTCCTTCGCCGAGCTCATCCGCGAGGCCAAGACCGCCTTCGGCTCGGCCGGCCGCACGCTTGCCGCGCTCGACGCCGACCGGATCAACCGCTCGTTCGCCAATATCGAGCGCTTCACCCAGACGCTGGGCGACAACTCCGCCAATGTCGACCAGATCGTCAAGAACGCCGCCGAGGTCTCGGCCAAGCTCAACGGCATGGCGGACCGGGTCGACGCCCTGCTGCGCAGCTTCGACGGCAATGGCGGCAACAACATGTTCGCCGAGTTCACCAATACCGCGCGGTCGATCCGCACGCTCGCCGAGCGGCTGGATACCCGGACCGCCCAGCTCTCCAATTCCATTTCGGGGTTCACCGACCGGACGTTGCGCGACATCCAGTCGCTCTCGGCCGACGGGCGGCGCACGCTCTCCGAGCTCGACCGCACGTTGCGCGCGCTGGAGCGCAACCCGCAGCGGTTCATCTTCGGCGGCTCGGGCGTGCCGGAATATCGCCGGTGAGCCCCGCGCTGACGGTTTCGTGCTGCATTTCCTGCGCTTTTGCGGTTTCTGGAATCGCGCGCAGCCGCTAACCTGCGGTCTCGATGTCATGGACTTGCAAGCGAGCGATCCGTGTCACTATGTAGAGGCAGCACCGTCTGCGGCGGCTGAAAGGCCGGTTGCTTGCGGAAATCCGCGCCCGATGCGGGCGGTCGATGAGGTTGGTATTGGTGCAGCGGCGCGGAAAGCTTCGGATCGGGCTGGCTCTCGCCGTCGCGCTCGCGCTGACGGGCTGCGCCTCGAGCAACACGCCGCAGACCTATGACCTGACGGCGCCGTCGAATTTCCCGACCCGTCCGGGGGCGCAGCGCGGCCAGCTCATCGTCGCCGAGCCGAAGGCGATCGCCAATATCGACACCGAGCGCATGGCGGTGCGCAACGCGGCCGGGGCGGTTTCTTATCTGAGCGACGGCGCCTGGGCCGACCGCCTGCCGCGGCTTCTGCAGGCGCAGATCATCCGCACCTTCGAGAATGCGAGCCATCTGCGCTCGATCGGGCGGCCCGGCGACCGTCTCACCGCCGATTTCCAGCTTCTCACCGAGATCCGTTCGTTCGAGGTGGTGGTCGGATCCGGCGCGGAGGCGGTGGTGGAACTGTCGGTGAAGCTCGTCAACGAGCGCACCGGGCGGATCCTGGCCGGCCAGGTGTTCAGTGGCCGGGCCCCGGTCGGCAGCGTCGACGCGGCCTCCGTTGCCGCCGCCTTCGACCGGGCGGCGCAGGACGTTCTGCGCAGCATCGTCGTCTGGGCCTCGGGACGGGTCTGACCCGACCGGATAGCGGCCGGCCCGATGGCGCGGGCAGAGGGCTGGCTCACCAATTGACCAGCAGCGCCACCGGGAACTCGCGGAGAAGCTCATCGAGGTTGAACGGTGGCCCGGTGAAGCGCCGCCCGTCGCAGACATTGCGCAGAACGCCGGTCGCCGGCCCGCCCATCGCGACCGAGGTGCCGTCCCAGGTGCCGGCGGCGAAGGACGGCCCGCCGCCGTCCGGAAGCATCGCAAAGACCTCGCGCGGCACCACGGTCACCGCGATCCTGCCGCGGAAACTGCGCGCGAAGGCGAGGACATGACGATGGCGGTCCCCCTCGGCCGCAAGCGGATCGTAACGCCCGGCGGCGAAGACGTCGGGGCAGCCGGCGCGCGCGGCGAGCACGGAGCCGATCAGCGCCTGCTTGGCGCGCCCGTCACGCCACGTGCCGAGATGGCGTGCCGGCGGCTCGCCCGGCGCGAAGCACGCCTTGCGCCGCGCCCAGTCGACCGGCCGGCGATTGTCGGGGTCGACGAAGCTGAAATCCCAGAGGTCGCAGCCCTGATAGATGTCGGGGACCCCCGGCGCGGTCAGTTTCAGGAGGCATTGCGCGAGGCCGTTCACGGCGCCGGCCGGCGCGATCCGCTGCGCCGCGACGGCCAGCGCGAGGCCGACCGGGCTGGCGCCATCGAGGATCCGGTCGATGCAGGCCGCCGCGGCCGCCTCATAGGCCGCGTCGGGGCTTTCCCACGAGGAGCGCTGCTTGGCCTCGCGCAAGGCCTTGACCTGCCAGGCCTTGAGCCGGTCGGCGAAGCCCCGCCGCTCCGCCTCGCTCAACGGGCCTTCGGCCAGAGGCCAGCCGCCGACGATCATCTGGAAGAGCGTGGCGCGGTCGGCGCGCGATACTCCACCCGCGGCGGCTTCGGTGCCGGCGAGCGCCGAGCGGACGATGCCGGCCCAGAGCGCGGGGGCTTCGCTCAGCACGGCGAGACGGGCCCGGAGATCCTCGCCGCGCTTGTGGTCGTGGGTCGCGGTGGCGAGCAGCGCCGCCGGGTAGGTGGCGAGCCGCTGTTTCGCCGCCTCATGAAAGGCGTCCCCGGCCGCCAGGCGCCCGGGGTCGAAGCCGACATCGACGCGCGACAGGATCCGGCCATAGCGATAGAAGGCCGTGTCCTCGCCGGCCTTCGCCGCCAGCGATACCGAGAGCTGGCGGAATTTCCGCAGCGCCGCGCGCCGCCGCCGGCGCGCCGGCACATCGCGGTCGCGCAGGATCTCGCCGACCAGCCGGATCAGGTCGCGGTCGGCGGGATGGGCGCTCGCCGTCGCCCGGGCGATGGCGTCGTCGAGCGCCACGCTCTCGCCGGCCTCATAGGTGCGGTAGCGGCGGAAGCAGACCAGCACGCCGCGTAACGCCCGCCGCAGCGACGCCATACCGTGGTCGCGATGCGCGGGATCGGCCTGCAGCAGCAGCGCGACGGCACGGCAGAGCGCTTCGAACGACGCCCCGAAATTGCGCTCCAGCAGCTCGCCGCGCGCCTGTCCCTCGATCGCCGCGAAATCCCGGCCGTCGCCGCAGATCTCGCGCCAGAGCGCGTCGAGCGGCGCCTCTCCCGACGGCGCGTGGAGCAGCAGCGACACCTCGTTCATGAAATCGTATCCGCTCGTGCCGTCCGTGCCCCAGCCGCGCGGCAATTGCTCGCCGGGGGCGAGAATCTTCTCGACGACGAGATAGGCCGGCCCCGCGCCGGCCTGCGGCGGGCGCTGCGGATCAAGGCCGGCGAGGCGGCGGCGCAGGCGCCGGCAATAGGCTTCGGGATCGGCCAGGCCGTCGACATGATCGATGCGGAAGCCGTCGACGACGCCCTCGGCATAGAGGCGCAGCAGCGTCTCGTGCGTCGCCTCGAAGACGCCGGCATCCTCGATGCGCAGCCCGGCGAGCTCGCTGACGTCGAAGAAGCGGCGCCAGTTGATCATGTCGTTGGCGGTGCGCCACCAGGCCAGGCGATAGTGCTGGCGCTCCAGCAGGGCGTGGAGCCTGCCGCGCCCGTCCGGGGTGGCGGGATCATAGGCGGCAGGCCCCGCGCCGCGCACGGTCTCCGCATCCTCCGGGCGCAGCGGGAAGAGATGATCGAAATGGCGCAGCGCGATCGGTAAGCCCGCTTCTCCGCCCGCCAGCCGGATCTCGCCGGCGGCGAGCGCTTCGCCATAGGGGCGGCCGAGAAAAGGGACGAGCACCTTGCCGCGCAGGCCGGGGACGGGCGAGGCCCAGTCGATGTCGAAGACGGCTGCAAACGCGCTGTTGCGGCCGTTCGCCAGCACATCCAGCCACCAGCGGTTTTCGTGGCCGCCGACGGCCATGTGGTTGGGCACGATGTCGACGATCAGGCCCATGCCGCGCGCCCGAAGCGCCTCCGACAGGGCGCGCAGCGCATCCTCGCCGCCAAGCTCGGGATTGACCTCTGCCGGATCGACCATGTCGTAGCCGTGCATCGATCCGGCGCGCGCCTTGAGGATCGGCGAGGCATAGAGATGGCTGATGCCGAGCGCGCGCAGGTGCTCGAGCTGCGGCAGCATGTCGGCGAAGGTGAAGCCGGCATGGAACTGGATGCGCATGGTTGCGCGCGGCGCGGTCATCGCGCGGGCCTCCGGGCGCTGAGGAGCCGCGCGCGCCTGGCCACGCGCGGTTCGGCGAGGCTCTGCGCCGCCTCATGCGGCATGCGGCGGCGCCAGTTCGGGTGCTGATCGATCGTGCCCGGCATGTTGGGCTGGTCAGGCGTGCCGACGAGATCCTCCATCGGAACGAGGCAAAGGCCGGCTTCGCCGGCTGCGGTGAAATCGATGGCGCGGTCGACGAAGGCCTGGGCATCGCTGGCAGCCGGCGCGGGGCCGGCGCTCGGGTCGTGGGCGCGAATGGCGCGCCAGAGCGCTGCGCGGTCGCGCCGCCGGACCGCTGCCGCCTCCTCGCCGCCCGCCAGGCCGGCCGCCTCGCGCCAGGCGAGATCCGCGCCGGACCACCAGCCGGCCAATGTCGGCAGGTCATGGGTCGAGGTCATCGCGACGCCGTTCGCCGGCCAATCCTCAGGCGTGGCAAAGCCGGCGCCGGCGCGCTCGAACCAGAGCACGTTCATGCCGCAGACGCCGCGGGCGGCCAGCGTGCCGCGAAAGCCCGGCGGCACGGTGCCGAGGTCCTCGGCGATCACGACAGCCTTGCGCCGCCGCGATTCCAGCGTCACGCAACGGATCAGGTCGTCGAACGGATAGGCGAGATAGGCGCCGTCGGTGGGGTCGGCGCCTTCCGGAATGAGCCAGAGCCGCCTGAGGCCCATCACATGGTCGAGGCGAACCCCGCCGGCATGGGCCATGGCGGCGCGGAGCATGGCGGCAAAGGGTGCGCAGGCCGTGTCCCGCAGCGCCAGCGGCGAGAAGGTCGTCAGACCCCAGTTCTGGCCCGCGCGGTTGATCAGGTCGGGCGGCGCGCCGATCTGAAGTCCGACCAGCATGCTCGCCTGATCGCTCCAGGCATCCGACCCGTCGGGGCTGACGCCGACGGCGACATCGGCGATGAGGCCGATGCTCATGCCGGCCTGGCGCGCGCGACGATGAGCCTGTTCATGCGAACAGGCCGCGAGCCATTGCAGGAAGCCATGGAATGCGACGGCGTCGCCGTCGGTGAGATCCGGCCCGGGGGCTCGCCAAAGGCGCCAGGGCAGCGGCACACCGGAGGCGTCGCGACGGGCATCGTGCGAGGCCTCGAAACGGGCATGCCGGGCCAGCGCCGCGCCGCCGGCCTTGCGGAAGGCGGCGAGGGCGGCCGCCTCCAGTCCGGAGGTCCGCCTGATATCGGCGAAGAGCTCTCTCAGCCAGGCCATCTTGAGCGCGTGGGCGTGCGGCCAGTCGATCAGTTCGCCGGTCTCGAGCCGTCGGCGCGGCGCCTCGGGGGCAACCTTGTGCAGCGCCGCGGCGCAGCGCTCCTCGCCGAGGGCCGCCGCGGGGTCCGCGAGCAGCGCGTTGAGGAAGAGGCGGCTCGAGGGCGAATAGGGGCTGTAGGCGGAGGGATCGGCGGCGAACAGGGCGTGAGCGGGGCTCAGCGCCAGCGCCGCCGCGCCGGCTGCTGCCAGGCGCTCGGCCAGAACCGCGACGCTGCCCATGTCGCCAATGCCGCAGTCGCCGGCGCGGCGCAGGCCGTAGATCTGCGCCACGGCGCCCCATGCGTGGGCATCGCCGATGGCCTCGGCGATCGTCCAGCACCGCTGCGGCGCGACGCAGAGCGTGATCTCCGTGCCGTCGGCGATCAGGCGGTGGCGGCCGGTCTCGCCGAGCACCGGCAGGGCGGCCTGGACATCGGCGAGCGGCACTTCGGCGCCGCTCTCGCAGAGGATGACGCCCCGGCCGATCGTGAAGCCCGGCGGCAGCGCGATCGGCGATCCGGCATCGCCGGTCAGCGCGCGCGGCCTTGCGTCGCGGCGCAGCTCCAGCCGGCGCAGGCTGTCGGCGACATCGGCATCGCTGTCGCAAGGCAGATGCAGCGCGCCGAGGATCCGGCGCAGGACCGGCGGCGCGACACGGCGGTCGGCGCCGGCATAGTCGGTCCATTCGACCGCGATGCCGGCCGACCGCGCCAGCCGTTCGAGCCGCGCGTCGGTCATGACGGAGCGTCCAGCATCACCACCGTGCAGCGTGCGGGAAGCGCGCCGCCGCGCACGGCGTCCGCGCCGCCGGGACGGCTTTCATGCAGCAGCCGGCCGCCAAGATTGCCGCAAGCGGCGGGGTGGGGTGCGAAATTCGCCGCGATGGCGAGCGTGCCGGCCGCTCCGAGGCGCCAGCGCGCCAGCACCGCCGCATCCGAAAGCGTGACCGCATCGAGGCTCTCCGTCCGGTCGAGATGCGGCATCAGCACGGTCCGGCGCAGCTCGAGCAGCCGCCGGTAGAGCGCATGCCGCGCCGGCCCGGCCTCGGCATCCGGCCGCGGCAGGGAGGCTTCGAAAGTGTCGGGACTGTTGGGGTCGGGCAGCGGGCGCTGCGACGCCACCCGCGCGAACCCGTCGAAGGCCTGGAATTCGCGCGTCCGGCCTTCGCGGACGGCGGCCGCCAGAGGCTCGTCGTGGTCCGTGAAGAACAGGAACGGCGAGCGGCTGGCGGTTTCCTCGCCCATGAAGATCAGCGGGATCTGCGGCGACAGACATTGCAGCGCGATGGCCGCTTCGAGCGCCTGGGGATCGGCGAGCGCGGTCAGCCGTTCGCCGAATGCGCGGTTGCCGATCTGGTCGTGGTTCTGAAGAAAGGCCACGAAGGCTGTCGTCTTCAGCCCCGTGGTCGAAACGCCGCGGCGGCGCCCGCCGCGATGAGCCGAGGGCTCGCCCTGATACACGAACCCGTGCGCCAGCGCGCGTGCCAGTCGTTTCGCCGGCGCGTCGGCATAATCGCGGTAATAGCCGTCCGTTTCGCCGGTCAGGAGGACATGCAGCACGTGATGCAGGTCGTCGTTCCACTGGGCGTCGAACCCTTTGGCGAGCAGGCGCGCGTCATTGTCGTCGTTCTCCAGGACGAGATGGATCAGCCGGTCCGGAAAGCGCGCCCTGACCGCGCGCGCCGTGTCTTCGAGCCAGTCGGGCGCGCCGATCGCGTGGACGGCATCGAAGCGCAGGCCGTCGAAGCGGAATTCGTCCAGCCAGTAGAGCGCATTCTCGGTGAAGTAGCGCCTGACTTCCGGCTGGCCGAAATCGATGGCGTCGCCCCAGGCGGTGCCGCCACCGGGCCGGAAGAAATCGCGGGCATAGGACGGCAGGTAGTTTCCGTCCGGCCCGAAGTGATTGTAGACGACGTCCAGAAGCACCATCAGGCCGTGGCCGTGGGCCGCATCGACCAGCGCCTTGAGGTCGTCGGGCGAGCCATAGGCCTCGGCCGGCGCGAAAGGCAGGACGCCGTCGTAACCCCAGTTGCGGCGGCCCGGAAAGGCGTTGACCGGCATCAGCTCGACCGCCGTCACGCCGAGCCCTGCGAGGTCCGGCAGCTTCGCCGCGACGCCGGCATAACCGCCGCAGGCGCCGGCGTGCAGCTCGTAGATGACGGCTTCGCGCCAGGGACGCCCGCGCCAGGCCGCGTTGCGCCAGCGATAGGCGTTCGGATCCGGCACCAGGCTCCACCCGTGCACGCCGCCCCGCTGCGCGCGGGCGGCCGGATCGGGCACGGCGAGATCGCCGTCGATCCGGAACCGGTAGGCTTCGCCCGGCCGGCAATGATCCACCGCCTCGAACCATCCGCCCGCGCCTGCGCTCATCCCGGTCGTGCCTCGGCCGTCGATGTCGAGCGCGACGCTCCCGGCCTGCGGCGCCCAGAGGCGAAACCGGGTTCGGCCATCCGCGGTGGCGGCGGGGCCGAACCGGGGAGCGTCGGAAGCGGCGCCGGGTGCCGGCAGCCGGCAATGCACCAGCACCACGCCATGAGCCGGCACGGCAAGCGGCGATGCCGCCGGACCTTCGGGACGATCGGGCTGCGCGCTGTCGAGCAGCAGCCGTGCGTCGGAAGCCGGAGGCGGAAGGACGAATTCGCGGTCCTCACCGAGCGGGTTGAGCATCATCAGGAAGATGTCGATCGAACCGTCGCCGGCCACGCTGGCGCGGCGCAGCATGAGCAGCTGGTGGGCGCCGTCGGTCCAGGCCTCCTCGGTCAGCCGTTCGCCGCGCTCGTCGAACCAGTCGATGTCCGGCAGGCCGGG
The DNA here is from genome assembly GCF_026847585.1 of Phreatobacter sp. AB_2022a. Lineage (NCBI taxonomy): Bacteria > Pseudomonadati > Pseudomonadota > Alphaproteobacteria > Hyphomicrobiales > Phreatobacteraceae > Phreatobacter > Phreatobacter sp. AB_2022a. The sequence goes on from NZ_JAPSET010000018.1 coordinate 47,269, forward strand.
CGCCAGCTCGTCCCTGCCGTGCAGGAACTTCCGGCAGCGCAGGATCGGGTGCGCGTGACGCAGGGCGATGAGGCGCCGGGTATAGGCGAAAAGCGCTTCGCCCCGCGGCGCCTTGGCAAGGGTCCAGTCCAGCCAGGAGATCTCGTTGTCCTGGCAATAGGCATTGTTGTTGCCCCCCTGGCTCCGGCCGAATTCATCGCCGGCGAGCAGCATGGGCGTGCCCGCCGCCATGAACATGGTCGCGAGCAGGGCGCGCTGCACGCGGCGGCGGGTCTCGTTGATGGCATCGTCGTCGGTTGCGCCCTCCACCCCCCAATTGGCGGAGAGATTGTCGCTTGCGCCGTCGCTGTTGCCTTCACCGTTCGCCTCGTTGTGCCGGTCGGCATAGGAGACGAGGTCGAGGAGGGTGAAGCCGTCATGCGCGGCGACATAGTTGACCGAGGCCCAGGGCCGGCGCGCGCGGCGGTCGAAGAAGTCGCTGGAGCCGGCGAGGCGAGCGGCGATTTCCGCCCGCTGGCCCGTGTCGCCGCGCCAGAACCGGCGGGCGCCGTCGCGGAAGCGATCGTTCCACTCGGCAAAGCCCGGCGGATGGTGGCCGAGCTGGTAGCCGCCCGGGCCGACGTCCCACGGTTCGGAGATGAGCTTCACCTGCGACAGGACCGGGTCCTGGCGCAGGGCGTCGAAAAAACCGGCGCCGGGATCGAAGCCATGCGCTTCGCGGCCGAGCGTCACGCCGAGATCGAAGCGGAAGCCGTCGACGTGGAACGAGGTGACCCAGTAGCGCAGCGAATCCAGCACGAGCTGGATAACGCGCGGATGGCTGAGATTGAAGGTATTGCCCGTGCCGGTATCGTTGACGCAGTGGCGCGGGTCCTCCTGCAGCAGACGATAGTAGCTGGCATTGTCGAGGCCGCGGTAGCTGAGCGTCGGTCCGAGCTCGCTGCCTTCGGCGGTGTGGTTGTAGACGACGTCGAGGATGACTTCGATGCCGGCGGCGTGCAGGCGGCGCACTGCCACGCGGATTTCGTTGAGATCGCCGTTGGAGAGATAGCGCGCCTCCGGCGCGAAGAAGCCGAGCGTGTTGTAGCCCCAGTAGTTGCGCAGCCCCTTTTCGAGCAGATGCCTGTCCTGAACGAAGGCGTGGATCGGCATGAGTTCGATCGCGGTCAGGCCGAGGCGCCGCAGATGATCGAGCACGGCGGGATCGCCCAGCGCCGCGAAGGTGCCGCGCTCGGGCGTGCGAATGCTGTCACACAGCATGGTCAGCCCGCGCGGATGGGCTTCGTAGATGACGGTGTCCGCCCAGGGTGTGCGCGGCGGCCGGTCGTCGGCCCAGTTGAAGCTGTCGTCGGTGACGACCGCCTTGGGCATCCCGGCGGCGCTGTCGCGGCGGTCGAAGGACAGGTCGGCGCGGGGCGAGGCGACACGATAGCCGAACAGCGCATCGGTCCAGCGGACATGGCCGCTCATGCGGCGCGCATAGGGGTCGAGCAGCAGCTTGTGCGGATTGAAGCGATGGCCTTCGTGCGGCCGGTAGGGACCGTAGGCGCGATAGCCGTAGAGGAGGCCGGCCCGGGCATTCGGGAGATAGCCGTGCCAGACCTCGTCGGTGCATTCCGGCAGCGGCAGGCGGGCGATCTCGCGCCGGCCGGTAGGGTCGAACACGCACAGATCGATCCGTTCGGCATGGGCGGAGAAGACCGCGAAATTGACGCCGAGTCCGTCGGAGCTCGCGCCGAGCGGGTATGGCTTGCCGGGGTCGAGCGTGTCGGCGATGACGGACATTCAGCCCTCGTGCTTCAGGATGATCACGGCCAGAGGCGGAACCGTCGCCCGGATCGAGAAGGGCTGGCCGTGAGCGGGGGCGGCGAACGCCTCGACGCTGCCGCCATTGCCCATGTTGGAGCCGCCATAGACGGCGGCGTCGGTGTTCAGGAGTTCGCTCCAGCGGCCACGCAGCGGCGCCCCGACGCAGTAGTTCTCGAGCGGCGTCGGCGTCATGTTGACGAGCACCAGGATCGGCGGCGTCCCGGCTGCGCCGAGGCGCAGAAAGGCGAAGACCGAGTTCGTCCGATCGTCGCCGATCAGCCAGCGGAACCCCTCCGGATCCGCATCGCGCTGATGCAGCGCGGGCTCGCGCCGATGGAGGATGTTGAGGTCGCGAACCAGGCGGCGCACGCCGTCATGGCGTGGATCGTCGGCGAGCGGCCAGTCGATCTCGGCTTCATGGTTCCATTCGCGCATCTGGGCGATCTCGCCGCCCATGAACAGCAGCTTCTTGCCCGGATGCGCCCACATGAAGCCGAAATAGGCGCGCAGATTGGCGAACCGACGCCAGTCGTCGCCCGGCATCCGGCCGATGAGCGAGCCCTTGCCGTGCACGACCTCGTCATGGGACAGCGGCAGGATGAACTTTTCCGAGAAGGCATAGACGAGGCCGAAGGTAAGGTCGTCATGGTGCCATTTGCGATGGACCGGATCGCGGCTCATGTAGCGCAGCGTGTCGTTCATCCAACCCATGTTCCACTTGTAGGAAAATCCCAGCCCGCCATCGCGGACCGGGCGCGTGACGCCCGGCCAGGCGGTCGATTCCTCGGCGACCATGATCGCGCCCGGACAGCGCTCGGCCACCGCCCCGTTGAGGCGCTGCAGGAAATCGACGGCTTCCAGATTTTCCCGTCCGCCGTGGATGTTGGGCGTCCATTCGCCGGCGGCCCGGCTGTAGTCGCGGTAGAGCATCGAGGCGACCGCATCGACCCGCAGTCCGTCGACATGGAACTTTTCGAGCCAGAACAGCGCGCTGGCGATGAGGAAGCCCTGCACCTCGTGCCGGCCGAAATTGTAGATCAGGGTGTTCCAGTCGCGGTGGAAACCCTGATGCGGGTCGAGATGCTCATAGAGCGCCGTGCCGTCGAAGCGCGCGAGGCCGTGCGCGTCGGTCGGAAAGTGCGCGGGCACCCAGTCGAGCAGGACACCGATACCGGCGAGGTGGCAGGCGTCGATGAAGGCGGCCAGATCGTCCGGCGAGCCGTAGCGCGCGCTGGGCGCGAACAGCCCGAGGGGCTGATAGCCCCAGGAGCCGCCGAAGGGATGTTCGGTCACCGGCAGCAGCTCGATATGGGTGAAGCCCATCTCGCCGACATAGGGGATGAGGGTGCGTGCCAGCCGCCGCCACAGCGGCTCGGAGGACTCGCCGCCGCGCGGCGCCATCCATGAGCCGACATGCACCTCGTAGATCGACATCGGTGCGTCGGCCTGCTGCCCCGCCTCGCGCCGGGCCATCCAGTCCCGGTCGTGCCATTCATGCACCATCGGCCCGGGCGCGACGGAGGCCGTGGAGGGCGGCCGCTCGGTTTCGCGCGCCAGCGGGTCGGCCTTGGCCGCCAGGCGCGTGCCGTCGCGGGCGCGGATTGCATATTTGTAGCGATCGCCCGGTCGGGCGCGCGGCACGAAGATCTCCCAGATGCCGGCCTCGCGCCGCAGGCGCATCGGGTGGCGCCGTTCGTCCCAGGCGTTGAAGTCGCCGATCACGGCGACGCGGCTCGCATTCGGCGCCCAGACGGCAAAGCACAGTCCCGGAACGCCGTCGATCGTCCGGCAGGATGCGCCGAGCGCCTCGCTCAGCTGGAAATGGCGGCCCTCGGCAATGAGATAGAGATCGAGTTCGCCGAGCAGGGGGCCGAATGAATAGGGGTCTTCCGTCTCCTGCACTGCGCCCGGCCAGCGGATGCGCAGGCGATAGGGGACGGACCGCCCCAACACGCCCTCGAACAGGCCTTCGGCCGGACCGGGCGACAGTTCGGCGAGCAGCTTGCCGCCGTCCCGTTCGATCGCTTCCACGCCGATGGCGCCGGGCAGACAGACGCGCAGCAGTTGACCCTTGCCCGCCGCGTGCGGCCCAAGCACGGCGAAGGGGTCGCCATGCGTGCCCTCGACCAGGGCGCGCGCCTCGGCCGGATCGAGTGTCGTCGCGGAGCGTCTAGCCATCGACCGCCTCCGCCTCGACGACGGTATCGAGAACCGCTGCGAGGCCGCGCAGCGGCACGTGGATCCAGGCCGGCCGGTTGGCGGCTTCATAGGCGATCTCGTAGGCCGCCTTCTCGATCAGGAAGAGGTCGAGCAGCGCCTGGTGGTCGCCGAGCGGCAGCGAAGCCGCTGCCGCGCGATAGCTGTCGAGAAAGGCGCTGGAGGCCCTGGCGCGGAACCGCGCCAGCAGGCGGTCGCGCTGCTGCGCATTGGCCGGCGCGACACCGGTTTCGGCGCGCTGGGTCACCATCTCCGCGGCATAGTCCAGCGAGCGCAGCAGCCCGGCGGCGTCACGCAGGGGACTCGCCTTGGCGCGGCGCTCGTCGAGACTGCGCTGCGGCTCGCCTTCGAAATCGATGATGTAGGCATCGCCATTGGCGACCAGCACCTGGCCGAGGTGGAAATCGCCGTGAATGCGGCACAGAAGGGCGCCATGCAGGCCTTGCGCCAATCGTTGGATCGTTCTGCGCGTGGCGTCCGCGCGCGCGGCGACGGTGCGCGCGATCTCGGCATCGGCAGCGGCGAGCTGCGCCTCGGCAAGACGGTGCAGCGCACGGTCGAAGCCGGCGGTCACGCGTGCCGCGCAGGCCGCCACGTCGGCCGCCTGGGCATGGCGCGGCGCGAAGGCCGGATCCTGGGTGGGCGCTGCCAGCGCAACATGCATCGCGCCGAGGCGGGCGCCGATCGTGCCGGCCAGCGCGACGCTGGCGGCAAGCGCGTCGTCGGCCTGGGCCGAGTCGTCGCCGAGGCCATATTCGTCAGCCGCGCGCGCCGTCTGCTCCAGCGTCCACGCCCAGGCATCGCCCTGGTTGCGCACGAAGCCCTGGGCGATCGCGATGGTCGTCGGTTCCTCGCCGTCCCGGACATGCACGACCTCGCCGAGCAGCGGCGCAGTGTTGGCGAAGGCGCGGTCGGTCAGGCAGCGCGTCATTTCCGGCTCGGGATGCCGGCCGCGGAACAGCGAGCGGATGATCTTGAGCACCACGGCATCGCCGACGATGAGCGAGCTGTTCGACTGCTCGGCCGCGATCCATTGCACCTCGGCGCCCGGCGGCGGCGCGGCGGCCGCGAGCAGCGGGCTGGCAAGGAAGCGGATCTCGCCGTCGGCGACCGGCATATGCGCTCCGGCCACGAGGCCGGCGATCAGGGCGTGCGCGAAGTCGGGCATGGCGAAGGCGTCGGTCAGCATGCCGACGCGCCGGCCGCGGCGTACGCGCACGAGGCCGAGCTGGGTCGGCAGCGCCGCGTGAACCTCGTCCTCCCAGGCGATCGTCATAGGCAGGAACCAGCGGTTTTCCGGGTTCGGGCCGGCGGTGATCTCGATCAGCAGCGTCTCGCGCACGGCCCCGGGCAGGGCGGCGATGGTGCGGAACGCGACGCGGCCGACCTTGTCGCTCTTGCCCGAATACCAGCGGCGCTTGGCGAGGTAGACCGGCAGGATGGCCTCGCGCAGGCGCTCGCCCGCCGGCCCCTCCAGCCCCTCGGCGAGGCTGCCCCGCAGGACCAGCGTCTCAGTCTCCGGCATCGGCTCGGGTGCCGGCGTATGCCAGCTGGGCCATTGCGCTTCGGTCGCCAGCAGGAACCAGTAGAAGCCGTAGGGCGGCAGGGTGAGCAGGTAGGTCAGCTCGCCGATCGGCGGGAAGACGGAGCCGCCGGTCATTTCGATCGGCAGCCGGCCCGCCAGCTCCGACAGGTCGAGCTCGACGGCCTGCGGCGTCCGCGCGAGATTGGCGACGCACAGGATGGTCTCGTCATCGTATTGTCTGAGATAGGCGAGCACCTTGCGGTTCGTGGGATAGAAAAACTTGAGGTTGCCGCGGCCGAAGGCCTTGTGCTGGCGACGCACGCCGAGCATGCGGCGCACCCAGTTGAGCAGCGAATGCGCGTCGCGGCTCTGGGCCTCGACATTGACCGAGTCGAAGCCGTAGAGCGGATCCATGATCGGCGGCAGAACCAGCGCCGCGGGATCGGCGCGCGAGAAGCCGCCGTTGCGGTCCGGCGACCACTGCATGGGCGTGCGCACGCCGTCGCGGTCTCCGAGATGGATGTTATCGCCGATGCCGAGCTCGTCGCCGTAGTAGATGACCGGCGTCCCGGGCATGGAGAACAGGAGGCTGGTCATCAGCTCGATGCGGCGGCGGTCGCGGTCGAGCAGCGGGGCGAGCCGGCGCCGGATGCCGAGATTGAGCCGTGCGCGCCGGTCGCTGGCATAGGCCTGCCAGAGATAGTCGCGTTCGGAGTCGGTCACCATTTCGAGCGTCAGCTCGTCGTGGTTGCGCAGGAAGATCGCCCATTGGCAGTTGGCCGGAATGTCCGGCGTCTGGCGCATGATGTCGGTGATCGGGAACCGGTCCTCGCGCGCCAGTGCCATGTACATGCGCGGCATCAGCGGGAAATGGAACGCCATGTGGCATTCATCGCCGTCGCCGAAATAGTCCTTGGTGTCTTCCGGCCACTGGTTGGCCTCGGCCAGCAGCATCCGGTCGGGATAGCGCTCGTCGAGCGCGGCGCGCAGCCGCTTCAGCACGTCATGCGTCCCCGGCAGGTTCTCGCAGCTGGTTCCCTCCTGTTCGATCAGATAGGGAACCGCATCGAGCCGGAGACCGTCGACCTGCATGTCGAGCCAGAACTTCATGACCCGCAGGATGGCGCGGAAGACGTTCGGGTTCTCGAAATTGAGGTCGGGCTGATGCGAGTAGAAGCGATGCCAATAATAGGCGCGCGCCTCGCTATCCCAGGTCCAGTTCGACCGCTCGGTGTCGACGAAGATGATGCGCGCGTCGGCATATTTCCTGTCGTTGTCGGACCAGACGTAGAAATCGCGATAGTTGGAGCCGGGCTTGGCGCGGCGCGCCCGCTGGAACCAGGGATGCTGGTCGGAGGTGTGGTTGATCACCAGTTCGGTGATCACCCGCAGTCCGCGCGCATGCGCTTCCGTGATGAAGCGCCTGACGTCGGCCAGCGTTCCGTAGTCGGGATGGACCGCGAGATAGGCGCTGATGTCGTAGCCATCGTCGAGGCGCGGCGAGGGGTAGAAGGGCAGAAGCCAGATCGTGTTGACGCCGAGCTCGGCAATGTAGTCAAGCTTCTCGATGAGGCCGGGGAAGTCGCCGATGCCGTCATTGTTGCTGTCGAAGAACGACTTGACGTGCAGCTGGTAGATGGCCGCGTCCTTGTACCACAGCGGGTCGCTGCTGAAGTTCGGATGACGGCGATGGTTCCGTCCCTTCATGACCGGCCTCCGCTGCGCGGCGCGATGCGGAAGATCGCGAAGGGCAGGTCCTGCGGGTCGAGGCGGATGTGCTGGATCTTGCCGGTCCAGCTGAAGCGCTCGCCGCGCCAGAGGTCCTCGACCTCCACCGTTTCATGGTCGGGCAGGCCCCATTCCCAGAGCGGTACCTCGAACGCGCATGCCTGCACGCCGTGGGGGTCGAGATTGACGAGGACGAGGATCAGCGTGCCGGTCGATGGGGCGCCCTTGCCGTAATAGAGGACCGCGTCGTTGAAGGCGTTGTAGAAGCGGACGTCGAGATGCGTCTGCAGCGCGCCATGGCCGCGCCGGAGCCGGTTGAGCCGCGCGATCTCCGCGACGATGTTGCCGGGCGCCGCATAGTCGCGCGGACGCAGTTCGTATTTTTCGGAATCGCGATATTCCTCGCGGCCCGGAAGAGCGGCGGCCTCGCACAGTTCGAAGCCGGAATAGACGCCCCACAGGCCCGACAGGGTGGCGGCCAGTGCCGCGCGGACGAGGAAGCCCGGCCGGCCCGACGTCTGCAGATAGAACGGGTTGATGTCGGGTGTGTTGACGAAGAAATGGGGGCGGAAATAGTCCTTCGGCTCGGCCGTGCTCAGCTCTTCGACATAGCTCGCGATTTCCGCCTTGGTGTTTCTCCAGGTGAAATACGTGTAGGACTGCGAGAAGCCGACCTTGGCCAGCCGGTACATCATCTTGGGCCGGGTGAAGGCTTCCGAGAGGAAGATGACGTCGGGCCGGGTGTTGCGGATATCGGCAATCATCCATTCCCAGAACGGCAGCGGCTTGGTGTGCGGATTGTCCACGCGGAACATGCGCACGCCCTGGTCGATCCAGAACCGCACGACATCGCGCAGCGCCAGCCAGAGCGCAGGAATGGCCGCCGGGGCATAGAAATCGACATTGACGATGTCCTCGTATTTTTTCGGCGGGTTCTCGGCGTAGCGGATCGTTCCATCCGGCCGCCGCTGGAACCAACCGGGATGATCGGTCAGCCAGGGATGGTCCGGCGCGCACTGGATCGCGAAATCGAGGGCGATCTCGAGACCCTGGTGCTGCGCTGCGGTGACTAGGGCGCGGAAGTCGTCGAGCGTGCCGAGCGCCGGCAGGATGGCGTCGTGGCCGCCCTCCGCCGCGCCGATCGCATAGGGGCTGCCGACATCGCCGGGCGCGGCGGCGAGGCTGTTGTTGCGCCCTTTGCGGTTCTTGCGCCCGATCGGATGGATCGGCGGAAAATAGAGAACGTCGAAGCCCATGGCGCGGATGGCCGGCAGCCGGTCGATCACGTCGCGCAGCGTACCGTGGCGATGCGGATCGTCGGTCACGCTGCGTGGGAAGAGCTCGTACCAGCTGGCGAAAGCAGCCTGCGGACGCTCGATGTCGAACGGCAGCTGCGGCTCGCTGCGCGTCAGGAATTTGCGCGGATCGCGCGCCGCCATCGCCTGTCCGATGGCGGGCGACAGCAGCATCTCCGTACCTGCCGGATCGCGCTTCCCGAGACATTCGGCAAGCCGGGCGAGGTCAGGGTCGGGCGCGTGGGCCAGCGCCGCCTCGACCAGCAGCCGGGCCTCCTCCAGCTCCACGGCAATGTCGACCTCGGCCGCGATCTTGGCGCGCAAGGCGTGCCGCAGGCTCCCGAATACGTCCTGCCAGGCTTCGATCGCGACCAGATGCCGGCCGATGCGATCGGGCAGGATGACGGCCCGCCACCGGTCGTTGCCCATTGGCTCCATGGCGACGCGCCGCCAGTCCCTTTCGTCCGCCGGCCGCCACAGCAGCTCCGCCGCGATGAGGTCGTGGCCGTCCGAAAAGATGTCGGCCTCGACGTCCACCGGCCGCCCGACGATACGCTTGGCGGCGAAGCGGCCGCCGTCGATGGCGCCGCTGATGTGCTCGATGGCGATGCGCGGCGCCTGCGCCCAGCGGTCGACGGCCGGCCGGGGCCTCTTCACGATGACCGGCCGCGATGCGGCGAGCGGAATGAGGCGAACCTCTCCTGGCCCGAGCGGCCGCAGCTCTGCATCCCGGCCGGCGGCCGGCCGCAGGCTGCCGAACGCCATGGCCGGCAGGCCTGCGGGATCCGCGCCATTGTTGACGGCGACCGCGATGCCGGCGGCAGCGAGGCCGGGCGCAGGCGTGTCGGTGCGCAGGACGACGCCGATGGCTGCGCCATCATGGGCGGGGCGCGGCGGCGACAGCCCGGCGACCAGAGCGCAGCTCCGGTTGGCGGCCTTCACCTTCTCGCGCAGCATCTCGTCGGTCGGCGGAAACGCTTCGCCCGCCCGGTCGTCCGGCCAGGCATCGTCCGCACCGTCGGTCAGCATGTTGATGGGCGCGAACAGGCCGTTGCCGAGGCAGGCCGCGAGATCGAGAGCGCGGAGCGCCGCCGTCCGCCGGCTTTCGGCGCCCGCCGCGGCCGCCTGCTGGATCGTGGTTGGAGCAAGATGTTCGCCGCTCGGCACATCCGCCAGGGACAGCGCGGGGCCGAGCCGGTCCAGCAGTTCCGCCTCGTCGGCAAGCCAGGCCGCGCGTCCGTCCCACCAGGCTGCGGACAGAAAGCCACCAGCGAAACCGGCACCCTGCAGGCGGGTGATCTGGTCCCATGTGAGACCGGGTGTCCAGGCGTGCAGCGTGGCGCCCGGCTCGGCCGCGTGCAGCGCCGTCGCTATGGCGCGCCAGGCGGCATGCGGAGCAAGATGCGGGGTGCGGCACCGGAAATGACGCACGCCCTGCTGCGCGAGCGTGACGAGTTGCGTGCTCCACCACGCCTCGATGTCGTGCCGGGCGGCCGGGTCCTGCCAGCGCAGGCGGGGCGAGACCTGTTCGCGCCGCGGATCGGGCGGTGGAACCGCCGTCGGATCGGCGATCTGCCAGGCGGCCGGGATGGCGTTGCGCCCGAGCCCCTCGGGCTGTTCGAGGCAAATGTCGAGCATCATGGCGAGGCCGGCTTCACGCAGGGTATGGGCGACCTCGGTGATCGCCGCTGCGGCCGCGTCGCCGCCGAAGCGAAGGCCGAGGGCCAGCCCGTCGAAGCCGAGCGATCGCAGGTCCGCCGCGGCCCGTTCCAATCCCGCTCTGGCGAGCGGGCCGTGCAAGGATGCGTAGCAAAATCTCATTGCGCATGTCCGATCAGGCTAACCTCGGCAGACCAGCTGGCACGCGACCGGCGGCGCTCCGTGACATGCGCGGCCGAGCCGGCCCGCCTGTCACAGTTCGGGGATGAACCGCCTGCCGTGGCAGGCGTTTCCTCGGCGACCGACCGGCGCCCGACTCCTGGGACGAACGAAGAATTCACGTTCTGGACGAACGAAGGATCCCTCTTGCAGTTCCACTGATCTCACCGGGAGGCGAGCGCGTCCCTGCCATGCAAGCCTTTGAAATCGTCGAGAGCCGCAGCCCGCTTCTGGGAGCCAATGCAGATGATGAAGGCGTCGGTTTCGCGCTGTTCTCGTCGGTTGCGAGCGGCGTTGACCTGTGTCTGTTCGATCCCGGCGGCACGCAGGAAATCGCCCGCCTGGCCTTGCCGACATGCGAGAACGAGATCTGGAGCGGCTATGTGCCGGGGCTCCGGGCGGGGCAGCGCTACGGCTATCGCGTGCACGGGCCCTACGATCCCGCCGCGGGCCTTCGCTGCAACCCCAACAAGCTGCTGATCGATCCCTATGCACGGCAGCTGACGGGCGACATCGCGCTGTCGGAAGCGCATTTCGGCTATGACCGCGCGGCGGAAGCCGATCGCGATCTGACCTTCAGCCGGCTCGACAGTGCCGGCGTCACGCCGAAATGCATCGTCTGCGGCGACCTTGACGGCGGGCCGGGCCCGAGCGCGCCGGTGATCGGCTGGGACCGCACCATTCTCTATGAGCTTCATATCGACGGCTTTTCCAGGCTGCATCCGGCCGGCGGCGCGGCAGGGCTTGCCCCGTGCGAGGCGCTCGCCGCGCCCGATCTCGTCGCGCATGTCAGGAGCCTCGGCGTCACGTCCGTCGAGCTCCTGCCGGTGCATGCCTTCGCCGACGACTATCCGCTGGCGGCGAAGGGCCTGCGCAACTACTGGGGCTACAACAGCGTCGGCTTCTTCGCGCCCGCGCCGCGCTATCTCGGGCCTCAGGGCCTGCGGTCGTTCCGCGACATGGTGCGCTGTTTCCACGATGCCGGCGTCGAGGTCATTCTCGACGTCGTCTACAACCACACCGCCGAAAGCGACGAGTTCGGCCCGACGCTCAGCTTTCGCGGCATCGACAATGCCGCCTATTACCAGCTTCAGCCGCAGGATCCGCGTCGCTATGTCAACAATGCCGGCACCGGCAACACGCTGCGCGCCGAGCATCCGCGCGTCATCGCCCTCGTCCTCGATTCCCTGCGCTACTGGGCGCAGGTCATGGAGGTCGACGGCTTTCGCTTCGACCTCGCCGCGAGCCTTGCCCGCAAGGACGGGCCGTTCGACGCCCACGCGCCGCTCCTGAGCGCCATCGCGCAGGATCCGGTCGTCAGGCGGCTGAAATGCATCGCCGAACCCTGGGACGCCCGGGCGGAGGGCTATGCTCTCGGCGCGTTTCCGCCCGGCTGGGCCGAATGGAACGACCGCTACCGCGACCGGGTGCGCGCCTATTGGCGCGGCGACCCCGGCTCCGCGCGCGGACTTGCCGAAGGCCTGGCCGGTTCGCCTGGCACATTCGACCGCCGCGGCCGGGCGCCCTGGGCGAGCGTCAACTTCGTCACCGCCCATGACGGCTTCACGCTGCGCGATCTCGTCTCCTACGATCGCAAGCACAACGAAGCGAACGGCGAGGACAATCGCGACGGCCAGGACGACAACCGGTCGTGGAACTGCGGCTGGGAAGGCGAGACCGGCGATCCTGCCGTCAATGCCCTGCGCGAGCGGCAGATGCGCAACATGCTGGCGACGCTCCTGCTGTCGCATGGCACACCGATGGTGCTGGCCGGAGACGAGATCGGCCGGTCGCAGGGTGGCAACAACAATGCCTACTGCCAGGACGGCCCGATCAGCTGGCTCGACTGGGACGCGCTGTCGCCGCGCTATCAGGGGCTGCTCGCCTTTGCGCGCCGGCTGATTGCGCTGCGCCAGCAGCATGGCCTGTTCCGCCCGCCGCGCTACGGCGACGTCGTCCTGCGCTGGCTGAATGCCGGCGGCGGCGAGCAGGAGCCGGCTCACTGGGCGGACGCCTCGGCGCTTGCCTTCGGCTGCCTGATGACGGTGGAGGCGGGCGGACCGGAGAGCCTGATCCTGTTCAATTCCTACGCCGACACGGTGCGCTTCCAGCTGCCGGCGCGCGGCGGCGGCCAGGCCTGGACGCTGGTCGTCGACACGGCCGACCCCGAGGCTCGCACGGGCGCGTCCGAGACCGCCGAGGCCATCCGGGTCGGCGGCCGCAGCCTGATGGTTCTGACGTGACGGCGCGCCTATGTCTCGACGGGCATGTGCCAGATATCGGCGGCATATTGGCGTATGGCGCGGTCCGAACTGAACCAGCCGCAGCCGGCGGTATTCAGGATCGACCGGCGCCACCAGGCACCGGGATCGGCCCAGAGCGCGTCGACCCGGCGCTGCGCCTGGCGATAGGTCTCGAAGTCGCGCAGCGTCATGAACCAGTCGTTGTGCCGGAGGTCGCGAACGAGATCGGCGTAGCGGCCCGGATCGCCCGGCGAGAACGCGCCTTGCGAAACCGCTTCGAGAACGTCGCTGAGATAGGGGGACCGCCCGATGACCGCTTCGGTATCGCTGCGCCCGCGCGCGGCCTCGACCTCGTCGGCGGTCATGCCGAAAATGACGATATTGTCCTCGCCGACCCGCTCGCGGATCTCGAGGTTCGCCCCGTCGAGCGTGCCGATCGTCAGGGCGCCGTTCAGCGCGAATTTCATGTTGCCGGTGCCGGAAGCCTCCATGCCGGCGGTCGATATCTGCTCGGACAGGTCGGCCGCGGGAATGACGAGCTCCGCGACGCTGACATTGTAATTGGGGATGAACACGACCTGCAGCCGGTCCCGCGTCATCGCATCGTTGTTGACGACCGCGGCGACGTCGTTGATCAGATTGATGACCCGCTTGGCGGTCAGATAGTTCGATGCCGCCTTGCCCGCGAAGATCTTCACCCGCGGCTGCCAGTCCAGATAGGGCTCGGCGCGCATCGCGTCATAGAGCGCGATGGTCTCGATGATGTTCATGAGCTGGCGCTTGTATTCGTGCACGCGCTTGATCTGCGCGTCGAACATGGCGCGCACGTTGACGGCAATGCCGGTCTCGCGGCGGATATAGTCCGCCAGGCGCTCCTTGTTGGCGAGGCGTATGGCGGCGACCCGTTGCTGCACCGCCGCGTCGCCGCAGCACCGCGCGAACCGGTCGATCACGCCGATATCGTCGAAGATCTCGCTGCCGCAGGTCTCGGCCAGAAGCTCGGCCAAGGCCGCATTGGCGCCGAACAGCCAGCGGCGGGGCGTGATGCCATTGGTGACGTTGCGGATGCGTGTCGGGAAGATCCTGTGCAACGGCTCGAACACCGTCGTGCGCATGAGCGAGGAATGGAGCTCGGACACGCCGTTGACCGTATGCGATCCCAGAAAGGCGAGATGGGCCATGCGGACGCGGCGGCCGTGATGCTCGTCGATCAGGGAAAGGCGGGAGAGGTCGGCGGTCGGGGTTTCGGCGAGGGCACGCTCGAGAAATCTGGCATTGATGGCGAAGATGATCTGCATGTGCCGCGGCAGAAGCCGTTCCATCAGCGACACCGGCCAGGTTTCCAGCGCCTCCGGCAGCAGGGTGTGGTTGGTGTAGGAGATCGTGGCGTTGACGAGCGACCAGGCCTCGCTCCAGTCCACCGCGTGGTCGTCGACGACAATGCGCATGAGCTCGGCGACGGCGAGAGCCGGGTGGGTGTCGTTGAGCTGGATCGAGGCCTTCTCCGGCAAGGACCTGACATTGCCGAACTGCTGGATGTGCCGGCGTACCAGGTCCTGCAGGGAGGCGGCGGTGAAGAAATATTCCTGCCGCAGGCGCAGCTCCTGTCCGGCCGGCGTGCTGTCGTTCGGGTAGAGCACGCTGGAGATCGCCTCCGCGCGGTTGCGCTCGGCATGCGCACCGAGATGGTCCCCTTCGTTGAAGGCCTTGAGCTGCAAGGGATTTTCGGCACGCGCGCGCCACAGGCGCAAGGTGACGGCCCCGGCGCTGCGCCAGCCGATGATCGGCGTGTCATAGGCGACGGCGAAGACGCTTTCGCTCGGCGCCCAGGTGGCGCGGCCGAACGGTGTCGTATCGACGACGGCGCCCCCAAAGCCGATCTGATACGTGTTTTCGGGCCGCTCGAGCTCCCAGGGATTGCGGAAGGTCAGCCATTCCTCCGGCGCCTCCATCTGCTGGCCACCGGCAATGAACTGCTTGAACAGGCCGTGGTCGTACCGGATGCCGTAGCCGCGGCAGGGCACGCCGATCGTCGCCATGCTTTCCAGATAGCAGGCTGCCAGGCGGCCGAGGCCGCCATTGCCGAGCGCCGCGTCGGGCTCGATCGTCTCGATTGCCTCGAGGTCGACGCCGAGCTCGGCAAGCGCGCCGCGCATCGCTCCGGTCAGCCCGAAATTGCTCAGCGCGTTGGCGAAGGAGCGGCCGATCAGGAATTCCAGCGAGAGGTAGTAGACGCGTTTTCGGCCGGTCCGGTAGCTGTCGATCGTCGTCTGCTGCCAGGTGTCGATGATCCTGTCGCGCAAGGCCAGGATGGCGGCGGTCAGCCAGTCATGATCTCCGGCTGTGGCCGGCGTCTTGCCGATCGAATAGGTCAGCTTGCGCAGGATCTCCTGCTTCAGCACGGCGGTGTCGCCACCTGGATCGGCGGCGGAACGGGGGCGGGAAGCGGTCATGATTCACTGCCTGACGTCATCTGGTCGCAACCATGGCGGGGGACGCGCTGGAACACAGCGCGACGGGGCTCGACGGTTTGAGACCTTGCGGATTCCGTTTCGGGCGAACGTCTTGCGCGATCGAGGCGACACTATCGGCATGGCTACCTGGCAATCGTGATCCGCGTGCCCGAAGGCGAGGAGAGATCCGCAGGTGGAGGCTCGGGGTGCCCGGCGTGACCTACCGGAACCGGTCGTCGGAGGCGGCGCTGGTCGCGAAAGCAAGCGCCCGCGAGCTGTAGGAGAACCCAATGAACCACGTCCAGTTCCCGGGGCCCGTCTGCGGGGTGCCAAAAAAGCCCCGGCGACAGGGTTGTCGCCGGGGCCGAGGCTCTTGGTCCCGAAGGGTGGGTTCAGCTGCAGCAGGACGCGGCGTCGCGCCGGCTGCCGGCCTCATATTCGTCGCTGCGGCGCCACCAGACGCCGGTCTCGTTGCGCCCCTTCGGCGCACGATCGAGCCACGGGTACATGCCCCAGACGCCATCGACACCGCGCGAATAGGCCGAATAGGTATGATAGACGACGCCATCCTCGCGGGTGAAGGCGCTGAGGCCGGGGCGGTCGCGCTTGTAGGCGGCGACATCGGTTCCGCACATGGCGGCGAACTGCGCCTCCGGCGTCGCTCGGCCGCCGGCGGTCTCCGGCTGCGGCACAAAGCCGGCCTGGCGCCGGTAGTTGTAGGTGATGCCCTCGCGCTGCTGTGCCTCCGTGAACGAGGCCTCGAAGTCGAAATTGAAATCGCTGTCCGCGGACGAGGCCCAGGGAAAGCGCCAGCCCATCCGCTCGCGGTAGCCGAGGAGCTTGGCCAGGGGCGCGCGCGAGACCGCCCAGAGCATCACGTCGTGATGGGCCAGATGGGTCACGACGCCGTTAAAGCCGTCGGCGATCGCCGAGCAGGACGGGCAGCCGGCCGCCCAATCGGCGCCGAACATGAAGTGATAGACCAGCAGCTGCGAGCGGCCCTGGAACAGGTCGGCGAGCGAGACCTCGCCGGCCTCGGTATCGAAACGGTAGGCCTTGTCGACGCGCACCCAGGGCAGGGCCCGGCGCTGCCGGGCGAGCGCGTCGCCGCGCCGGGTGTGCTCCTTTTCGGCCGCGAGCAGCGCGATCCGTGCCGCCAGCCACTCTTCGCGGGTTCCGGTTCTCCCAGTGGTCATCGTCTTGCGCTCCTGTTTCAGGACGTGGGGCCGGCCGCTCGCCGCGAGCGTGCCGTCATGTCCGGTGGTAGGCCGCTCGGCGCCGCGTGCGGGAGTGACAAGTGTGGCGGGATTTCGCGGGCCGCACCCGGCTGCGGAGGGGCGAGGCGACCTTCGCGACGCAGTTGTTACTCCCGCGGCCCGGGAGACGGGGCTAGGCTTGCCCCATGAAACACGCACAAGCTGAAATCCTCCGCGAATATGGCCCGTTTCCGGGCGTTTCCGAGGTCCACGGGCTGACCTTCGATGGCCGGCACGTCTGGTTCGCATCGGGTGACCGGTTGAACGCGCTCGACCCGGGGAGCGGTGTCCTGGCTCGCACAATCGCGGTGCCGGCCCGTGCCGGGACGGCTTTCGACGGCCGGCACCTGTTCCAGATCGCCAACAACCGGATCCAGAAGATCGATCCGGAGACCGGCCTCGTGCTGTCGACCATCCCGACGCCGGGCGAGGGGCATTCCGGCCTCGCCTGGGCCGAGGGCTCGCTCTGGATCGCCCAGCATCAGGGCCGGCGGATCATGCAGATCGATCCGGCCACCGGCGCCGTGCTGCGCACCATCGAAAGCAACCGCGTCGTGACCGGCGTGACCTGGATCGACGGCGAGCTCTGGCATGGCACCTGGCAGGACGAGACGAGCGACCTCAGGCGGATCGATGCCGGGACCGGCGCGCTGCTGGAGCGGCTCGACATGCCTTCCGGCATGGGCGTCTCGGGACTGGAGGCCCATGGCGACCTGTTCTTCTGCGGCGGCGGGCCGAGCGGCAAGGTTCGTGCCGTCCGCCGGCCGCGACGGGCCGCAGCGCAATAACGAGGATCGGCGACAACGAGCCTAACAAAAAGGGCGCCAAGCGGCGCCCTTTTCGATGTCGCTATGTCGAGACGGCTCAGTCGAAGCGGCCGCTCGAATGGGCGAGCAGGGTGAAGACCTTGCCGGTTTCCGACGTCAGATAGGTGCGGGCGAGCGAGCCGTCGCGGTCGTTGCGGTCGACGTCGCCGAGCAGGCGCTGGAACTCGTCGATATAGCGGTCGACGGTGTCGCGGAACTCGGCGTCACGGCGGTAGCGGCGGCGCAGGTCGTCGAAGGTCTGCTGACCCTGGGTGGTGTAGAGCCGGCGCGAAAAGACGTTCCGCTCGCCACGGCGCCAGCGCTCCCAGAGGTCGACGACCGCATCGTGGTCGACCATCCGCGCGATGTCCGAGGACAGGGCGTCAAGATTGTCGAGCGCAGCGGGGGCAGGGGGCCTGCGGCCGGCCGGCCGCAGCCGCTCGCCCTCGCCCTCCTCCGTCGATGCACGCGCCAGCAGATCCGACAGCCAGCCACGCTCCGTGCCGCCACGGGCCGGCTCGCTGCGGGCCGGCGCCTCGCGCCGCGGCTCGGCCTTGGGCGTTTCCGCCTTGTGGCTCTCCTGGCGCGGGGCTTCGGCGCGCGGCGCCTCGCCACGGGCCAGCTCGGCGACGTTGGTGCTGCCGCGCAGCGGCACAGGCGGCATGGACAGCGGCTCCTGCCGCCGCGCGCCGGTCGGCGCGAGCGGCGCCGGCTCGGCAATGTCATAGGCGCGGCCGGACTTGGCGACGATGTCGTTCAGCTCAGCCAGGGCCTTGATCTGCTCGGCGACCACCCGGCGCATGGCCGCGGTGTTCTCCTGCGTTTCGCGCGGGATCTCCACCATGCCGCGGGACAGTTCGCTGCGGGTCGCCGCGAGTTCGGTCTGAATCTCGGCAGCCATGCCCTTCATGCTGGCGGTGAGCGAGGCGAAGCGTTCGGCGGCGTCCTGGAACAGGGCGTTCATGTCGGTGGTCGCCTGGTCGTAGGCCGACCGCAGGGCGTGCGAGGTGCGCTCGCGCTCCTTGCCGGTGGCGAGGCGCAGCGCATCCGCCTGTTCGTGGATCGCCTTGGTGGTCTGGCCGGTGGATTCGACCAGCACGCGGCCGATTTCCCGTGCCCGGTTCTCGGCGGCCGACAGATTGTCGTCGAGCAGGCCCGAGAAGCTCTTGATCAGGTTGTCCATGTCCTCGGTCTTGCCGACGAGATGGCCGATCAGGCCTTCGATCACCTCGCGCCGCTCGTCGAGCGACTTGTCGAGGCGGGCATGGGTGCGGCTGACCTGCTCGGCCGCGCCGGCGAGAACCGCCGCCTGGCTGTCGAGCCGTTCGGCCAGCGCGGAGACGTCCTTCAGCACCGAGCTCGCGACCGTCGTCAGCTGGCCGATATGGCCGTTGAGCGCCTGGGTCGAGCTTTCGGCCGTCGTGGAGGCGGTCTCGACCGAACTGCGGAACTCGTCGATGCGCTTGCCGAGCTGCCGGTTGATGGTGCCGAGATTGGCCTCGGCCTGGCTCGACAGGTCACGCAGCACGATGTTCGACTCGGCGAGCCGGCCGAGCAGGCCGCCGACCTCCTCGCGCAGCTGCTCGTTGGTGGCGGTCAGGGCGGCGATCGACTCGCGGGCGCCTTCGTCCACCGTCGTGCGGAAGACGGTCGAGGAATCGGTCAGCGTGCGGGCCGCCATTTCGCTCGAGTCGGTGATCGATCGGGTGACCTCGATGCCGGTTTCCGACAACGCCTGGGTGATCTCGGCGCCCTTCTGGCCGAGCACCTCGGCGATCGTCGCGCCGCGGTTTTCCAGGGCCCGGACCACGATGTCGCCGACGCGGCTGACCTCGGAGGTGATGGCCTGGCCATTCTCGCCGATGCGGGCGACCAGATGGCCGCCGCGCTCGTCGAGCAGGGAGGCGAGCTCGGTCGAACGGGCGCCGAGCACGGCGTTGATCTCGTTGACGCGAGTCGACAGGCCGACCGTGATGTCGCTGGAAATGGTCGCCAGCGTGCGCTCGACGTCCTCGGCATTGGCACGCAGCGTCGCCGAGACGGCATCGACCTTGTCGGCAAGCTTCTGGGCGATGGAGGTGCCGCGCTCGTCGAGCGACTGCGAGACCGTCTCCAGCCGGCCGACCACGACCTGCTCGAAGCGCATGACGCGGGTGTCGAGGCTTTCGGCGACCTCCTGGGCACGGCTGCCGAGGGTGCGATTGATCTCGTCGGCCTTCTCGCTGAGGGTCGCGGTGATCAGATCGGCCTTGCCGGTGAGGATGTAGGTGACCTCGTCCGACTTGTCGCCGAGCGTGCGGGTGATCTCGCTCGACTTGGCGGTGAGATTGTCGGCGATCTCCGCCGACTTGCTCGCCAGCGTCCGTGCGATCTCGTCGGAACGGAGGGTGATCGACGAGGCGATCTCGCCGGACTTGATCGCCAGATGCTCGGCGATCGCATCGGAGCGATCGGTGAGGCTCTGGGCGATCTCCTCGGACTTCGACGAGAGATGGCGGGCGATCTGATCGGACTTGCTCGTCAGGTTGCGGGCGATCTCGTCCGACTTGTCGGTGATGCTCTGGGTGATCTCGTCCGACTTGGCGGCGAGGTTGATGGTGATCTCCGCCGACTTGTTCTCCAGCGCCTCCGTCACGCTGCGGCCGCCGTCGCCGAGAACCTTGGCGAGTTCGAGCGTGCGGCTCGCGAGCGTCGCGTTGAACGCCTGGGCACGGTTGTCCAGCGCCTGGTCGATGCGGGCGAGACGGGCGTCGAGCGCTTCGGTGATCTCGCTGCTCTTGCCCGCGACGCGGTCGGCGAATTCGCGCGTATCGTTGAGGATCCGGTCGGCCAGCTCGCCGCCCTTGCCGGCGATCGTCGCCTCGAGGGCGTCGACATGGCCGGTGAGCTTGTGGTCGAGCAGCGCGACGTGGGTCGCGACCGATTCCGTGAGCGTCGTCGCATGGCCGGCGACGCGCATTTCGAATTCGGACGTATGGCGGCCGATGGCCTGTTCGAGCGCCGTCGTGTGCGACGAGACGAGCTCGCGCAGGTTCGACGTATGCCGCCCGACCGTCTCCTCCAGCGCCGCGGCATGGCCGACGACGCGGGTCTCGAAGCCCTGGCTGTGGCGGCCGATGGCCTCGTCGATCGCGGCGGCCTGGCTCGCCACGCGCTGCTCGAAGCCCTGGCTGTGCTTCAGCAAGGTCTCCTCGATATTGCCGGCGTGCGACAGGACGCGGTCCTCGAAGCCCTGGCTGTGCTTCAGCAGGGTCTCCTCGATATTGCCGGCGTGCGTCAGGATGCGCTCCTCGAAGCCGGTGCTGTGCCGGACGAGGCTGTCCTCCATCTGGTTCGCGTAGCTGGCGACGCGGGTCTCGAAGCCGGTGGTGTGGCGCAGGATCGCCGTCTCCATGTTTCCGGCATGGGCCGAGACGCGTTCCTCGAAGGCCTGGCTGTGCCGGGCGATCGCGTCCTCCATGTTGGCGGCATGGGCCGAGACGCGCTGCTCGAAGCCCTGGCCGTGGCGGCTGAGCGTCTCCTCGAGCTGGCCGGTATGGGCGATGATGCGCTGCTCGAAGCCCTGGCTGTGACGCGTCATGACGTCTTCGAGGTTGCCGGTATGGGCCAGGACGCGCGCCTCGAAGCCCTGGCTGTGGCGGCCGATGGCCTCTTCGAGATTGGCGGCGTGGCTCGCCACGCGCTGCTCGAAGCCCGAGCTGTGGCGGCTGATGGCGTCCTCGAGCGTGACGACGTTCTGGGCGATGCGGGTGACGATGGCGTCGCCATGCTCGCCGACCGCCGAGGACACCGCGTTGGCGGCGGTCTGCAACTGGCTGGTGAGCTCCTGGCTCTTGGACGAGAGCAGGCCGGAAACCTCGTTGCCGATCACGCCGAGCCGGTTGGTGAGGTCGGTGCCCTGGGTCGCGAGCGCCGACAGCACCTCGGTGCCGGCGAGCTCGATTTCCGAGCGGAGACCGGTGGTGCGTTCAGAAATGGCGGTCGTGACGGTCTCGCCGGCGCGGAAGAGCGCGAGCTGGACGTCCTGGGCCTTCTCGGTGAGGGTCTCGACCACCTGGATGCCGACGTCGCCGATGGCCGACTTGGCCTCGCCGGTCCGCTGGGCGATGGCCTGCGCGATCAGCTGGCCGGTGACCGACAGGCGCTTGTCGAGTTCGTCACCCTGGACGGTGATGGT
Source organism: Phreatobacter sp. AB_2022a (assembly GCF_026847585.1). Taxonomy (NCBI): domain Bacteria; kingdom Pseudomonadati; phylum Pseudomonadota; class Alphaproteobacteria; order Hyphomicrobiales; family Phreatobacteraceae; genus Phreatobacter; species Phreatobacter sp. AB_2022a. The sequence goes on from NZ_JAPSET010000018.1 coordinate 68,656, forward strand.
CGCGTGCAGGCGGTCGCCGGTTTCGGCGATGCGGTTCGCCAGCGCTTCGCTGCGCTGGCCGAAGCTGTTGCCGGTCTCCGCCATCAGCGCGATCAGCGTCTCGCCGCGCTGGTCGAAGCTGGCGCCGGTCTCGTTCATGCGGGCGATCAGGGCTTCGCCGCGCTGGCCGAAGGTGGCGGCGATCTCGCCGCTGGTGGCTTCCAGCTTGCCGGCAACATCCACGACGGTCACCTGCAGGCGGTCGCCGGTCTCGGCAATGCGCGAGATCAGTGCGTCGCCGCGCTGGCCGAACGTGTCGGCGACATGGCCGCCAGTGGCCTCCAGCTTTTCCACCAGGTCGGTCACCGTGACCTGCAGGCGATCGCCGGTCTCGGCGACGCGAGCGGCGAAGGCGCCGCCCCGCAGGCTGATGCTGTCGGCAATGTTGGCGCCGGTCGTCTCGAGCCGGTCGACGACGTCGACGACCGTCGTCTGCAGCCGGTCGCCGGTTTCGGCGATGCGGGAGACGAGGGCGTCGCCGCGCAGGCCGAGGCCCTCGGCGATGTGGCTGCCGGTCGCCTCCAGCCGCTCGACCACCTCGGCGACGGTGCCCTGCAGGCGGTCGCCGGTCTCGGCGATGCGGGTAACCAGGGTTTCGCCGCGCTGGCCGAGATTGTCCGCGATGGTGCCGCTGGTGGTCTCCAGACGGTCGACCACTTCCGCGATGCTGCCGTGCAGGCGCTGGCCGGTATCGGCAATGCGCAGGACCAGGGCGTCGCCGCGCTGGCCGAGGCTGTCGATGATGCCGCCGCCGGCCGTTTCAAGCCGATCCACCACTTCGGCGACGCCGACATGCAGGCGGTCGCCGGTCTCGGAGATGCGCGCGATCAGGGCGTCGCCGCGCTGGCCGAAGGCCGCCGCGACATGGTCGCCGGTCGTTTCCAGCTTGCCGACGACGTCGACGACGGTGCCCTGCAGACGGTCGCCGGTCTCGGCGATGCGCGCGATGAGGGTGTCGCCGCGCTCGCCGAGGGCCGCCGCGACATGGTCGCCGGTGGTTTCGAGCTTGCCGACGACGTCGATGACGGTGCCCTGCAGGCGGTCGCCGGTCTCGGCGATGCGCGTGATGAGGATGTCGCTGCGTTCGCCGAGGGCGGCCGCGACGTGGTTGCCGGTCGTCTCCAGCCGGTCGACGACTTCGGTCACGGTGCCCTGCAGGCGATCGCCGGTCTCGGCGATGCGGGCGATCAGGATGTCGCCGCGCTGACCCAGCGCCTGGGCGACATAGCCGCCGGTCGTTTCCAGCTTGTCCACCACCTCGGTGACGGTGTTCTGCAGGCGATCGCCGGTCTCGGCGATGCGGGCCGCGAAGGCATCGCCCCGCTGGCCGATATTGTCGGCCACGAAGCTGCCCGTGGCCTCCAGCTTCTCGACCACTTCGCCGCCGCGCGCCGAGAGCTCGCCGACGATGGTGTCGCCGGCATCCTTGAGGCGGCTCGTCACCTCGCTGCCGCGGTTCGACAGCTCGAAGACCAGCGACTCGCCGGCCTCCTTCAGGCGCGTCGTCACGTCGCCGCCGCGCAGCGACAGCTCGCTGATGAGGTTTTCGCCGGTCTCCTTGAGCAGCGCGGCGACGCCGGTGCTCTGGTTCGACAGTTCCGCGACCAGGCTGTGGCCGGTGTCACGCAGCAGGCTCGTCACCTCGCTGCCGCGGCCGGAGAGCTCCGCCACCAGCGCTTCGCCGGTGTCCTTCAGGCGGGCGGAAACGTCGCTGCCGCGGTTCGACAGCTCGGCGACCAGCGTATCGGCCGAATCCTTCAGGCGCGTCGCCACCTCGTCGGCGCGCGCGGCGATGGCATGGGTGATCTCGGCGCTGGTCGAGGCCAGGTGCTCGGTCATGGTCGAGCCGGTTTCCGACAGCTTGGCCGCCATCGTCGAGCCGGTCTCGGCCATGGCGATGGTGACGCTGTTGCCGGTATCGGTCAGCACGGTGGTGACGCGGTCGCCGGTCGTCGACAGGGCGCGCGTGACCTCTTCGCTGGTGGCGGAGAGGCGCTCGACGATGTCCGAGCCGCGCACGTTCATCTGGTCGATCATGTGATCGCCGGCGCGGCCGAGCGCGACGGTGATGGCCTCAGCCTTGTCGGCCAGGCTGCTGGTGACGCGCAGGCCGCTCTCGTCGATCCGGCGGGACAGGTTGTCACCGGCCTCGGCCATCTGGGCGGCGAGATGCTCGTGCGCGCCGGTGATGGCGCCACGCACGCGCTCGGAGTTGGAGACGATGGCCTCGCGCTGGGTGACCAGTTCCTCGATCAGGTTGCGGATGCGCAATTCGTTGTCGTTATAGGCGCGCTCGAGCGAGGCCACCTCGTTGTGAACGAGGGATTCGAGCTCGTTGGCGCGGGCGAGCGCGCGCTCGACGCCGTCGCCCATGGCGGCAACCTCGCGGCGGATCGCCTGGCCGACCGACACGATCGATTCACGCGCCACCGTCTCCGGCTCGGCGAGGCGAATGGCGACTTCGCTCATGCCGCGCGCGACGATGCGCATTTCCTGCGTGCGGCGGATCAGGCCGCCCATGACGAAGAAGAACACGACCGGCAGGACGAGCGCGGTCAGGAAGGTGAGGACGGCGGGGGAGGTGACGTCGAGGGCGGTGCCGGCGAGGAGGCGCGAGCCGAGGAACAGGCCGAGGCCGACCCATGCGATGGAGACGAAGAAGGCAACCCAGAGCGGCGTCGCGGAGGCGCGGCGCGACAGACGCTCGAGCAACTGGGCAATGTCCCGGCGGTCGTCGTTGGCCGGCGGCTGGCTCGGCGCCACCACGGTCTCGCCGCGCCGGACGTCGGCAAACAGGTCGTCGTCGACCTTGACCGGGGAGGCCGCGGCCGCCGCATTCTCGGTCGAGCGCGCCGAAGGCGATGCCGAAGAAGAGGATTTGGCGGGTTCGGGCGCCTGTGGCGTGCCCTGACCCTTTGCCGCCCCCTTGGTCGCCTCCTCATTGGCGAGGTTCAGCGCATCCTGGATCGCCGCCAGAGCCGCTTCTGCCGGATCCTGGATCTTCTTCGGAGTGTTCGCCATCGTCGTCGCCCGCGTCCTCAATACATCTCGCAGACAGGTACCCGGCAGCGCGCGTGCTACGACCCCAGTGCCTCTCGGACGCAACACAGCGCTGGCGGGACGACAGTCCGCCGCACCCCTAATCTACCGGTGAGATCTTCCGAAAGATACCGGAACACCGGCGACTTTCTCAAACATCGTTAACGCCTTGTTTACCATAAATTTTGCCAAGTGCTTGAAAAGTCTCGATCGAGCTTGGCGAAACAGGGCTCCCAGGGGGCTTGAAGGCGTTAACCTGAGCAGCAGAAAGCCGTCCCCCTGACCTGCCGGGTCAGGTCCCGGACGGAAGCTTTCAACCGGTTTTCCCCAGGGGCCGAAAGCCGCCGATCCCAGGCGGCGCGCGCCGTTCGGCGGCATCGCCGCGGGCAAGCCGCCGGACAATGCCGCCGGGCCGGCTAAGCATTCGCCCGGAGGCACGTTCCGTCCCGCACGCACGGGACCGCAGGGCGCGTCCGCGTGCGTCGGGCCGCGCATCGGAAAGGCAGAAAGGACAAGGCGTTGCGTGCAGCCCAGCCGGCCGCGTGGGCGGTCCCGCCGGTCACCGGTGCGGGGCGCACCAGCGGTAGGTCTTGCCGTTCGAGACGAAGGTCGTCTCGTCGAGGATCCGGTAGCGGAACGCGTAGGTCCCATCGGGGCTCACGCCGCCGCTGCCGCCGGTCTCGCAGCGCGCCGTGCCGGAATAGACGTTGCCCTCGACGCGGACACGGCCGATGCGGCAGTAGCCGTCCCGGTCCTCGCCGCGCGGCGACAGGGTCCCGGAATAGAGGCCGATGCTGCTCAGGATGTCGCCGGCGCCCGTGCCGCGTCCGGGCGGGCCGCAGGCGACGCTATTGTAGTCGCCGTCGCGCAGCGGCAGGCGATCGGCGGCCGAGGCACCGGTTGCGACGAGGGCGGCGGCGAGGACGATGGCGATCTTCATGTGGAACCCGGGATGTTGGGCCGCCATGAGGGTATGGGCGGCTGCGGCCATGGCATATATCCGAATCATTTCTGTGAAATTGTGCGGCTGCGGTCAATTGCGCCTGCTTGGCAGGCCTTGCCGCGGCCGCCTGTGATGGCCGTGGCGCTCCTGTCTTGAACGTGCAACGATCCGGCGTCTAAAGCGTATCGTCGAGGGTCGCTCGTTCACCATGACCGAGAAGTCGACAAAGCCGAAACGTCCGCCGGTATCCCGGCCAAGCGAGGCGCAACGCCGCTGGCTCGCCCGCGGCGCTCAGCAGCCCGGCGGCAAGCTGCCGCTGTTCGACAGCGATGGCCGCGAGGTGCCGCATGCCACCATCCGGTCCTGCATCGAGGCGGGCTGGGCCGAGCCCTGGTTTGCCAATCCGATCAAGCCGGACTGGCTGGTCTGCAAGCTGACCGACGCGGGCAGACAGGTGATCGCGCCGAAGCAGGGCAAGACCTGACGGCGATTTACCGCCCGTCAACCGAATGCCCGTGTTTGGCGGCTGTCTGGTCTTGTCTTAACCTTGGCTTGCCCCGGCCTCGACAATGATCTGGTGACACGACGCCGAAACGGTTCGCGCTGTAATCTGGCGTAATGGCAGGATGACACGATACTCATGACGGACGATCAATCCGGGCAGGCCAGCCCTCTCGATCTCGACCATCTCGCCCGGCAGACGCTGGGAGACCCCGATCTGGAGCGGGAGGTTCTGGAACTGTTCGAGCAGCAGTCGCGGGCGATGATCGCCAAGCTGAGGGCGGCCACCACCGCCAAGGACTGGGCCTATGCCGCCCATACGCTGGTCGGCTCGGCACGCGGCATCGGCGCCTTTGCCGTCGCAGCCGCAGCGGCCGCGGTCGAGGGCGCCAAGCTCGACCATCTTTCCAGCCGCGCCATGGCCGAACTCGACCGGCTGGAGGCCGAGGTGGCCGAGGCCAATGCCTTCATCGCCGAGCGGCGCCGGGCCGCCTGAGGCCGCCGCTCCGGCGGCTTTCGGCCGACATCGCGACGCGACGTGCGCGCGGCCGCCGACGGCGGGCCATCCGCTGCATGGAGGGGCTGCCGATCGGCCCTCTGGCATGGCGGGCGGCTTTTCGCTATCTGAACGGCATCCGGGACCGCCGCGGACCATGCGGCGGTCTTCGTCTTGTCAGGACCATTCACGTCTCAAGGGCCCAAGCCATCATGCCTCAGATTACCTTCATCGATCATGCTGGCGAGAAGCGCTCGGTGACCGGCGACGTCGGCGCGACCGTGATGGAAACGGCGATCAAGAACGGCGTGCCGGGCATCGTGGCCGAATGCGGCGGCGCCTGCGCCTGCGCGACCTGCCATGTCTATGTCGACGATGCCTGGACCGCGGCGGTCGGCGAGCCCTCCCACATGGAGGAGGACATGCTCGATTTCGCCTTCGATGTCCGGCCGAACTCGCGCCTGTCCTGCCAGATCAAGATCACCGACGCGCTCGACGGCCTCGTGGTGACGACGCCCGAGCGGCAGGGATGATCGCGGCGGGTGCCGTGATGTCGAAGCCCGCTTCGGCTTGATACCGCGCGCGGAGCGGGTTTCAGGTCCGAGGACCGCCAGCGCGGCGTGACCGGGGAGAGCCCTATGACCAACCCCATCGAGACCGATTGCCTGATCATCGGAGCCGGCCCGGTCGGCCTGTTCGCGGTGTTCGAGCTCGGCCTGCTCGACATCAAGGCCCATCTGGTCGACATCCTGCCCAAGGTCGGCGGGCAATGTTCCGAGCTCTACCCGGAAAAGCCGATCTACGACATTCCCGGCTTTCCGTCGGTGAGCGGCCAGGGGCTGGTCGACAATCTGATGAAGCAGATCGAGCCGTTCGGCGCGACCTACCATCTCGGGCAGCAGGTCGACGCGGTCGAGGTGCTGGGAACCGCCGAGAAGCCGCTGTTCCGCGTCACGACCGACGCCGGCGAAGTGTTCCAGGCCAAGACCATCGCCGTTGCCGCCGGCGGCGGCTCGTTCCAGCCAAAACGGCCGCCGGTCGCCGGGATCGAGGCCTATGAGGGCCATTCGGTCCATTATGCGGTGCGCAAGATCGAGCACTTCCGCGACCGCGACGTGTTCATTGTCGGCGGCGGCGACAGCGCGCTCGACTGGACGCTGAGCCTGCAGCCGGTCGCCCGTTCGCTGACCCTGATGCACCGGCGCGACGAGTTCCGCGCCGCGCCCCATTCGGTCGAGCAGATGCGCGCCCTGGTGGCCGCCGACAAGATGAAGCTCGTCTTCGGCCAGATCGCCGCACTGGAAGGCGAGGGGGCCGCGCTGTCCGCCGTGCAGTGCCGCGGCTCCGACGGCCAGCCCTTCACGATCGCCTGCGACCGGCTGCTGCCGTTCTTCGGGCTGACGATGAAGCTCGGACCGATCGCGGCCTGGGGCCTCAACCTGCATGAAAACCTGATCGCCGTGGACACCGAGAAGTTCGAGACCTCGACACCCGGCATCTTCGCGATCGGCGACATCAACTGGTATCCCGGCAAGCTGAAGCTGATCCTTTCGGGCTTCCACGAGGCCGCCCTGTTCGCGCAGAAGGCGCATCGCTACGTCTATCCGGACCGTCGGCTGACCTTCCAGTACACGACGTCCTCGACCAGCCTGCAGAAGAAGCTCGGCGTCGCCTGAGCGCCTCGGCGATGCCGCTCCGCGACAGGGCGCCGCTTGTGCGCGGCGGCTCGATCGCGCACATAGAGAGATCCCAGAGGCGGCCATGCATCGACTGATCCTCCTGCGTCACGCCAAATCGGACTGGCCGGAGGGCGTGCGCGACCATGACCGGCCACTCAACGGCCGTGGCCGGCGCGCGGCGCCGCTGATCGGCTCCGCCATGGCCGCGCGCGGCTTCGTCCCGGACCGGGCTCTCGTCTCCACGGCCCGGCGGACGCACGAAACCTGGGCGCTCGCCCGCGCCGCGGCACCGGTCCTGCCTGAAGGCGTCGAGGAGCCGCGGCTCTACCACGCCTCGCCCGCCATGCTCATGGCGGTCATCGCCCAGACCCCGGAAAGCGTCGGTACGCTGGTCCTGGTCGGGCACAACCCCGGCACCGAAACGCTCGCCGGCAGCCTGGTCGCCAGGGGGCCCGCTCTCGAGCGGCAGCGGATCGCGGCCAAATATCCGACCGGCGGCCTCGCGGTCATCGACTGCGACATCGCCGCCTGGCGCGACATCGCTCCCAAATGCGGCACGCTCGTCGCCTTCGTCTGCCCGCGCGATCTCGACGGCGAGACGGAATGACATGGTCTGGACCGGTTTTCTGAACGAAACCCGGCTCGCCGCGCGCTCGATCGCGGCCTATGCGACCGACTGGGTCAGCCCGACACTGCGGCTCGGCGTCACCGGCCTGTCGCGCTCGGGCAAGACCGTGTTCATCACGGCGCTCGTCCATGGCCTGCTGACCGCTGCCCGCTGGCCGGTGTTCGAGGCGCAGGCACAGGGCCGCATCGCCCGGGTCAGGCTCGAGCCGCAGCCCGACGACGGCGTGCCGCGCTTTCCCTACGAGGCGCATCTGGCGAGCCTGACCGGTCCGGAACGAACCTGGCCCGACGGCACGAAGCGCATCAGCGAGATCCGTCTCGCCATCGATTTCGCGTCGAATGCGGGCCTGATGCGCGGCACCGAGAAGACGCTGACGCTCGATATCGTCGACTATCCCGGCGAATGGCTGCTCGACCTGCCGCTGCTGGCGCAGAGCTATTCCGAATGGTGCCGGCGCAGCCTCGATGCGGCGCGGCTGGCGCCGCGACAGGCCCTGTCGGCCGCCTTCCTGGGCGCCGCGGCGGAGATCGACCCCTTCGGCCGCGCCGACGAGGCCGCGGCGCGGCGGCTCGCGGAGCTGTTCACCGCCTATCTCAAGACCTGCCGCGACGAGCGGGTGTCGCTGTCGACGCTGCCGCCGGGCCGGTTCCTGCTGCCGGGCGATATGGAGGGGTCGCCGGCGCTCACCTTCGCGCCGCTCGACCTTCAGGGCCGCGAGGCGCCTGCCGACAGCCTCGCCGCGCTGATGGAGCGACGGTTCGAGAGCTACAAGCGCCTCGTGGTCATGCCCTTCTATGCCGATCATTTCGCCACGCTCGACCGGCAGATCGTGCTGGTCGACGCGCTCGCGGCGCTCAATGCCGGCCCGCCGGCGCTGCACGACCTGGAACTGGCGCTCGCCGACGTGCTGACCGCCTTCCGGCCGGGCCGCAACTCGATCCTCTCGGCCATGCTTGCGCGGCGCATCGACAAGGTGCTGTTCGCGGCGACCAAGGCCGATCATCTGCATCAGACGAGCCACGACCGGCTGGAGGCGCTGCTCGGCCGCCTGACCGAGCGAGCCATGCAGCGGGCGGCCTTCGCCGGCTCGCAGGTCGACGTCGTGGCGCTGGCCTCGCTGCGCGCCACCCGCGAGACGACCGTGACGCGCGGACGCGAGACGCTGGCCTGCATCGTCGGCACGCCGCTGGCCGGTGAGACGGCCGGCGGCGAGACCTTCGACGGCCGGTCGGACGCTGCGGTGTTTCCCGGCGAACTGCCGGCCGACCCGGCGGGCCTGTTCGCCGGGGCCGACGCGTTCGACGGCGAGGACTATCGTTTCGTCCGCTTCCGCCCGCCGCTGATCGAGCCGAGCCGGCCTCTGCCGCATATCCGGCTCGACCGCGCCGTGGAATTCCTCATCGGAGATCGCCTGGCATGAGCGATGCGCCGAAAAAGCCCATGGCCTTCCGGCTCGACCGGCAGGATATCGAGATCGCGGCGCCGTCGGATGCACCGGTGCCGGCGCGCAGCGGCCCCGTTGCCGACGACGCGGTGCCGCCGCCACCGGCGACGGCGCCGACCAGCCGCTGGGTCAAGCTGTTCTGGACCGGCCTCGGCGGGCTGGTGTCGCTGGCCTTCGGCCTTGCCGTGTCGCGCCTGATCGACGACCTGTTCCAGCGCGCCGCCTGGCTCGGCTGGGTCGGCCTCGCCGCGCTCGCGCTGTTCCTGCTCGCCGGGCTCGTCCTGCTCGGGCGCGAATTCGTCTCGCTGCGCCGGCTGGCGCGTTTCGACCGGCTGCGCGAGCGTGCGGAACAGGCGCTGGCCGCCCGCGACGACCGGGCCGCGGCCGCCGTCGCCGACGACCTGGTGGCCGCACTCGCCGGCAATCCGCGCACCGCCAAGGGCCGGGCCCGCGTCGCCGATGCGGTGAGCGAGGGCATCATCGACGGTCCGCAGCGCCTGCGCATCGTCGAGCGGGAGGTCCTGGAGCCGCTCGACCGGGAGGCGACGCGGCTGGTCGCGGAAGCGGCCCGGCGCGTCTCGGTGGTCACCGCGGTCTCGCCGCGCGCGGCGGTGGACCTGGCGGTGGTGTTCGGCACCGCGGTGCAGCTCGTTCGCCGGCTCGCCGAACTCTATGGCGGCCGTCCCGGTACGCTCGGCATGTTCAAGCTGACCCGCCACGTCCTGACCCATATGGCGCTGACCGGCGGCATGGCGGCGGGCGACACCGTTCTGGACCAGCTTCTCGGGGCGGGTCTCGCCTCCAAACTGTCGGCCAAGCTCGGCGAGGGCGTTCTGAACGGGCTTTTGACGGCGCGGCTCGGTGTCACAGCTATCGCCGTGACGCGGCCGCTGCCCTATATTCAATCAGCACGGCCGGATCTGCGCGATCTCGCCGGCGACGCCCTGAGCCTTTCCGCGGCAAGAGCCGAGCGGGACAGGACCGGCGGACCGAACGGCTGATCGCGCTCGCCTGACATGCGGGGCATTGCCTGAAGGTCCGGTCGCCGGAACGAGGAGGCATCGATGTTCAAGACCGTGCTTTGTCCTGTCGACGTCAACGAGGCCGGCCTGGAAACCCGCGCCATCGCCACCGCGGTCCCGATGGTCCGGGCGAGCGGCGGCAAGCTCACCTTGCTGGCGGTCGTGCTCGAATCGCCGGTCATGGCGGCCGAATATCTGCCGCCGGATTTCCGCGAGAACCAGGTGCGCGAAGCTGGCGAGGTGCTGGCCCGCCTGGCCCGCGAGACCGGCCTGCCGCCGGACCAGGTCGAGACCCGCATCCGCCACGGCAGGCCCTATCACGAGATCCTGGAGGAGGCGCGGGCGATCCATGTCGAGCTGATCGTCATGGCGTCGCACCGGCCCGGCCTGTCGACCTATCTGCTCGGCTCGAACGCCACCTATGTGGTCCGGCATGCCGCCTGCTCGGTGATGGTCATTCGCGAGCAGACGGCCTGAGGCGGCTTCAGTTCACCGGACCGGCGCCGCCGATATCGGCCATGTCCGGTTCGGAGGGCCGGGTGCCCGTGGCGCGATTGGCCCAGACGGTCACCAGCCAGAGGACGATGCCGATGCCGATCAGGACGCCGGCGATCCTGTACTGGACCGGATCCCGTCCGGTCCAGGGCCCGGTCAGGAAGGCGCAGCTCAGCGCCCCCAACACCGGCAGGACTGTGGGCGTGCGGAAATGCTCGTGCGCGACCGGGTCGCGGCGCAGCACCAGCACCGCGACATTGACGATCGTGAAGACGGCGAGCAGCAGCAGCGCCGTCGTGCCGCCGAGCGCCGGCACTTCGCCGACGAAGGTGATCAGCGCGAAGGCGAGCAGCGTCGTGAAGCCGATCGCCACATAGGGCGTGCGCCGGCCGGCATGGACGCGGCCGAGGAGCGGCGGCAGGACGTGCTCGCGGCTCATGCCGTAGACGAGGCGGCTGGCCATGAGCATGTTGATCAGCGCGCTGTTGGCGACGGCAAACATGGTGATGAAGCCGAAAATGCCCAGCGGGAAATTCGGCGCGCCGGCCTGCACCACCTTGAGCAGCGGCGTTTCGCCTTCGCCGAGCTGCTCCGGCGGCACCAGGGTGATCGCGGAGATCGACACCAGCACGTAGATGGCACCGGTGATGACCAGGCCGGCGAGCAGAACGACCGGGAAATGCCGGGTCGGGTTCTTGCACTCCTCGGCCATGTTGACCGAGTCCTCGAAGCCGACCATGGCGAAGAAGGCGAGCGTCGTCGCCGCCACCACCGGCCAGACCATGCTGCCGTCCATGCCCGTCTTGAACTCGAGCACGCGGGAGACGTCGCCCTGGCCCGCGCCGATCGCCCAGAGGCCGATGACGATGATGATCAGCAGGCCGGTCAGCTCGACGCAGGTGAGCACCACATTGGCCTTCACGCTCTCGCCGACACCGCGGAAATTGATCGCCGCGCAGGCCGCCATGAAGACGAGGCCGATGACGGTGATGCCGAGGCCGGCGAGGTTGAGCCCGAAGGCGTGGGACATGTTGGCCGCGAAGGCGCGCGAGGCGGTCGAGGCCGAGGTGATCCCGGAGCACATGACGGCGAAGGCGACGATGAAAGTGACGAAATGGATGCCGAAGGCCTTGTGGGTATAGAGGGCGGCGCCGGCGGCCTTGGGGTACTTCGTCACCAGTTCGAGATAGCTGAAGGCGGTCACCAGGGCGACCGCGAAGGCGACCAGGAACGGCAGCCAGACGACGCCGCCGACCTGCTTCGCCACCTGGCCGGTCAGGGCGTAGATGCCGGTGCCGAGAATGTCGCCGACAATGAAGAGCAGCAGGAGCCAGGGGCCCATCACCCGGTGCAGGCCGGGCTCGGCGGCCGCGCGGGCCGCATCGGTATTCGCCGTCACGTCGGTCATTGGCAGAGCCTCTCAACCACGTCTTGCGATTCATCCATGAGAAGCGAATTCGGCGCCTGGAGTCAAAAGCGGCATGAAGTGATGCGCGCAAAGTCAGGACAGACGCGCGCCGGCTGGCGGCGGCCGGACGCGCTCGCCTGTGCGCCGACCGGGCGAAGCGTGCGCCGATCGGGCGAATCCGGGGCGACCCGCGCGTCTCACGCAAAGCTTTCCGGAGGCCGACAGCGCCATTGTTGACGGGCGGGCCGGCGCGGGATCAGGTGCATTGCCGGAGCGGAACAGGGACAGGCCATGCGCATCGTCGCAATCTCCGAACGGACAATCCCCGTCTCGCGTTATGCCGATCCGGCGCTGCCGTCGGGCGGCCTCACCACCAGCCTCGTCACGGTCACCACGGACGTTTGGCGTGGCGGCCATCCGGTGATCGGCCATGGCTATGCCTCGGTCGGCCGGTTCGCTCAGGGCGGACTGATCCGCGAGCGCTTCGCGCCGCGCCTGCTCGCCGTCGCCGGCGCGTCGCTGGCGGATGAGGCCGGCACGACCCTCGACCCGTTTCGGGCCTGGGCAGTGATGATGAACGGCGAGAAGCCCGGCGGCCATGGCGAGCGCTGCGTGGCCGTCGGCGCGCTCGACATGGCGATCTGGGACGCGGCGGCGAAGATCGCCGGCGAGCCGCTCGCTGCGCTGCTGGCCCGCCGCACCGGGCGGCCGGCGCCGCCCGACACGGTGCCCGTCTATGCCGGCGGCGGCTACCCCTATCCGGCTGGCGATCTCGACCGCCTCGCCGGGGAAATCGCCCATTTCGCCAATCTCGGCTTCACCCACGCCAAGATCAAGATCGGCGCCGATCCGGAGTGCGATGCGCGGCGGATCGAGGTCGCGGCCAGGCAATTGCCGGGCAGCGCGCATCTTGCCGTCGATGCGATGAACCGGTTCGATCTGGCCGGCGGGCTGGCCGCGGCCGCGATGCTCGGGCCGTTCGGCCTCTGGTGGTTCGAGGACATTTGCGACCCGCATGATTTCGCGACCCAGGCGGCCGTCGCAGCGGCCTATCCCGCGCCGATCGCCGCGGGCGAGGCGCTGTTCTCGGTGGCCGAAGCGCGGCTGCTCGACCGCCATGGCGGGCTTCGGCGCGACCGCGACATCCTCGTCTTCGATCCTGCCCATTGCTACGGCCTGACCGGCTATTGCGGCATCGTCGAGACGCTGACCGCCGCCGGCTGGCCGCGCGAGGCCTTCTGGCCGCATGGCGGACATCTCTTCGCCCTGCATGTCGTGGCGGGGCTCGGCCTCGGCGGCGCCGAGGTCAGCCCCCTGGCCTTCGCGCCGTTCCGCGGCCTTGCCGACGGCGCCCGGATCAACGGCGGCCGGGCACCGGTGCCGCAAGCACCGGGCATCGGCTTCGAGCTGCATGGCGAGGCCTGGCGCGCCTTCAAGGCGGATGGCGCCTGAACCGGCCCGGATGCTGCGCCGGCCGGCTAAGCGTTTGTCCCGTATTTGACAAAGGCCTGCCTCATCTTACGCTTTTCGGCGCGCCGGCCGCCGGAACGAGAGTGCGCCAAGCGCCCGCAGGCCGGCCTCCAAGGGAGCTTCGAAGCGAAACGAGCGGGAGCCTCGGCAATGACGACGCAGTCGACCACCGACACGGCGGCCATGGGCGATACCAGCCTGACGGCCTTCTACCGCGACATGAACCCCCTGGAGCGGCGCACATTCTGGGCCTGCTTCTTCGGCTGGGTGCTCGATGCGCTCGACTTCATGATCTATCCGCTGGTGATCGGCACGCTGATCGCCATGTGGCAGATCGACCGTGGCATTGCCGGAGCCGCCGTGACGGTGACGCTGCTCGCCTCCGCCTTCGGCGGCTGGATCGCCGGCTATCTCTCCGACCGGCTCGGCCGGGTGCGCACGCTGCAGATCACCATCGTCTGGTTCTGCTTCTTCACCCTGCTCTGCGCCTTCGCGCAGAACTATACCCAGCTGATGATCTTCCGCGCGCTGCTCGGCCTCGGCTTCGGCGGCGAATGGGCCGCCGGCGCGGTCCTGATCGGCGAGACCATCCGCGCGCAATATCGCGGCCGGGCGGTGGGCTCCGTGCAGTCGGGCTGGGCGCTCGGCTGGGGCGCGGCGGTGCTGCTGCAGGCGATCTGCTTCTCGCTGCTGCCGGCGGAGGAAGCCTGGCGCTGGATGTTCGCGCTCGGCGCCATTCCCGGCCTTGCCGTGCTGTTCCTGCGCCGCCTCGTACCGGAACCGGAGGTGGCGGTCGAGGCGCGGGCCCAGGCGGTGGACAAGCCGCCGATCTGGGCGATCTTCCGCGGCGATCTCCTGAAGACGACCATCCTCGCCTCCATCCTGTGCACGGGCGCCCAGGGCGGCTACTACGCGATCACCACCTGGCTGCCGACCTTCCTGCGGGCCGAGCGCGGCCTCACCGTGGTCGGCTCGACCGGCTATCTCGCCATGATCATCATCGGCAGCTTCGTCGGCTACCTGGTCGGCGCCTGGCTCGCCGACCGGCTCGGCCGGCGCCTGCTGTTCATCATCTTCGCCGTCGGCGCGGCGGCCGTGGTCCTGCCTTATACCGTGCTGCCGATCTCCAACGAGATCATGTGGCTGCTCGGCTTCCCCCTCGGCTTCTTCGCCTCGGGCTATTTCTCCGGCATGGGCGCCTTCCTGACCGAGCTCTATCCGACCATCCTGCGCGGCTCGGGGCAGGGCTTCTGCTACAATTTCGGCCGTGGCATCGGCGCGCTGTTTCCGACCCTCGTCGGTTTCCTCGCCGAGCGGCTGTCGCTGGCCGCCGCCATCGCCGCCTTCGGCCTCACCGCCTATGCGCTGCTGGTGATCGCGGCGCTGCTGCTGCCGGAGACCCGCGGCAAGGAGCTGACGGCCGACTGACGCGCCGCCCGCCGAGGCCTCGCCACAGCACTGAAACGGGACACGACGCATCATGGACGCGAACCGGCACAGCCGCACGGCACGAGGCGCGGCAGGCTTTCGTGCCGCGCACCAGCTGGTCGAGGGCGGCGCGATCTTCGCCGATCCTTTCGCGCGCGCGATCCTCGATGCCGAGGCGCTCGCCGAAGCCGATCTCAGGGCCGCCGATCCGGCGACACGGCCGACCCGCATGTTCATGGCTGTGCGCAGCCGCTATGCCGAAGATGCGCTCGCCGGGGCGGTCGGGCGGGGCATCCGCCAGGCCGTCGTGCTCGGTGCCGGCCTCGACACGCTGGCCCTGCGCAACCCGCATCGCGCCGCTGGGCTGCGCGTCTTCGAGGTGGACCATCCGGCAACGCAGGCCTGGAAGCGCGAGCGGCTCGCCGCGGCGGGGCTCGCGCTGCCTGACCTCCTGACCTTCGTGCCCATCGACTTCGAGCGCCAGGCGCTGGGGCAGGGCCTCGCCGCGGCAGGCTTCCGGCACGACCTGCCGGCCTTCTTCATCTGGCTCGGCGTGGTGCCCTATCTCGCCCGCCCGGCGATCGAGCGCGTGCTCGCCTTCGTCGCCTCCGTCCCGCATGGCGAGATCGTCTTCGACTATTCCGAGCCGCTCGAGAACTATCCGCCGGAACGCCGGGCCGGGGTGGCCGCGCTCGGGGCGCGGGCCGCGGCGGCGGGTGAGCCCTGGCTCAGCCATTTCGATCCCTCGGATCTGCACGATCTCGCGCGCCGGCTCGGGCTCGCCCTGGTCGAGGACCTCGGTGTCGCCGGCGTCGCGGTGCGCTTTTTCGGCGTGCCGGAACATGCCGCGCCCGCAGGCGCCGGCCCGCATGTGGTGCATTTCGTCCAGGCCTGAGCGGCGGGTGGGACGATGCGGGGACGGCCGTCGACGGGGGGCCGCCCGTCAGGCGACGCGGTCGCGCTCGGCGATCGGCTCGCCGCGCGAGACACAAAGGATGTTGTCGAACATGCGCTTGACCGTCGGCACGAAATTGTCGGCGGCGATCGCGGCCAGATGCGGCGTCACCACGAGATTGTCGAGGCCGAGCAGGGGACTGTCGGCCGGCAGCGGTTCGATCGAGAACACGTCGAGCGCGGCGCCGGCGATCCGCTTCGCTGCGAGCGCCGCGATCAGGTCGGCTTCGTTGACGACGCCGCCGCGGGCGACATTGATCAGCACGGCCGTGCGCTTCATCTGCTCGAAGGCCGCGGCATCGATCAGACCGGCGGTTTCGGGCGTCAGGGGGCAGTGCAGCGAGATCACGTCCGACCGGGCCAGCAGGTCCGGCAGCGCCGCATGGCTGGCGCCGAGGGCGGCCTCCTCGCCGGCGGTGAGGGGGTGGCGCTTGCTGTAGAGAACCGTGCAGCCGAAACCTTTCAGCAGGGTCGCGACGGTCTGGCCGATGGCGCCGAAGCCGACAAGGCCGACGGTCTTGCCCGAGAGCGTGAAGGTCGCGCCCGGCAATTGGCCGGTGCGCCAGCGGCCCTGTTTCAGTTCCGCGTGGCCATAGCCGATGAAACGCAGGGCCGAGAGCATCAGGCCGAGGGTGAATTCGGCGACCGGCACGGCATTGCTGCCAGTGGTGCGCGCGACCTGGATGCCGAGGGCCCGGGCGGTCGCCAGGTCGATATTGTCGACGCCGACGCCCCATTTGTGCACCAGCCTGAGTTTCTTCGCCGCGCGCAGCACGTCGCCGGAGACGCCGACCTGCCCGGTGATGGCATAGTCGGCCTCGGCGATGATCGTCTTCATGTGCTCGTCGCCCGCCGCGGTGCCGTGGGTCAGCACGAAGCCGAGCGGCAGCAGCGCGCGCAGGTGATCCGCGCGCTCTGCGGTCGTCATGTCGAGGAGGACGATCTGCTCGGGCATGGCAAGGTCCGTTCGGGGCCTGGTCAGATGGAGAAGCGGGCGCCGGCCCGGGCGAGGCCGCCCGAAATGGCGACCGGCGTTCCGTCGGCGCGCCAGCAGGCGGCGCCGGTCAGCGTGCCCTCGGGATTGAAGGCGATGGCGTTCATGCCGCCGGCAATGCGCGGCGAACGGACGATCCGATGGCCGCGGGCGGCCAGGTCCTGCGCGACGGCGTCGGGAACGGCGTCCTCGATCTCGAGCACGCCGCCCTCGGTCCAGACGCGCGGCGCCTCGACCGCCTCCTGCAGCGACATGCCGTGGTCGATGAGGTTGACGATCGCCTGCAGCGCGGACGGGAAGATGCGCAGCGCCCCCGGCAGACCCAGGGCGAAGGCCAGCCTGCCGTCCTTCACCGCCATCATGGGCGCCATCGAGGTGAAGACCCGCTTGCCCGGCGCGATCGACAGCGCCCGCCCGGGATGCGGATCGAAGTTGAACATGTAGTTGTTGGCGATCATGCCGGTGCCGGGCACCTGGACGCAGGCGCCGAACAGGCCGTTGAGCGTCTGCGTGGCGCTGACGACATTGCCCGCGGCGTCCGCGACGGTGATGTGGGTCGTGTCGGCGGATTCGCCGCCGATCACGCCCGCCGACCAGATCCTCGCCTCGTCCATCGCGATGAGGGCCCGCCGCTCGGCCGCATAGGCCTTGTCGATCAGCCGCGCGACCGGAACCTTGACAAAGGCTGGATCGGCGGTGGCGGCGGCCCGGTCCGCGAAGGCGATCTTCAGCGCCTCGGCAAGGAGATGGATCGCGTCTGGCGAGCCGAAGCCGAGCGCGCCGATATCGAAGCCCTCGAGGATGTTCAGCATCTGCGCGATATGGACGCCCGAGGACGAGGGCGGCGGCGGCCCGATGATCTCGTAGCCGCGATAGGAGCCGCGTATGGGCTCACGCCGCTCCGTCCGGTAGCCGGCAAGATCGGCCGTGTCGATCAAGCCGCCGCGCGCGGCCATGCAGTCGGCGAGCGCCGTTCCGAGCGCGCCGGCATAGAGCGCCTGGGGGCCCTCGGCGGCGATCAGGCGCAGGCTCTCGGCATAGTCGGCCTGGACGAGCCTCGCGCCCGCCGCAAGCGGCTGCCCGCCCGGCAGGAGCAGGGCGGCAAGGCCCGCATCCGTCGCGAGATCGGCGGCGGTATCGGCTATGCAGTTCGACAGATAGGGGGTGACGATGAAGCCGCGCGCGGCGAGGGCGATGGCCGGCGCGATCACGTCGGCCAGCGGCAGCGTGCCGAACCGTTCGAGCGCCTCGCACCAGCCCCGCAGTGCGCCGGGAATGCCGATGGCCTTGGCGCCGACGACGTTCTCCCGGTCGCGCACGTCGCGCTGCCGGCCGATCTCGTCGCTGAGGCAGTCATACATGTCGGCGGTGGCCCGGCGCGGTGCGGTCGACAGGTTGTCGATGACCTGATGGCGGCCGTCGGCGAGGCGGATATGGGACAGGCCGCCGCCGAGAACGCCGACCATCATGGGCTCGACCACGGTCAGGGCGAACAGCGCGGCGACCGCGGCATCGACGGCATTGCCGCCGGCCAGCAGCATTTGCGCGCCCGCCGCTGAGGCGAGCGGGTGATTGGTGACGACCATGCCGCGCGAGCCGGTCGCGGGCATTTTTTCGCAGACGAAGGGGGTTTGGCGCGGGGCGTGGATGGAATCGCTCATGATGAGAGGTGTCGGGCTTTCCGCATCATCGCATCAAGCACCATCTTGCTCGCAGCTGATATGTCGCCATGCGTCTCGCCGGCCTTGACGTGCCTGGCGCGTCCGCTGTGCGTCGCGATCGCGGCGGCAGCCCAGCGTCCCGGCCACGGGCGTGGCCTTGATACCATACCGACGAGTTGGTATGGTATTTTCAATCCAGGAGCCGGAGATGCCGCGAGCGAGGCCGGAATCACGAGACAAGCTGATCGGCGCGACGATCGGCGTCGTCAGGGCCAAGGGCTACAATGCGACGCGGGTCGAGGACATCTGTGCCGCGGCCGGCGTGACCAAGGGCAGCTTCTTCCATCATTTTCCGAGCAAGGACGCGCTCGCCCTGGCCGCCACCGCGGCCTGGAACGAGGCGGCCGCGCGCCTGTTCGCCGAGGCGGATTTCCATGAGGCCCCCGATCCCCTCGACCGGCTCATCGGCTATGTCGCCTTCCGCAAGGCCGCGATGGCGGGAGATCTCACCGGCTGCACCTGTTTCGCCGGCACGGTGATCCAGGAAACCTATCTGACCCATCCGGAGCTCACAGCGGCCTGCGAACGGGGCATCGACATGCTCACGGCCATGCTCACGGCCTGGATCGAGGCGGCCGTGGCGCACCATGGCCGCCGCGGCGACTGGAGCGCGGCGAGCCTTGCCCAGCACATGCAGGCCGTGGTGCAGGGCAGCTTCGTCCTGGCCAAGGCGAGCGGCGACTGGAGCGCCGCGCGCGCCGCGCTCGACCATCTCGCCCGCTATGTCGACATGCTGATCCGCAGGTCGCCGGGGGCCTGACCCCGGACGGACCGAACGCCCCAAGATCGTGAAGGAGCCGTGCCCATGTCTTCCTATCGCTGGGTGATCGTTGCGGCCGGTGCCGTGATGACCTGCGTCGCCATCGGCTCGATGTTTTCGCTGGCAGTGTTCCTCGAGCCGATGTCGACGGCGACCGGCTGGGGCCGTACCGGCATTTCCAGCGCCATGACCATCGACTTCCTGGTGATGGGCGTTGCCGGTTTCGGCTGGGGCGCGGCGAGCGACCGGTTCGGGCCGCGCATCGTCGTGCTGTGCGGCGCGGTTCTGCTCGGCGCCGGCCTCATGATCGCGAGCCGGGCGCCGACGCTGCTCGCCTTCCAGCTCGGCTACGGTGTGCTGGTCGGCCTTGCCGCCGGAGCCTTCATCGCGCCGATGATGGCGGCGGTGACGGCCTGGTTCGACCAGGGGCGGGCGCTTGCCGTCGCCCTCGTCTCGGCCGGCATGGGCGTTGCGCCGATGACCGTCTCGCCCTTCGCCGGCTGGCTGATCACCCATTACGACTGGCGGACCACCATGGCGGTGATCGCCGTCGGCACGTGGGCGCTGCTCATTCCGGCCGCGCTGCTCGTGCGCTCGGCTCCGGTGCCGGCGGCCGGGCCGGGCGATGCCGGCGCGGGCGAGGGCGAGCCCGACATGCCGCTCGCCAAGGCGCTGACCTCGCCGCAGTTCCTGGTGCTGGGCTTCACCTTCATGCTGTGCTGCGCGGCCCATTCGGGACCGATCTTCCACACGATGAGCTACGCCATGTTCTGCGGCATTCCGACCATGGCCGCAGTCAGCATCTACAGCGTGGAGGGGCTTGCCGGTCTCGGCGGCCGGCTGCTGCTCGGCGTGCTGGGTGACCGCTATGGCGCCAAGCGCGTGCTCGTCACCGGCCTTCTGGTCCAGGCTGTGGCGATCGCGGCCTATGTCTTCGTCAACCAGCTCGGCGCCTTCTACCTGCTCTCGGTCGTTTTCGGCACGGCCTATGGTGGCGTCATGCCGCTCTATGCTGTGCTGGCGCGCGACTATTTCGGGCCGCGCATCATGGGCGCCGTGTTCGGCGCCGCGGCCATGCTGTCGAGCCTCGGCATGGCGATCGGGCCGCTGGCTGGCGGCTGGATCTTCGATGCCTTCAACGCCTATCGCTGGCTCTATGTCGGCTCGGCGCTGGTGGCGCTCGCGGCGGTCGTCCTGGCGCTCGCCTTTCCGCCGCCGCGGCGGGTCCAGGCCGCCTGACCGGCTAGCCGGCGAGCGCGTCGGCGAGCGCGCGCAGCCCTGCCTGGCGTTCCCGCCGCGCGGCCAGCGCCGCCTCCATGTCGACGGCGGCGAAGCGCGTCGCCTGGTGCGGCTGCAACTGCCCGACAAGGTCCATGTCGGCCGAGATGACCGTGCCGATCATGAAATAGCCGCCGCCCGAGACGGCGTCGCGATGCAGCACGATCGGCTCCGTGCCGCCGGGCACCTGGATCGAGCCGTAGGGATAGCAGCTGTCGACGATGTTGGACGGGTCGGAGCCGGCGCCGAAGGGCTGCCTGCGCGGCTCGAAGGCGAGCGGCGTGCCGCCCCGGAACCGGTAGCCGATCCGGTCGGCCTCGGGCGCGACCTTCCAGGTGTCGTCGAAGAAGCCCTTGCCCGAGGCTTCGGTGATGCGGTGCCAGTAGAGGCCCGGCAGCACGCGCAGGACCGGGCTCGCGCCCGGCAGCCGGCGCTGCGCCGGCGCGATGCTCGCGCCGATCCGTGGCGCGCGTTTGGGCGTGCCGACGGCCAGCCGGTCGCCCGCCTTCAGGGCGCGGCCGTGATGGCCGCCGAGCGCGCCGAGCAGATAGGTCGAGCGGGAGCCGAGCACCAGCGGCACGTCGATGCCGCCGGCAATGGCGACATAGGCGCGCGCGCCGGTCTTGAGGAAGCCGAAGGAGAGCACCTGTCCGGCCTTGACGGCGAAGGCGGTCCAGCCCGGCTGCTCGACCCCGTCAACCCTGGGCGGCAGATCGGCGCCGGTCACCGCTACCGTGGCATCGGCGCCGAAACGGATCTCCGGTCCCATGAACACCACTTCGAGCGCCGCATCGCCCTCGTCATTGCCGACCAGCAGGTTGGCGGCGGTGAGCGCGAAGCGGTCCATGGCGCCCGACAGGGGAATGCCGAGGTGATAATAGCCGGGCCGGCCGAGGTCCTGCACGGTCGTGGCAAGGCCGGGCTTGACGATGTCGAGCGCGCGGGTCGCGTCAGCCATGGAGGGCCTCCAGCAGCTTGGCGTTGGTGCCGGCCGGATCGGCCTGGAAGGAGCTCAGCGAAAAATCGACCTTGCGGATCACCGGCGCGAAGCGGCCCCGGTCGACATCCGCCACCGCCGCGTCATAGCCGGCACGGTCCACCGGCCTGAACTTCACGATGTCGCCGGGCCGGAAGAAGATCATGAAGTCGCGCAGATAGCTGATCTCCTGGGCGGGGTCGTAGATCGGCATCGGGGTGATGCCGAACATCTGGTAGCCGCCGGCGCCGCGCACCGAATAGATGCACGAGAAGCAGCCGCCATGGCCGACCGTCAGCCGGGGCGTATCGGTGCGCGGCCTCAGATATTTCGGCACCTCGATCTGCCTCGCCCGCTCGACCATCTGGTACATGAAGGGCAGGCCGGCGACGAAGCCGACCATGGAGACGAACCAGGGCGCGCCGGAATGGGCGGCGACGAAATCCTCGACCCCGCCATAGCCGTTGATCCGGGCGGCATAGTCGAGATCGCTGCCGGCCGGATCCTGGTGGCGTTCGCGGAAACGCATCAGCGTCTCGTGCGTCCAGGGATCGTTGTAGAAGACCGGGATCTCGATGATGCGGGTCGAAAGCGTCGCCGCGCTGTCGCGCGCGGCGCCTTCGAGGCTCTTCAGCTCGCGCATGAGATCGTCGGGCGCGATGAGGTCGGGATCGAACTTGATCTGGAACGAGGCGTTGGCCGGGCAGATCTCGGTGACGCCCCGGATGCCGCTCGCCTTGACCGCATGGGTCATGGACAGGCTCTTGAAGAAGGCGGCAAGCGACATTTCCTCGTCGACCTCGACGAAGATGTGTTCGTCGCCTCCGAAGGAGTAGCGGGTCTTCATGGCGGCGAGACCTCCTGCAGGCGTCAGATGGATGCGTTGAGCGGATGGGCCTCGAGCCAGGCCTCCAGCCAGCGTGTATGGACATGGCCGGCACTCACCTCGGGGTCGGCGGCGAGCGCGCGGTGCAGCGGCACCGTGGTCGGCACGCCCTCGACCTTCAGTTCGGCGAGCGCGCCGGCGAGCCGGCGGATCGCCGCGGCGCGGTTCTCGTCCCAGACGATGAGCTTGCCGATGAGGGAATCATAGAACGGCGGCACCTGGTAGCCGGGATAGAGCAGGGTGTCGAAACGCACGCCCATGCCGCCGGGCACGGCGAGCGCGCCGACCGTGCCGGGAGCCGGCATGAAGCCCTTTGCCGGATCCTCGGCATTGATGCGCACCTCGATCGCATGGCCGCGCGCCCGCACCTGATCCTGCGTGAACGAGAGCTTGGCGCCGCCGGCGATCCGGATCATCTCGCGCACGAGGTCGATGCCGGTGATCATTTCGGTGACCGGATGCTCGACCTGGATCCGCGTGTTCATCTCGATGAAGAAGAATTCGCCGCTCGCCTCATCGAAGAGATATTCGAGCGTGCCGGCGCCGCGATAGCCGACGGAGCGGGCGAGCCTGACCGCGGAGGCGAGGAGGCGCTCGCGCACGGCGGCGGTGAGGCAGGCGGCGGGGGCCTCCTCCCAGACCTTCTGGCGGCGGCGCTGCAGCGAACATTCGCGCTCGTGGACGTGCACGGCATCTTCGCCGTCGCCGAGGATCTGCACCTCGACATGGCGGGCGCCGTGGATGAACCGTTCGAGATAGAGCCCGCCGTCGCCGAAGGCCGCGGCCGCTTCGGCGCTCGCCTGCGGGATCAGCTTCTCCAGCTCCTCGGGCGTATCGGCGACGCGGATGCCGCGGCCGCCGCCGCCGGCAGACGCCTTGATCATCACGGGATAGCCGATGCTCCCGGCGAGCGTGAGGGCGGCGGCGGCGCCATCGACTCGGCCCTCGCTGCCGGGCACGGTCGGCACGCCGGCGCGGGCGGCCATGGCGCGGGCGGTCGCCTTGTCGCCCATGGCGCGGATCGTCTCGGCTCTGGGGCCGATGAAGACGAGGCCGGCCTTTTCGACCATGTCGGCGAAATCGGCATTCTCCGACAGGAAGCCGTAGCCGGGATGGACGGCATCGGCGCCGGAGGCGATCGCCGCCGCCAGCACGGCCTCCTTGTTGAGATAGGACTTGGTCGCCTGCGCCGGCCCGATCTCGGCGACGCCATCGGCAAGGCGCGCGGCCAGCATGTCGTGGTCGGCCTGGCTGACCGCCTGGACGGTCTTCAGTCCGAGCTCGCGCGCCGCGCGGATGATGCGCACCGCGATCTCGCCGCGGTTGGCGATGAAGATCTTGCCGATCGCCATGACAGGTCTCAGGCCTCGATGTCGTAGAGCGGCTGGCCGGCCATCACGGCATCCTCGTTTTCCGCATGGAAGGCGACGACCCGGCCGGCCTCCTCGGCGACGACGGGCGTGAAGGTCTTCATCACCTCGATGAGGCCGACCGTATCGCCGACCGCGACCGCGTCGCCGACCGACTTGAACGGCGGCTCGCCGGGCGAGGCGGAGCGGTAGAACGTGCCGGGCAGGGGGGACTGAACCGTCTTGAGCGTCATGGTCGTCTCTCGTGTCGCGGGGATCAGCGTTTGAAGCCCTCGGCGACCAGGGCGGCGCGCAGGGCATGGGCGAGCGCATCGGCGCCCGGCGTGTCGGAATGGATGCAGATCGTCTCGGTGCCCACGGGCACCTTCCGGCCGCCGATGCTTGCGACGGCGCCCTCGCGCATGGCGGCGATGCAGCGCCGCGTGGCGGCCGCGACATCGACGGGCGGGTGTTCGCGCGTGATGATCAGGCTGCCGTCGTCGGCATAGTCGAGATCGGCATAGAATTCGCTGAGGAAGGCCCGCCCGCGCGCCGGATAGACGCGGGCATGCTCGGTGCCCGGCAGGCCGACGAGCGGCACGGCGAAGATGTCGGCCGCATCGCAGATCGCATGGGCGATCTCGGCCTCGCGCGCCGCCATGCCGAACAGCGCGCCGTGCGGCTTGATGTGATGAAGGCTCATGCCCTCGGCGTCGAGAAAGCCCTTGAGGGCGCCGATCTGGTAGATCAGGCAGTTGGCGAGCTCCTCCCGGCCGATCTTCATCTCGCGCCGGCCGAAGCCCTGGAGGTCGGGCAGGGACGGGTGGGCGCCGACCTTGACGCCGTGCCGCTTGGCAAGCCGCACCGTGGCACGCATGTGGTTGAAGTCCGAGGCGTGAAAGCCGCAGGCGACATTGGCGATGTCGATGACGGGCATGATCAGGGCATCCTCGCCCATGCGCCAGAGCCCGAAACTTTCGCCCATGTCGCAGTTGATGAGCACCATGCCGTTGCCATGCCTTTCAGCGCCCGAAGGCCGATCGCGGAGATCGTGGCAAACCGAGGTTTCATTGTAAAATTGTAAAAGCGGGTATCCCATATCAGAAAATCAGATAATTCTGGGAGCCTTGGCCGGGCCGCCCGGCCTGCAGGCCGAACACCGCTTTGGCCGCAATGGAGACGGGCTTGTCGGTTTCGCTGAAGCAGATCCGCTATTTCATCGCCGCCGCCGAATCCGGGCAGATTTCGCAGGCCGCGGTCGAGCTCAACGTCTCGCAGTCGGCGGTGACCGCGGCCGTGCAGCAGTTGGAGGCTGCGCTCGGCCTGCGCCTCTTCGACCGCAAGGCCGGGGGCGTCTCGCTGACGCCCGAAGGCAGCCGTTTCCTGCTGCACGGGCGCAATGTGATGGCGAGCGTCGCCGAGGCGATGCGTGCGCCGCTGACATCGGGGCTTTCCGTATCGGGGCGGGTCAGGGTGGGGGTCAGCTACACCGTCGCCGGCTATTTCCTGCCGCGCCATCACGCCCGCTTCATGGTCAGCCTGCCCCATGTGGAGCTCGACCTGCACGAGGCGACGCGCGAGGCCATCGAGCAGGCGCTGATCGACGGCAGCCTGGACATTGCGGTGGTGCTGGTGGCCAATCTGGAGGCGCGCGACCGGCTTGCCTCAGAGGTGCTCCTGCGCTCGCGGCGCCGGCTGTGGCTGCCGGTCGAGCACGCTCTGCTGAAGCGCAGCGCGATCCGGCTCGCCGACGTCGCCGAATACCCCTATGTGATGCTGACCGTGGACGAAGCCGAGCAGACGGCGGAGCGCTATTGGGCGCGCTCGCGCCATCGCCCGCAGGTGATGTTCCGCACGAGCTCGGTGGAAGCGGTGCGCAGCATGGTCGCCGCCGGCATGGGCATCACCATTCTGTCCGACATGGTCTACCGGCCCTGGTCGCTGGAGGGACAGCGCATCGAAACGCGCCTCGTCCAGCCCGACATTCCCAGCATGGATGTCGGTCTTGCCTGGCGCCGCGACGCCGAGCCGAGCCCGGCGACCCGCGCCTTCCACGACTTCATGAGCCTGGCCTTCGCCGGCTCGGGCCACCCGTGACCACCGGCCGCGGGGCTCGCGCCGCCTGGCCCTAAGGCAGCAGCTGCGGCGGGGGAGCGTCCGGGTCGATGGCGACCGGGCGGTTGCGGATCAGCCAGGTCGCCATCTGCCAGCCCATATAGCCGGCGACCGCCAGCGTCGCGCCGGCGAGCGCCCAGGTCAGCGACCGCACGGCCTCGACGACGACGGCGAGGCCGGCGACCACCAGGACCAGGTTGAACAGGGCGACCAGGCCGTAGCGCCACGGCGGCTCGCCGCCGAAGAAGCGGGCCTTGGGCGCGGCCCTGGCAATGGCCGGCAGCAGCATGCGGACGAAGGCGGCGAAGGCCGTGTCGTTGGCCTCGACCTCCATCAGGCCGCGATAGGTCAGGTTGGCGAACCAGACGGACTTGCCGAGCCGCTGGCCGATCTCGACGCGGAAGCGCCTGTTGTAGAGATTGGCGGGGCGATAGAGGATGCGCACCGTGCCGACCTGGTGCAGCGGCATGCGGCCTTCGACCTTGCCGTCGCTCCAGGCGAGCGCGTCCGGCTCCAGCGTGAAGGTGATCTCGGCGCCGACCAGCTTCGGCCGATGGCGGAAGAACGGCCGGCCCTCGGCATCGCGCCAGAGCGCGTCGGCGGGCGGGGAGCTCGTCGGTTCGGTCATGGTCTCTTGCTCGGTCGCGGCGCTCGGGGGCGGACGGCGCCGGTCGGCCGTCGCACCGGCAGGATGTTCAGCGCACCAGTTCCTTCATCGCCTTGTCGAGGCCATGCAGGGTCAGCGGGAACATGCGCTGCTCCATCAGGTCGCGCACCATGCCGACCGAATGGGTATATTCCCAGTGCTTCTCCTGGACCGGGTTGAGCCAGACCATGGACGGGTAGATGGCCGAGACGCGCTTCAGCCAGGTCGCGCCGGCCTCCTCGTTGAAATGCTCGACCGAGCCGCCGGGCTGGACGATCTCGTAGGGGCTCATCGAGGCGTCGCCGACGAAGATCACCTTGTAGTCGTTGCCGTATTTGTGCAGCACGTCCCAGGTCGGCATGGTTTCGTCGAAGCGGCGGGAGTTCTTCTTCCAGACCTTCTCGTAAAGGCAGTTGTGGAAGTAGAAATACTCCATGTGCTTGAACTCGGCGCGGGCGGCCGAGAACAGCTCCTCGCAGAGCTGGATGTGCCAGTCCATCGAGCCGCCGACATCGAAGAAGAGCAGAACCTTGATGGCATTGCGCCGTTCCGGGCGCATCTGGACGTCGAGGAAGCCGTGGCGCGCCGTCTCGCGGATGGTGCCGTCGAGATCGAGCTCGTCGGGCGAGCCGGTGCGGGCGAATTTGCGCAGGCGCCTGAGCGCGATCTTGATGTTGCGCGTGCCGAGCTCGACGGTGTCGTCGTAGTCCTTGAACTCGCGCTTGTCCCAGACCTTCACCGCCCGGAAGTTGCGGTTGCCGTCCTGGCCGATGCGGATGCCTTCGGGATTGTAGCCATAGGCGCCGAAAGGCGAGGTGCCGCCGGTGCCGATCCACTTGCTGCCGCCCTGATGGCGGCCCTTCTGCTCGGCCAGACGCTGTTTCAGCGTCTCCATCAGCTTGTCCCAGCCGCCGAGCGCCTCGATCTGCTTCTTCTCTTCCTCGGTGAGGAATTTCTCGGTGAGCTTGCGCAGCCATTCCTCGGGAATCTCGGCTTCGATCCCGTCGGCGAGCCGTTCGAAGCCCTTGAAGGTGGCGCCGAACACCTTGTCGAACTTGTCGATGTTGCGCTCGTCCTTCACCAGGGTCGCACGCGACAGATAGTAGAACTCGTCCGGCGAGCGCTCGATGACGTCGGCGTCGAGCGCCTCCATCAGGGTGAGATATTCCCGCACCGTGACCGGCACGCCGGCCTTTTTCAGATCGTGGAAGAAGGTGATGAACATGGCGCCAGTCTAGAACGGGAAACCGGCGCCGTCACTCGGTCCTTATGGCAAGGTTCAGTCTCTTTCGACGGCGGAGAGACGCGGGTCCTCGGGGGCGACATGTTCGAGGATGTCGCCCGGCTGACAGTCGAGCGCCGTGCAGATGGCATCGAGCGTTTCGAACCGCATGCCCTTCACCTTGCCGGACTTCAGGAGCGAGATGTTGGCCTCGGTGATGCCGACGCGCTGGGCGAGCTCCTTGGAGCGCATCTTGCGGCGGGCGAGCATGATGTCGAGGTTGACCAGGATCGGCATCACACGAAACCCGCATTTTCCTCGGCGATCCGGGCGGCTTCGCGCAGCGTCCAGCCGATGGCGACGAGCAGCCCGCCGACGATCGCCCAGAGCAGGTCGTCGACGCCGATTTCGAGCGCGATCATGCGCTGACCGCTCGGATTGGCGATCGTCAGGAGCGCGCCGGCGCCGGCCCGCCAGAATGGCGAGAGCAGTCCCTTGGCGACCAGGATCGCGCCGATGCGCCAGACCCTGGTCGCCACGATGTCGCTGAAGCTGATGCCGGTGGTGAAGCCGGCAAAGACCGCGCGCGCCTGCATCAGCAGGTAGATCAGGAGCGCGAGCGGCGGCGCTGAGAGCGCAATGCCGAGGGCCTGGATGCCCGGCGTGACCGTCACGGGATGGCCGGCAAGGCCGATCCGTGGCGCCAGAACCCGCCGAACGAGCTCGGGGTCGAGCCAGATCCAGAGCGATCCGGCGACGGCGATCGCCATGACGACGAGCGTGGCCGTCGAGAGGATGTGGGCCCAGCGGATCCGCCGCTCGGCCGTGCTGCGCCGTCCGGCGCCGCGGTGGATGATGTGAGTCACACGATGGCTCCAATTGACGCGATAATGAATTTCTGTATTACGATAATTTATCGCTGTCAAATTGGAATTTTTCCATGTCTCTTCCGGTCTCGCCCTCGTTCATCCTGCTGGCTTTGTCGCTGGCCCTGTCGGGCTGTTTCGGCGTGCCGGTATCGAGCCTGCCGCGGCTGATGCGGCTCGATTTCATGACCATGGATTTCAATGAGGTGCGGGCCGCGCTCAGGCTGCCGGCCAGCCTCGCCTTGCGGCCCGGGGACGCGGTCATGACCATCAAGACGCGCACCGAGGACGGAGTGGAAACGGCCGACCGTTTCGTGCTGGTGGAAGCGCCCGAGCCGGCCGAGCGGGCGGGCCTTGCCGAGCAGGCGAGGGCGGGGTTCACGCTCGGGGTGTTCAGGGTCGCGCCACATGACGTGCCACGGCTTGCGGCGCTGCAGGCCCGCATCCGCGCATCGCGGGAACGGGGGCCGCGGCTGCGCGGCAGCATCGATATCCGCGTGTCCGGCGGCTGCCTCAGGGAGGCGGTGGCCGAGGGGCCCTTGCCGGTATCGAGCTATCTGAAGCCCGGCCGCGGCGAGGCGTTCATCGCGCTCACCGAGGACGTGGATCTGAGACGGGCCATTCCGAGCGCGGACTGGGCGGAACGTATGTCGCGCTGCGCCGCCTGACGCCGCGCCGGGCGCGGCCGCTCAATCGCCGCCGCCGCCACCGCCACCACCGTCGCCGCCTCCGCTGTCGCCGCCGCTGCCGCCATCGGAGCTGGCGCTGGCCGTTTCGGAGACGCCGGAATCCCCCGGCTCGCCTGCGGTTGCATTGGAATCGCCTGCGCTCTCGCCGCCAGCCCGGCCGAACAGCACGGCTGCGAGAACGCCGCCGCCGACCAGGACGGCGAGGATGAGGCCGAGATGGTCGCTCATCGCGTGCGCCAGGTGACGGTCAGCGTGCCGACGGCGTGCCGGTCCGCTCGCGCCTCGCGGCTTCGCGGGCCGGCAGGACGGCGCGTGCATGGGCACGGTCGATATAGACGAACAGGCCGATGAGGCCGAAGGTGACGAGGCTGACGCCGAGGCTGAGTGTGTTCATGGCGTGACGATGCAACCCTTGCGTTTCCAGGCCGTGTCGCAAAGTGAAGCTGCCTGCTTCCCCATGGGAAACATCGGGCAAAAATGAACCAGCCGGGTCGGGCCTGCCCGGACGGGCCCGGATGCCATGCGCTTCCGTTCGCGGCGAGCTGCCCGCGCTCTCGCGCAGGCCTTGAGCCCGGGAAGCCGCATGCAACGGCTCGTCCGTCAGCGTGGCTCCCAGGCGCCCGAAGGGCTGCGGCAGAGCCGCTGCTCGTCGAGCGTCGCCGGCGGCGGCGGGCCGACGAGGGCAGCCGCAGGGCCGTCGAAGACGACAAGGGTCGCGGAGACCACCCGGCACGACCGGTTGCCGCTCTCCGGATAGACCGACAAGGTCATGTCCCGGCGCAGTCCCGTCCGGCTCTGCCAGTTGGTGTCGAGCCCGCGGGCGCTGGCGCCAGCCGCCTGCACCAGGGTGCGGATCTCGGCGACGTCATCGTCGGTCAGCGCGAGCACTGCGGGGCAGGCCTCGGTTTCCGGCGTGACCGTCCGGCTGAGGGCGGTCACCGAACCGCCGATGAAGAAGCCGCCGCCGCTGGCGCTGCTGCTCTGCGTGCCGCCGGCCTGGGTCGCGCGGCAGCGCGCCACCTGCCGCTCGATCGCCCAGGGCGAAGGCGGCACCGGCGGCGCGGGCGGGCTCGTCTCGGTGGCGAGCTGCGCGCAGCCGGCAAAGCCCAGCGCGGCGACACACGCGGCGAGGCGGAGCGGCGTCGGGCGCGGGCCGGGGGGCATCATCCCCTCCGGGCGAGGAAGGCCAGGCGCTCGAACAGGTGCACATCCTGCTCGTTCTTCAGGAGCGCGCCGTGCAGCGGCGGAATGGACTTGCGCGGATCCTTCTCGCGCAGCGTCTCCGGGCTCATGTCCTCGACCATCAGCAGCTTCAGCCAGTCCAGCAGCTCGGAGGTCGACGGCTTCTTCTTCAGTCCGGGCACGTCGCGCACCTCGTAGAAGATGCGCAGGGCCTCGGCCACCAGCTTCTGCTTGATGCCCGGGAAATGCACTTCGACGATGCGGGCCATGGTCTCGGCATCGGGGAACTTGATGTAGTGGAAGAAGCAGCGCCGCAGGAACGCGTCGGGCAGCTCCTTCTCGTTGTTCGAGGTGATCACCACAACCGGGCGCTGGGCCGCCTTCACCGTCTCGCTGGTCTCGTAGACGAAGAATTCCATCCGATCGAGCTCCTGCAGGAGGTCGTTGGGGAATTCGATATCGGCCTTGTCGATCTCGTCGATCAGCAGCACCGGGCGGACCGGGGCCGTGAAGGCCTCCCAGAGCTTGCCGCGCTTGATGTAGTTGGCGATGTCCTTGACCCGCTCGTCGCCGAGCTGGCTGTCGCGCAGGCGCGACACCGCGTCATATTCGTAGAGACCCTGCTGGGCCTTGGTGGTGGACTTCACGTGCCACTCGATCAGCGGCGCACCGATGGCCTTGGCCACCTCGATCGCCAGCACCGTCTTGCCGGTCCCCGGCTCGCCTTTCACCAGCAGCGGGCGCTCCAGCGTGATCGCGGCGTTCACCGCCACTTTCAGATCGTCTGTGGCGACGTAGTCGCTGGTGCCCTCGAAACGCCGGGACGTCATGGATGCTCCTTCAAGTCCGAACCATTATGCCAAAGGCTCGGCAGGGTAGGGGGCGCGGCCGGGCGCCGCAAGCACCCGGCAGAATTTGCCCCAGCCGTTGCCGATCTTGCCGGGCAGCGCCGAATTTACCTGCAATTTACCATCTAACCCATTGAAAAACATCATCCCTGTCTTGGCACGCACGCTGCAACGACAGGCCCGATCGCGTTGCAGGGGCAAGGCGAAGGGCATCGGCCATTCGGCTCGGGGGAGAAAGTCATGGGTATCTTCGGCGCGTTGACCACCGCGGTCAGTGGCCTTGCCGCGCAGTCCTATGCGCTGGAGAACATCTCCGGCAATATCGCGAACTCGCAGACATCGGGCTTCAAGCGGATCGACACGAGCTTCGTCGACCTCATTCCGGACGGCGGCGCCCGCCGCGAGCTGGCCGGCTCCGTGACCGCCTATTCGCGCGCCACCAACACCATCCAGGGCCAGGTGCAGGCGAGCGGCGTCAACACCAATATGGGCATCAACGGCTCGGGCTATTTCATGGTCCAGCAGGCCGTCGGCACGCTCGACAACCAGCCGGTCTTCTCCAACGCGGCCTACTATACCCGGCGCGGCGACTTCACCGTCGACGCCAATGGCTACATGGTCAACGGCGCCGGCTACTTCCTGCGCGGGCTCAAGCTCGATCCGACCACCGGCAACCCGTCCGGCAGTTCGCCGGAGGCGATCCGGATCACCAATGACGTGATCCCGGCGAAAGCGACCACGTCGGTGACCTATCGCGCCAGCCTGCCGTCGGTGCCGGCGACCTCGCGCTACCAGGCCTCGGTGCCGGGAAGCGAACTGATCGATCCGACGCTCGCGGCGGGGGCCGCGACCTATGGCGGCGCGGATGCGGCGAAATTCGTGGCGTCCTCGGTGTCGGGCGGCTCGGTCACCGCCTATGACCCGCTCGGCAATCCGGTCAATGTCCAGGTCCGCTGGGCCAAGACCGCCAATGCGTCCGCCGGCCCGCCGGCGACGGAGGCGACCTGGAGCGCCTATTACCAGTCGAGCTCGGCCAGCGGCTCGGAGGCCTGGACGCGCATCGGCGGCGATTTCACCTTCAATTCGACCGGCCAGCTGACCTCGCCGACGACCAGCCCGACCATTTCCGACCTGACCGTCAACGGCGTCAATGTCGGCAACGTCAAGCTCGACATCGGCACGGCGGGTATCAGCCAGTATGCGCGCACCGACGGCACCGTGCTGGTCACCACCATCGACCAGAACGGCTATTCGGCCGGCAAGCTGGCCAATGTCTCGATCACCGAGAGCGGCCGCATCCGCGGCAACTATACCAATGGCCAGTCGCTCGACCTGTTCCAGATCCCGCTCGCGACCTTCCAGGGCGAAAACAACCTGAAACGCATGGACGGCGGCGCCTTCGCCGAGACCGCGGAATCGGGGCCGGCGATCATCGGCGGCGGCGGGCGGATCTCGTCCAACGCGCTGGAGAGCTCCAATGTCGACGTGTCCGAGGAGTTCACCAAGCTGATCGTGACGCAGCAGGCCTATGCCTCCAACACGCGCATCGTCACGACCGCCAACCAGATGCTGCAGGAAACCATCAACATGATCCGCTGACGCGGATCCCGTGACCGGGCCGGCGGCGACGCCGGCTCCGTTTTTACAGCATCAGGAGTGACGGCCCATGGCCCTGTCGAGCGCGCTCAGCAATGCGCTGTCCGGACTGCGGTTCAATTCCACCGCAATGGCGCTGACCAGCGCCAATATCGCCAATGCCAGCAACAGCAGCTACCTGCGCAAGACGGTCGATCCGATCACGCTGCTGTCGGGCAACCAGGTCGGCGGGGTCGAGGCCGGCACGGTCCGGCGCGAGTTCGATGCCTTCATCCAGCGCCAGCTCTATTCCGAGCGCTCGAACGGGCTCTATTCGTCGACGCGCAACACCTTCCTGTCGCGGCTCGACCAGGCCTTCGGCGCGCCCGGCTCGGCGCGCGCCCTCGACACGGTGATGAACAATTTCGCCACCGCCTTCCAGACGCTGCAGACCTCGCCGGAAAGCGCCAGCGCCCGCGCCGGCGTCATCAACACCGCGACCGTCCTGACGCAGACCCTGCGCAACCTCAGCAACACGGTGCAGACCATGCGCCAGGATGCCGAACAGGGCTTGAGCGATGCGACGCGCACGCTCAACGGCCTGCTCGGCGACCTCCAGACGATGAACGAGCGGCTGCGCACGACCGACAAGTCGGACGCCTCGCGCGCCGGCCTGCTCGACCAGCGCGATGCCCTCGTCGACCAGATCTCGCAATATGTCGACGTCCGCGTCACCTACGATTCCAGCGACGGCGTGCAGCTCTATGGCGGCAACGGCTTCGTGCTCTTGAGCGGCACCGCGCCGACGCTCAGCTTCGATGCGCGGGGCCAGATCGGCCCGGCCAATCGCTATGACCCGGATCCGGCCAAGCGGACGGTCGGGACGATCACCGCCAATGTCGCCGGCACGTCCATCGATCTCGTGGCGCAGGGCGTGTTCAAGTCCGGCAAGATCGGCGCGCTGCTCGAGCTGCGCGACAAGTCGCTGGTCGCCGCCCAGGACCAGCTCGACCAGATCGCCGCGGGCCTGGCCCAGGCGCTCGGCACTTCGTCGAGCTCGACGCCGGTCTCGCTGACCGGCCCCGGCCCGGCGCAAGGTTTCGACACGCCGCTCGGACCCGGCCTCTCGGACGGCGACACGGTGACCGTGGAAGCGACCGTCAATGGCGTGAAGCAGACATTCACGTTCAAGCGGGTCGACGACCTCTCGGTGCCGATCAGCGACAGCATGAGCGCCGACCCGAACGACAAGGTGTTCCGGCTCACCGGCAACTCGGCCGCGGGCCATGCGAGCCAGATGCAGGCGGCGATCGATGCCTGGGCGTCGAGCAACGGCGCACCGGCGGGGGCGTTCCAGGTCTCGGTGTCGGGCGGCAATCTGCGTGTGCTGGCCGACCCGTCCGTGGCGGGCGCCGCGGTCGGCGCGGCCAAGGCCAATGTCACGGCCCAGTCGATCAACGGTGGCGGAGCGGCTTTGCCCTTCTTCGTCGACCAGACGGCGCCGGGCGGGCTCTATTCCGACCGGGTGACCGCCGGCGGCGCGCAGCTCACGGGCCTTGCCAGCCGCATCGACCTCAACCCGGCGCTGAAGGCCGATCCGAGCGGACTGGTGGTGATGCAGACCAATCCGCGCACGCCGGATTCGGACGTCACCCGCCCGGCCTTCCTGAACCAGGCGCTTGCCAATGCCGGGCGCTATTTCGCGCCGCAGGCCGGCATCGGCTCGGCCCAGACGCCGTTCCAGGGCTCGCTCCTGTCCTATACCCGGGCGGTCATCTCGGCGCAGAGCAACGAGGCCGCGACCGCCAAGCAGCTCGACGAGGGCCAGCAGGTGGTCGTCAACCAGCTGCAGTCCCGGTTCGACCAGAGCTCCGCCGTCAATATCGATACCGAAATGACCGTGCTGATCCAGCTCCAGACCTCCTATGGCGCGAATGCCCGGGTCATGTCGGCCGTCCGCGAAATGTTCGACATCCTCAGGCAGATGTGAGGAACGACCCATGGCTATCCGCACGACCGGCATCGTTCCCGGCTTCAGTGGCACCGACTTCGTCCAGATGAAGAACCAGATGACCGAGCTGCAGCGCCAGCTCGGCTCCGGCATGAAATCGGACACCTATGGCGGGCTCGGCCTCGACCGCTCCCTGGCCCTCAGCTTCCAGGGCTCGCGCGCCCAGGTCGCCGCCTTCCAGCAGACCATCTCGCTGGTGCAGACGCGCATCAAGATCATGGATACCGCGCTGACCGGCATGCAGAAGACGGTGTCCGACACCAAGAAGGCGCTGCTCTCGGTCGACTTCACCCTGGCCTCCGGCCGGACCGCCGCGCAACTCACCGCCAGCAACAGCCTCGATGCCGTGATCGGCATGCTGAACAGCGACGACGGCGGCCGCTACCTGTTCGGCGGCCGGCAGACCGCCAAGCCGCCGGTGCTCGACAGCGCCACCATCATGGCCGGCCGGGACGGCAAGGCCGGTTTCCGCCAGGTGCTGCTGGAGCGCATGCAGGCCGATCTCGGCTCGGCCTCGGCTTCGCCCGAGCGTGACGCGGGGGCGACCGGACGCCTGACGCTGACCGCGGCCGGCGCCAGCCCGATCACCCTCGCCGAGGACGGCAATCATCCCTTCGGCCTGAAGCTCGACACCGTCACCGGCCAGATCGGCGGCGCGACCGCAACGCTGACGGCCGGCCCGCCGGCCTCGCTGGCAATCGCGCCGGGTGCCGGAACGACCCAGGCCGGGGAAAACCTCACCATCGGCTTCAAGTTGCCCGACGGCACGACGGAGCGGATCACGCTGACCGCGGTGACCGCCGATACGGCGAGCCTCTCGCCCGGCCAGTTCCGCATCGGCGCGACCCAGGCGGAAACGCTGGAGAACATGCGCACGGCCCTCGGCGACGGCGTCTCCCGCATGGTGGCGACCAG
Organism: Phreatobacter sp. AB_2022a; assembly: GCF_026847585.1. Taxonomy (NCBI): domain Bacteria; kingdom Pseudomonadati; phylum Pseudomonadota; class Alphaproteobacteria; order Hyphomicrobiales; family Phreatobacteraceae; genus Phreatobacter; species Phreatobacter sp. AB_2022a. Next base: position 104,235 of record NZ_JAPSET010000018.1, read on the forward strand.
CCTTGCCGCCGCATCCGCGACGAAGGCCGGCGAGGACTTCTTCAAAGGCGAGACCGACGCGGCGGCGCTGGCCGGCCCGCCGCCGATCGAGCCGGGAGTCGCCCGGCGCCTGGTGCCCGGCGCGTCCGGCACCATGGCCGACGCGGTCGCCTTCGACACGCCGGCCAATGCCGAGAACCGGACCCTGCGCTGGTACCAGGGCGACCGGACCTCGGCCGATCCACGTGCCACGGCGGCGGCGCAGGTCGATACTGGCGTGTCGGTCGGCTATGGCGTGCGGGCCGACGAGGAGGCCCTGCGCGCGGCCGTGCAGAACCTTGCCGTGGCGAGCGCGGTGACCTTCCGCACCGACGACAGCCTCGCCAAGGAGCGCTACCAGGCGATGACGCTCAGGGTCGGCAACGGGCTGACCGGCCAGGGCGCGGCGCAGACGGTGACCTCGATCCAGATCGAGCTGGCTTCCGCCAACACCAATGCGGATTCCGCCAAGGCGCGGCACAAGGAGACCGACGCCATGTTCGCGGGCCTGCTGGCCGACGTGACCGGCGTGAAGAACGAGGAGGTCGCCGCCCAGATCATGGCGCTGCAGACGATGATGCAGGCGAGCTACCAGACGAGCTCCATGCTCTCCCGGCTCAACCTCGTGAACTTCCTATAGGCGGCGGCGGCCCTGCCGGAGGTCCGTCCGCGGGCCTCGCCGATGCCGCTTTCCGACCGCCGCCGGCCGCAAGCCGGCGGCGGTCGGCGTTTGCGCTCCGGCCGTACATTCCGCCAGCATTCGGCGAGCATTCCGGAATTGCCCGCAGGGGTCGCATTCCATGCGCGGGCAGGTGGCAGCGCCGCTTCGGCGCCCCCTTGCGCGGTAGCGCACCGATCGCGTCTTCGGACGGTGGAACCGGGGCGGTGCGGGCTCCCGGCAGGCCGCCGGCGCGGCGCGGGGGCAAACCCTCGATTGAAAATGCCGTGTCGATATTAGTCCCAAGTGGAATTGTCGGACCTGTACCCCCATTTTAGTTTGCACCCCGACAATCGGGATGGCCGCGCGATTCGTTTCTTGCCCGGGAGGTGGTCCGATGAGCAGCAGCAAGCTGGCTCCGCGCCTGACTGTCGTCAGCAGCAGCGGCAGCGGCACGACAACGGCTCTCGGCCGCAGCCTCGGCCTTATCCGGAGGCGGCTGGGATTGACGCTGAAGGACATCAGCGCCGGGTCCGGCATTCCGATTTCCACCTTGTCCAAGGTGCAGAACGGCCAGGCGACGCTCACCTACGAAAACCTGGTGAAGCTTGCGACCAGCCTCGGGGTCGATGTCGCCGACCTCTTCCGCGGCGATCATGCCGAACTGCGCACCACGCGCCGGGCGATCCAGCGCAAGGGCCAGGGCAGGACCGGCGCGACCGACAGCTTCCGCTTCGAGGTGCTGGCGACCGAGCTGACGCGCAAGCGCATGACGCCGACGGTGCTGACGGTGACCGCCACCTCGTTGGCCGAGACCGGCGGCCTGAAGCGGCACGAGGGCGAGGAATTCCTCTACGTGGTCTCCGGGACGCTGGAACTGCACACCGAATATTACGAGCCGGCGCGGCTCGAAGCGGGGGACAGTGCCTATCTCGACAGCGCGCTGGGCCACGCCTATGTGGCCGTGTCGAAGACGCCCGTGGTGGTCCTTGCCGTGCTCTCGCAGGCCGAGCCGCGCTGAGCGACGGGCCTCGGCGAGGCCGGCCGCGAACGACGGCAATCCGGATTGCAGGGCGCCCGAAGGCGCGCCTCAGCGACCGGACAGGCCCGCGGCGATGTTGCGGTTGATGGAGACCAGCACGGCGAGCTTTTCCGGCTGCGGCTCGATCTCCACCTCCAGGCTGCGCTTGAAGATGAACAGGCCGAGATTGGCGATGTTGTTCTTGATCTCGAGCGGCAGCGGATTGTCGGCCTTGGTGGCCGAGGTGGTCAGCACGGTCCAGAGCTTGCGGTTGAAGTTGAGCGCGTTGCTCAACTCGCCATTGGCACCCGGCCACTGGTCCTTCAGGGTCTGGATCCGGGCGGCCGCCTTCAGCAGCAGGCTCGCCTCGAGTTCGCGCGGGTTCGCCGTCGCCGTGATCTTAGCCGTCGACGCGTAGGCCGCTGCTCCGTGATGCATGATCCAGCAGAGTCCCTTCGTACTCGATGAGGCCCTTCGTGGCCTTCAGCGCCTTGTAGAGGGAACCGGTTAATATGTGATTGTTGACCTCTGCAATGTAGGGTCGTGTCGAGGGGGCCGCCTCCAGCACGTCGCGGACCATGTCGAAATACATTTCGTGGTGCTTCAGCGGATCGCGCGAGAGGTACATGAGCTGGACGACCAGGTAGATCTTCTTGCACGGCGTATCCGCCGCCTCCATGGTCATCACGTCCTTCTCACGCAGGATGGGCGCCTCGCCCTCGATGGTCAGGCGCGTGCGCTGGTCGTCATTGGTGATGACGCTGTCGCCGAGGATGAACTTCTCGCCGGCCTTCAATTCGACCTTGAGCGCCATCGGGCCTCTCCGTGCACGATTCGAAACCGGGCGCGAGGATAACACATCGCACGCCCCCGAAGGTTGCGACCGGCAAACGAAAACGGCGGGGAGGGCCCCGCCGTCTCGATCCCGGTCGCCGCCGATGTCAGCCGAACAGGCGCAGAACGCCCTGGTCGGCCTGGTTGGCGAGCGAAAGCGCCTGCACCGACAATTGCTGGCGCGTCTGCAGGGCGAGCATGTTGGCACCTTCCTCGTTCATGTCGGCAAGGGTGAGGTTGTCGGCGCCGACCTTGAGCGTATTGGCGAGCTCCTGGGTGAACTTCTGGCGGATCTGCACCAGCGCCAGGTTGGAGCCGAAGGCACTCGACTGGGCGCGCAGCTTGTTCATGGCGAAGGTCAGGTCCTCAAGGGCGTCGTTGATGTCCTTGTCGGTCTGCAGGTTGTTCGCCGCCGGCTTGATCGCCAGATCCTTGTCGGTCGAGAGGCGCGCGCCGGTAATGGTCAGCGAGGAGGTCTGCTTCTCGTTGAACATGGCCTGCAGCGTGTCGCCGTCGAGCAGGTTGATGCCGTTATAGCCGGCATCGCGCGCGAGCTGGTCGATCTGCCGGCGCAGTTCGCCGAACTGGATGGCGATGTCGGTGCGGGTCGGGTTGATCTTGCCGGCCGGCTGCGAGGAATTGGTCGCGTCGAAGCCGAGATTGCGCATGACCGTCGCGGAAGCGCCGGTGGCCGTGATCGCGATGGGCTGGGTGCCCGTCGCCTCGATCAGGAGGCGGCCGTCGGGCGTCAGCGACGCCTTGGCGTCGGCGCCCGAGTCCGTGCCGATCGCGACACCCGTGCCGACGCCCGCCCCGATGATGCTCGAATTGTCGTTGATGGCATTGACCAGGTCCTGCACCGTCGTCCCGGTGGCGATCGTCAGCGTCGTCGTCCGGTTGGTGCCGGTATTGATGGTCAGCGTGTCGCCCGCCGCGAAGCCGAGATCGGTGACGAGATTGGTATTGGATTTCAGCGCGGTCGGGGTGCCGGTCGTATCCTTAGGTGTCAGGCCGGAGAGGCGGGCGAGCGTCGAGGCCGAGCCCTGGGCCTGGCGGGCGATCGCCTGCATGTTGGTGACCACCTTGATGATCGCCGAAATGCCGTTGTCGGCCGCCTGCAGCGTCTGCACCGCATTGCCGATGCCGTCGAGCAGGTTGGTGATGTCGGCGGCGCGGCCGTTGAGCTGGGCGGCCGAGAAGTAGTTGCCGGGATTGTCGAGTGCCGAATTGACCCGCTTGCCGGTGGACAGGCGCGTCTGCGTCTGGTCGCGAAGGCCGGCCGTATCGATCAGCGACAGCAGATTGCTGCGAATGCCTTTCGACAGAACGATATCGCTCATAGGACCACCCTCATGCCTCGCGCCGCGAATCCCTCGCGCGCCCTCTCTTCTCCCGCACTCTTGCCGGTTAACCTTTCCTAATCGTTAACGCCATGGCGTCGCGCGGAAAAAATGTGCGCGGAGAAGGGGTTATGCCGCCGCAGCAAGATGCGGTGGATGCGGCAGAAGTTAACCGGCAGGATTTGCCGGGCGGCAGAATGGGCGCGACAAAGGCCGAGCGCGACCGGCCGGCACGGCATGGCCCCGCCTTGCGCCGCAGCGGCCGTTCTGATCGATGGTGGCTTTCTCGGTTCGGCGGGGATCGATCATGGACGAGACGCTGGAAGACCGGCTCATCGCGCTGGCGGCGCGGGATCAGCAGGCGCTGCGGGAGCTTTTCGATGCCGGCGAGCTTCCGACCGCCGGCTATCATCCGCGCCTGCGCGCCCTGCACGAGGACAATGCGCGGCAGCTCGGCGACATCATCAACCGGCATGGCTGGCCGGACCGGACGATCGCGGGGGAGAAGGGGGCGGAGGCTGCCTGGCTGGTGGCGCAGCATGCGGTCTTCGATCCCGCTTTCATGCAGCGCTGCGCCGATCTGGTCGAACGGGCGGTGGCGGCGGGAACCGTGCCCGGCTGGCAGCTTGCCTTCCTGCAGGACCGGCTGAGGACCATGTCCGGCCGGCCTCAGGTCTACGGCACGCAGTTCCAGCCGGACGCGGAGGGCTGGCCCGTGCCCTGTCCGATCGAGGATGCCGCCGGGGTCGACGCGCGGCGGGCGGCGCTGGGACTGAACACCCTCGCCGAGCGGACGCAGGAGATGCGGGCGCGGGAGGCCGAGGCCCGCCGGCGACGCTGACGGGCGGGGCGCTCAGGGCCGGGCGTTCAAGGCGGGCAGGCTCACGAAGACAAGGTAGAGAAACAGGCCGACGCCCATCGCGACGATCATCGCGAAGACGAAGGCGGTCTGCCGCCAGCCCAGCACGCGCGCCATGGGCGGGCCGAAGATCGCGACGGAGAGGAGCACCATCAGGGTGGCCCAGGCATAGGTGCCGACGGTGCGGGATATGCCGAGCCCCGGGCCGTAGACGCTGAGAAGCACGATCGAGCCGGCGAAGATCACGGCGAAGAGAGCGGCGCGCAGGCGCAGCATGCTGGGCTCCGGAATGGGCGCCGCCGGGTCGTCAGGCAGCAGAATCGGCTGGTTGCGATATGAGACGATGCGTTTCGCAATGGCCGAATAGGCCGCTCAAATCAAGAAGCGGCTCTCTGCATCAAGGTTAGCCGTGGTTCGAGGCTCGCCTTTAGCTCGCACCTCACCATGAGGATTGGAAAAGCCTGGCATCGAGCACGGTCATGAAGCGCTGCGCTCTTGGCCTCATGAGCACCGTGATGCCGATCTCCTACATCCCTCATGGTGAGGTGCGAGCGTAGCGAGCCTCGAACCACGGCGAACCTTGATGCAGGGTAGGTAACGCCGCAAGAGTGACCGGGCGTCAAAGCCCGATCGTTCTCCCCGAACATCCGATCGCGGCCTTCGCGGCCTCAGCCGATTCAGGCGACCGTATTGACCTTGGAGCCGGCCTTGGCTTCGGCCTCCTTGGCCTGGCGGCTCTTGATGATCTGGGCCATCAGGTTCTCCTCGGCGATCGCCGCGCTGCTCTTGCCGCCGGTCACCGCGTTCTGCAGGGCTTCCTCGGGCGAGCCGCCGAGGCCACCGCCGAACAGGGCGTTGGCGTTCTGGGCTGCCGTCGTGTCGGTATTGCCGCCCAGAATGGCATTGAGCGAGCCGCCGCCGCCGGCGCCCGCCAGCACGGAAGCGACCGAATTCGGCTGGCCGCCGAGCGAATTGAGGAGCTGGGCGGTATTGCCCATGGCTTCGCCGATGGCGGCGGCGCGCTTGCCGCTCCAGACCTGCGACTGCTGGTAGGGCGTCAGGTTGTAGAAGCCGGGTCCACCGATGACGGCCATGGCCGGTCCTTCCTGGTCATTGCTGGCGCGGAGGGTAGGGCGCGCGGCCTTAAGCCTTGGTTACGGACGCGCGCGAGACGCGCTGCGATGTCCGCGCGACGCCCGGGGCGGCCGCCCTGACTACGCTCGCCAAGAAGAGCGAAAGCTTAATCTTCGTTTAACCTTTGCGGCGCGGCGCGACACATTCGTTATCCCAAGCATGTTTCGTTAAGAACTCGGCCCTAAAGCTAGGGTTGCAGTCCAAAGTGGCTGTCCTCCCGGACGAACCGGGATGCTCCTCCAGACCAGAAGGTCAACTCTCATGGCGTCCAATATCACGCTTTCGGCTGGCGTCCGCTCGAACCTGCTCAACCTGCAGAACACCGCCGACCTCAAGAACATCACCCAGACGCGCCTCTCGACCGGCAAGAAGGTCAACTCGGCGCTCGACAATCCCTCCAACTTCTTCACCGCCGCCTCGCTGTCGTCCCGCGCCAGCGACCTGTCGAACCTGCTCGACGGCATGGCGAACGGCATCCAGACGATCCAGGCGGCCAATAACGGCCTGTCCTCGATCACCACGACGCTGCAGTCCATGCAGTCGACGCTGAACCAGGCCCGTCAGGACAAGTCGTTCCAGACGCAGTCCTACACCATCGACCAGAACGCGATCGGTGGCGCGACCGTCAAGAACATCTCGCTGTCGGGTGGTGCCGTCGGCAGCACGCCGGTCACCATCGCGCTGAACTCTGCTGGCACGGCCGCTGGCGCTGCCACCTATACGGCGGGCGCTGTTGGGACGGCCAACATCGATGTGTCGAGCAACTCGATCTCGATGACCGTCAACGGCAAGAGCATCACGATCGACAACGCTAAGCTGACCGCGGCCGGTGGCACCGCCGGTGTCGGTACGCTTGCGCAGTTCGCGACTGCCATCAACACTGAACTTGGCGCTAGCTTCGGTGTCACTGCCGCCGTCGATGGCGCGGGCAAGCTGGCCTTTACCGGGACGGCGACCGGCGCGAATGCTTCCGTGACCGTCAGCAACGTTTCCGAAACCACCTCCGGCACCAGCAATACCGGTCTGGGCACTGGTGGCTCGGCTCGCGGCACCGACGCAACCGGCGTGAAGAGCGTTGACACCCTGGTCAGCGAGATCAATGCCAACACCTCGCTCGCCGGCAAGGTGACCGCGTCGAACGACAACGGCAAGCTGCGCATCCAGAACCTGTCGACGGCCGATCTGACCGTGACCGGCGTCAGCAACGGCTCGGCCGACGGCTCGACCTCGACCGGCACCGTTGCCGGCAACAGCGTGCGCACCTCGCTCGCCAAGCAGTTCAACGACCTGCGTGACCAGCTCACCAAGTTCGGCGACGACGCTTCCTTCAACGGCGTCAACCTGCTGCGCGGCGACAACCTGAAGCTGACGCTCAACGAGACCGGCACCAGCTTCATCAACGTCCAGGCCAAGGACAAGAACGGCAGCGCCACCTCGATCGACAACGCGTTCCTGAAGGTCGATGCGGTCACCGCCCAGAACTTCGACAGCGACACCACGCTGGACGGCAAGCTGGACGTGATCAAGGACGCCCTGTCCTCGATCCGCTCGGTCTCCTCGTCGCTCGGCAGCCAGCTCTCCTCGGTGCAGGCCCGCAAGGACTTCACCAAGCAGATGATCAACACGCTGCAGGTCGGCTCGGACAACCTGACGCTCGCCGACACCAACGAGGAAGGCGCGAACCTTCTGGCGCTCAACACCCGCCAGTCGCTGCAGACCACCTCGCTGTCGTTCGCCTCGCAGGCCGACCAGGCGGTTCTCCAGTTCCTGCGCTGAGTTCAAGCGCTTCTCAGGGGATACCGAACATTACCAGCGGCGGCGCCTCGGGCGCCGCCGCTGTCGTTTGCGGGCAGTCAAACGGCCGAGGCGCGCAGGCGTCAGCGCGCCCGGTCTGGTTTCGATGTCCCTGCATGCGGGGCGGCCATGGTTTTGAAGGTCGCGTCGCGCTCGCCTCACCCATGACGCACGGAGGAAGGCGCCGCTACGGGGGCCATGGCGCGTGAAGCGCAAAGCCCGGCCCGCGCCGCCGCCAACAGCGCTTTTCATGCCTCGCGCTGGTCTGGGTCATGCGGTCACCGGACGATAGAGGCGCGTATCGAGGGCATGGCCTCGTCCGCGCGCTCGGGGCCAATCCCGACAATCGTCATGCAGGGGCGAGCGAAGCGACCCTCGAACCGGGGCCGATCACAAGGCAGGCCGCTTCCTCGTCTCGTTCAGGCGATCTTTTCGACGCGCCTGTGCTCCGCGGCCCCGGCGGCCTTTTCATCCTCGCGGCGCTGCAGCTCGCGGCCATAGGCGCGCAGCTTCAGGATCATCTCGTCGGGATACTGACTGACCACCTTGCCGGTCTCCTTGTTGACCGTGCGAAACACCAGGGTGGCCGCATCCTCGTCCATGTCGATGCGGTGCTGCAGCGATTCCCGGATGCTGTCGGCGAGGCGCTGCATGCGCGCCTGGCGGTCGGCGAAGGTGCGTTCGTCGCGCGCGGCGCCATCGCCCGAGCGGCGGTCGTCCATATGGGCGCTCGGACCCGAGGAGAGCGGCTGCGAAACGCGCTGGCCATGGGGCAGCTCGGTGCGAACCGCCTCGCGATACAATTCGGTTTCCGGCCTGCCGACATACACTGTCCCGACGGCCGGCCGCGGGGACGAGATGTCCATGGCCATGCTCCCTAAGGTCAGGGGCGACGCGTGTCCCTTCCCATGGGTGACGTTAGACCGTGGCGGTTGAATCCCGGGTAAGCCCGAAACTTCAAATTGTCTGCAAATGCGCTGCGCCGGGCGTTTTCAACAGCGCCGGCGGGCGCCGTCAGAGCTCGCGCGACAGGGCGAGCGGCGCGCCGGTGCCGGTGGCGCGGCCCGGCGCCTTGCCGTCGGCGCCATAGCCGGCGGCCCGCTGCTTGGCCTCGACCGCGGAGGCAACCTGGCGGATGACGCCCTCGGCGACCGCATGGGCGGTGGCGAGCACGGCGAGGTTGACCTCGAGGGCCTTCTGCAGGTCGTCATTGTCGACCTTCAGCGCCTCGATCTCCTCGGCGGCGGCATCGCGCACGAAGGCGGCATTGGCCTTCAGGCAATCGAGCTCGGCGACATAGCGGCGGGAGAGTTCGCTCTTCCGCGCGGCGATCGGCGCGGCCGGCCCGACCTTGGCGTCGCGGACGAGGGCGGTCTCCTCGGCGATCACCCGGTAGAGGTCGGTGATGGTCTCGCGCAGCCGGCCGATCAGCGCCAGGGCCTCCTCGGGCGTGGTCAGCACGGCAACGGCTTTGGGGGCGACGGCGGTGGGGCGCTGGACGGGAAGGCTGGCTGGCATGATCGCTTCGCAGGACGGGGGCGGGGAGGCGGGACGGGGGAAACGTCAGGAGCGCGGGACGGGCGGCAGGCGGCGCGGGGCGGCCTCCTGCGCGCCGATCAGCTCGCGATAGATGTGCGGGGCAAGGCCGATGCCGCCCTGGGCGGTGACGGAGCGGGCATATTCGTCGACCAGCATGCCACGCCAGGCCTCGCTGTCCTTGCCGCCGAGCGGCGAGTCCGTGCCGAGGCCGGAGAACATCTGGCCGAGCATGGTGTTGAGGAAGACCTGCTCGAAGTTCTGGGCGTTGGACCAGGCCTTGGCCTCGCGCGAGCCGGCGATGCGGGCGGCGGCGGGCGTCTGCGGATTGACGGTCGTGGTCGGCGGGGTGAGGCTCTGCATCAGTGCACCTCGATCTCGGCCTGCAGCGCGCCGGCCGACTTGATCGCCTGCAGGATGGCGATGAGGTCGCGCGGGCCGATGCCGAGGGCGTTGAGGCCGTCGACCAGCTCCTGCAGCGAGACGCCCTCGCGCACCACCGCGAGGCCGCGGCCGTCCTCCTGGGCCTGGATCTGGGTCTGCGGCGTGACCACCGTATTGCCGCGGCCGAAGGGATTGGGCTGGCTCACCTGCGGCCGCTCGGAAATGCTCACCGTCAGATTGCCCTGGGCGACCGCGACGGTGGAGACACGCACGTCCTTGCCCATCACGATGATGCCCGAGGCTTCGTCGATCACCACCTTGGCGACCTGGTCGGGCTGGACGCGCAGCTGCTCGACCTCCGTCAGCAGCGCCACGATGTTGCCTTCGAAGCGCGGCGGCACGCGCAGATTGATCGTGCCGGGATCGGTCGGCTCGGCCGAGGGCTGGCCGATGAAGTCGTTGATGGCGGCGGCGATGCGGCGGGCAGTGGTCAGGTCCGGATTGCGCAGGGCGAGCCGGACCGAGGCCATGCGGTTGATCGCGAAGGTGACCTCGCGCTCGACGATGGCGCCGTTCGAGACGCGGCCGACGGTCGGCACGCCGCGGGTGACGCGGGCCGCCTGGCCCTCGGCCTGGAAGCCGGAAATCGCCACCGCGCCCTGGCCGACGGCATAGACCTCACCGTCGGCGCCGACCAGCGGGGTGACCAGAAGCTCGCCGCCCTGCAGCGAGCGGGCATCGCCCATGGCCGAGACGCGGATGTCGATGCGCGTACCCTGGGTTGCGAAGGGCGGCAGGTTGGCGGTGACCATGACCGCCGCGACATTGGCGGTGCGCATGTTCATGCCGCGGGTGTTGACGCCGAGACGCTCCATCATCGACTGGATCGACTGGCGTGTGAAGGGCGAGTTGTTCAGCGTGTCGCCGGTGCCGTTGAGGCCGACCACGAGGCCGTAGCCGATCAGCTGGTTCTCGCGCACGCCCTCGACATCGACGAGGTCCTTGATCCGCGACGTGTTCGCGGCGGCCGGCAGGGCCGCGGCGGCGGCAAGGGTCACGGCAAGGATGAAACGGCGGAACATGGCATGGCCTCGGCTCGACTGACGCGGACGAAGCAGGTCGCGTGCCAGATCCGATATCGCAGCTAAGGCTTTGAAAAGACGGAGGATGGGGGCTTGTCCAGGCCGGCGCGGCGAGGCGGTAGCCCACACCACCCGGCAGCTTTTGCCGGGCATTAACGTCCCCTTAACCGAGACGGGCGCAAGTGTTAACGCATCGAAAGAGGTGTTGCCTCTTCGTGAAGAGCTCGTCTCTTGGGGGGAGAAGATGAGGATCTCGACGTCGCCGCCTCTGGGCCAGGTCCAGGCGCCGCAGGGAGCGGCCGTCGGCGCGGCGCGCGCCGACCGTTCCCGTGCGACCTTCGCCCTGCCGGCCGAGACCGCCCGCGAGACGCGACGGGCCGACGCGGCCAAGCCGGCCACAACCACCGCGGGTCTGGAGACGCTCCTGGCGGTGCAGGGCCTGCAGCCGGACGACCGGCGCGAGCGCCGCCGCCGGGCGGTGAAGCGCGGCCACGATTCGCTGCACCTCCTCGACGACCTGAAGCTTGCGCTGCTGTCCGGCGAGCAGGTGCCGGCGACGCTCCTGAAGCTGCGCGGACTGACCGCGGCAAAGCTGGAGGAAACCGGCGAAGCCGGCCTCGACGGCGTGCTCGCCGAGATCGATCTGCGCGCCCAGGTTGAACTGGCCAAGCGCGAGGCAACCCTCGCGGCCTGATCGCAAAAAATTCCCTGTTATCAAAATCTTAAATGCTCCGTGCCGGACCGTGACGGTTCGGTGACCGGTTTTGCGGTTGTCTGCCCCTTGGGCCGGTGCTATGAGGCGGCCCGAAACGCGTCCAAAAGTCGCGATTCAATGAGGGGTTCGTTGATGACTTTAGTGTTGGAAGCGGATTACCGCCCCACGGATACGGAGCCGTTCATGAACGAGCGGCAACGGGAATACTTCCGCAAGAAGCTCCTCGCCTGGAAGGAGGACATTCTCAAGGAAGCCAAGGAAACACTTCAGAATCTGCAGGACGAAAACCAGAACCACCCTGACATCGCCGATCGCGCCTCCTCGGAAACCGACCGGGCGATCGAGCTCAGGGCCCGCGACCGGCAGCGCAAGCTGATCGCCAAGATCGATGCCGCCATCGCCCGGATCGACGACAACAGTTACGGCTATTGCGAGGAGACCGGCGAGCCGATCTCGCTGAAGCGCCTCGAAGCCCGGCCAATCGCCACCCTGTCGCTCGAGGCGCAGGAGCGGCACGAGCGCCGCGAGCGGGTCTACCGCGACGAATGAAGGTCAACTCAAAACCCTCGCCACCTGACAGTGCCGAGGGTTTTTTGTTGACGGCGAACAGCGGGTGACGAATGGCGCGTAGGGCATGCGTGTAGCGCGCAGTCCGGCAACGGCTGCGGGGTTCGACGCGTGGTCGACGCGGCATCCCCACTGGTCATTCGCTGCTCGCCCCTACGCCGGCCGCGGGCTGGCCGGCTCGAAGCTCGCCGCGCTCGCAAGCTTCCAGGCCGAAGCGTAGAACTCGCCGTCGACGCCGCCGGTCAGGAGGCTGCCGGGCTCGATGAAGCGCAGCAGCTGCGAATAGAGCTTGATCTCGGTCGACGAGATGCGGCGGACCAGATGGTGCGGGCCGAGATCGCGGGGATGCGTGACACCGGCGGCGGCCATCATCTCGGCCAGGGCCTTCAGCGTGTTGCGATGGAAGTTCAGCACGCGTTCGGCCTTGTCGGGCACGACCAGCGCACGCTGGCGCCCGGCATCCTGGGTGGCGACGCCGGTCGGGCAGCGGTTGGTGTGGCAGCTCTGCGACTGGATGCAGCCGATGGCGAACATGAAGCCGCGCGCCGAATTGACCCAGTCGGCGCCGATGGCGAAGAGGCTCGCCATGTCGAAGGCGCTGACCACCTTGCCGCTGGCGCCGATCCGGATGTGCGGGCGCAGGCCGGCGCCGACGAGCGTGTTGTGAACGAAGAGCAGGCCCTCGCGCAGGGGCACGCCGAGATGATCGGTGAACTCGACCGGGGCCGCCCCGGTGCCGCCCTCCGAGCCGTCGACGACGATGAAATCGGGCGTGATGCCGGTCTCCAGCATGGCCTTGACGATGCCCATGAACTCCCAGGGGTGGCCGAGGCAGAGCTTGAAGCCGACCGGCTTGCCGCCCGACAATTCGCGCAGGCGGGCGATGAACGCCATCATCTCGACCGGCGTCGAAAAGGCGCTGTGGCGTGACGGCGACACGCATTGCACGCCCTCCGGCACGCCGCGCGTCAGTGCGATCTCGCGGCTGACCTTGTGCGCCGGCAGAATGCCGCCATGGCCGGGCTTGGCGCCCTGGCTCATCTTGATCTCGATCATCTTGACCTGCGCGTCCCGCGCCTGGACGGCGAAGCGCTCGGGGTCGAAGCCGCCGCTTTCGGTCCGGCAGCCGAAATAGCCGCTGCCGAGCTCCCAGATCAGGTCGCCGCCATTCTCGCGGTGATAGGGGCTGATCGAGCCTTCGCCCGTATCATGGGCGAAGCCGCCGCGCTTGGCGCCCTGGTTCAGCGCGCGGATCGCATTGGCGCTGAGCGAGCCGAAGCTCATTGCCGAGATGTTCAGGACCGAGGCCGAATAGGGCTGCGTGCACTGCGGTCCGCCGATGGTGATGCGGAAGCTCGCCGGATCGGCCAGTGGCGCCGGCCGCATGGAATGACTGATGAACTCGTAGCCGTTGGAATAGACGTCCAGCAGCGTGCCGAAGGGGCGTTCGCCGCTCTCGTTCTTGGCGCGGGCATAGATCAGCGAGCGCTGGCTGCGCGAGAAGGGCAGCTTGTCGTCGTCGGCTTCGAGCAGATATTGCCGGATCTCCGGACGGATGCCTTCGACGAGATAGCGGACATGGCCGATGACGGGATAGTTGCGCAGCAGCGCATGCTCGCTCTGCCAGAGATCGTGGATGCCGATCGCCGACAGCAAGGTCGCCACGAGGGCGAGCGGCCAGAGCCAGATCCAGATCGGCATGAGCGCCAGCGACAGGGCGGCGACAGCAAGACAGGCGCCGAAGACGGCGTAGCGGTTGAACAGGGAAGGCATGGGGGAGCCGCTTCAGGCCGCGAGGCAAGGGCGCCCCTCCTGAAGAAGGGCGCCCTCGGGTCCGGACGGGTCGGGGAGGGGAGGTCGCGGTGCGGAGGGGGCTTGCGGTCCGCGACCGGTTTCAGCTCAAGGCCGTGCGGCCTCCGCGGCCGTGACGAGCTTGTTCGAGCGGGCCGGGCGGGTATCCCTCAGCTCCCGCTTCTTGCGCCGGAGCTGCTTCTCGACCTTGTCGAAAGCCTGGTCGAAGGCCAGGTAGCAGTCGGTCGCGTGGGCTGAGGCGGAGATCATCTTGAGCGATCCGACCTGGATATTGACCGTGGAGCGGATGAACGCGCCTTCGCGCGTGAAGTAGACCGAGGCGGCGGTCATCTCGTCGAAATATTTGCGCGTCGCCCGCAGGATGCAGTCGCGTGCATGCTGCGGCAGGGCTTCGCCCAACTCGACATTGGCGCTCTTGACCGGAATGAGGCTGTCGAGGTTGTCGCGTTTCATCAAGACCTCCATGGCGCGAACACGGTGTTCGTTTCGAAATTCCAAGCGAGTGGATCTGCCTGTCTGCCGGTCGCCTCCTCATTTCTTCGGACGTAGAATCTCGCTCCGATCTTCATCCTCAACCGTTACCCAATCCTGACGGAGCGAGGCGGCCATCCCCTCCATCTGGCGCCAGGATCGCGCGAAGAGCAATGGTCAAATCGGCGCGCCGGGAAAGTCAACCTTCAACTGGCGGAGGCACGAGGGCGGCAGCGTGGCAAGGTCGTGATCTTGGCCGGGGCGACTTGCCATAGACATAAGTGCATGCTTATGTGTCACCATGTCCGACACCGAGCTGTTCCGCGCCCTTGCCGATCCCACCCGCCGCGCCGTGTTCGAACGGCTCGCCGATGGCGAGCGCAACGCGACCGAACTGCGCGACGGCGCGGGCATCTCGCAGCCCGCCATGTCGCAGCATCTTGCCGTGCTGCGCGAGGCCGGTCTCGTCGCCGAGCGCCGGCAGGGACGCCACGTGCTCTACCGCGTCGACCCGGAAGGGCTCGACCGCATGTTCCGCTGGCTCACCCGCTACCGGGCGTTCTGGCCCGACCGGGTCGAGGCGCTGAGGCAGGTGCTGAAGGAAATGGACCAATGACCGATCGCGGCGAAAGGCAGGGCGCGGCGACGCCGCTCCGTTTCGAGTTCGAGCTGGAGGCGCCGCTCGCCAAGGTCTGGCGCGCGCTGACCGTGCCCGAGCTGGTCGAGCGCTGGCTGCCGGCGCGGCCGGGCGCGGAGGTGCCGGAAGGGGCGTTCCGGCTCGACGTGATCGACAGCGAGCCCGACCGCTGGATCCGCTATCGGCTGAGCGAAGGCAGCGGCAGCATGGCCGAGAGCGTCGTGACCTTCCGCATCGCGCCGGGCGAGGCCGGCGGCACGCGGCTCGCCATCGTCCATGCGCCGGCGAGCACCGTCCACGTGCCGGCGGCCGCCAACGGCAATGCCAGGACGGTCATGCGCGCCGCGTGACGGCCATGGCGCCGCCCGGCCGCTGACGCGCCGCCTGGCGTTTCATCTGGTCCCTTGCAATATCCAAAGGAGTGGTTCGCCCATGCGCGACACGATGCAACTCGTCCCGATGGTGGTCGAACAGTCGAGCCGCGGCGAGCGGTCCTTCGACATCTATTCGCGCCTGCTGCGCGAGCGGATCATCTTTCTCAACGGCGAGGTGGAGGACGGCATGGCCGCGCTGATCTGCGCGCAATTGCTGTTCCTGGAATCGGAAAATCCGAAGAAGCCGATCTCGATGTACATCAATTCGCCGGGCGGCGTGATTTCCAGCGGGCTCGCCATCTACGACACGATGCAGTTCATCACCTGTCCGGTCGCGACGCTGTGCATGGGCACGGCCCGGTCGATGGGCTCGTTCCTGCTGATGGCGGGCGAGCCCGGCCAGCGGGCGGCGCTGCCCAATGCCAGCATCCACGTACACCAGCCGCTCGGCGGCTATCAGGGCCAGGCCTCCGACATCCTGATCCACGCCGAGGAGATGCGGCAGACCAAGGCGCGGGTGACGCGGCTCTATGCCCACCATTGCGGGCGGCCCTACGAAGAGGTCGAGCGGACGCTCGACCGCGATCATTTCATGACCGCGGAGGAGGCGAGGGCCTTCGGCCTGGTCGACCGGGTGATCACCTCGCATGGCGATTTCGACGCCGGGGGCGATGCGGTGAACTGAGTGGGAGAGGGGCCTCGGGGCGGTGTCTGCGCGCCGCTCGCAGACCGGTCCTCGACCTCATGGCTGGCGCGCGATGGCCACAATGGCCAAGGCCGCGGCTTCGGTCTAAGCCGATGGCGGATTAACGATGGCCGCGCGCGGCCGCCAGGGAGCCTTGCCATGCAGAGTCTCGCCTTCGCACATGTCCAGCACCTCCTGGTGGTCTATGCGGCCTATGTGCTGGCGACGGCGAGCCCGGGGCCGAGCAACATGGCGATCATGGGCATGGCGATGAGCCGGGGCAGGCTGCCCGCCCTGGTCCTGGCGAGCGGCGTCATCACGGGCTCGATCTTCTGGGCCATGTTGGCGGCCACCGGTCTTTCCGCTGTGCTGGCAACCTATGCCCATGCGCTGACCGCGATCAGGATCGGCGGCGGGCTCTACCTTCTCTACCTTGCCTGGAAGTCGGCGCGCGCGGCGCTGGCGCCGAGCCGGCCGGCCGTCACCGCGCCTGGCGGCGGCACCGATTTCGGCCGGATCTACCGGCGTGGCCTGCTGATGCATCTGAGCAATCCGAAATCCATCCTCGCCTGGATCGCCATCATGTCGCTCGCCCTGCGGCCGGACATGCCGGCCGTGGTCCTGCCGATGATCATTGCCGGCTGCGCGCTGCTCGGCATCATCGTCTTCTGCGGCTACGCGCTGGTCTTCTCGACCCGGCCGATGGTCCGCCTCTATCAGCGCGTCCGGCGCGTCGTGGAGGGTGCGCTTGCCGTATTCTTCGGGCTTGCCGGCCTCAAGCTGCTGGTGTCGCGCACCTGAACGCGCGGCCTGCGGCCGCACCAGCGCGCTCAGGTCAGCGTGCGCCGGCGTTCGATCTCCGCCGGGGTCGGCCGGTCCGGGCCGAACTCGCCGGTCGGCACGGCGCCCGCCCGCTCATAGCTCGCCATCACGACGCCGCTTCCGCTCGTCGCCGACCTCGTCAGCCGGTAGCCAGCCGGCAGGGCATTTTCGGCGAACAGGCGCTTGCCCCGGCCGAGCACCACCGGAAAGATGAAGAGCCTGATCTCGTCGAGGAGGTCGGCGGCCAGCAGGGTGTGGACCAGCGTGCTGCTGCCCTGGGTCAGCAGGGTCGGCCCGTCGCCGGCCCTGAGGGTCCGGATGCCGGCGACGATATCGGGCCCGAGCGACCGGCTGTTCTGCCAGGCGAGGCTCTCGGGCCGGTGGGTCGCGACATATTTGGTGGCGCGATCGAACGCCGCGCCGATGGCGAGCGTGCCGGTATCGGCCTCGGGCTTGTTGGCGATATCAGGCCAGTAGGCGGCGAAGATGTCGTAGGTCCGGCGGCCGAGCATGAGGTCGAACGGCGCGTCGAACAGTTCGCCGATCACCGCGCCGGTCGCCGCGTCCATGTGGGGCACGAGCCAGCCGCCGTGGCTGAAGCCATCGGTCGGGTCTTCGTGCGGCCCGCCCGGGGCCTGCATGACGCCGTCGAGGCTGACGAAGGCTGAGGTCACGATCCGGCGCATTGTCGTCTCCTGTGGTTGCAGAGCGCTTCGACAGGATGACGAACGGCGCCGGGCCGTACCGACACGGCGTGCGGCTCTTTTCGTGGCGCCCGGCTAGAGCGGCTGCCAGGGCACCGGCACGAAACGATAGGCGTCGCCCTCGCGCAGGACATGACCGATGCCGGGGAAGGGCAGGTGCATGCCGGCGACCATGATGCGGTCGGTGGCGGTCATGTCGAACAGGCGCCGGCGCGAGGCGGCCGCCGTGTCCTGGCTGGTGTCGAAGGCGATCGACCAGTCAGGCCGGGCGAACTGGAAGGGCGCGACATGCACGATGTCGCCCCAGACGAGCAACTGCTGGCTGCCCGAGGCGATGCGATAGCCGGTGTGGCCGGGCGTGTGACCGGGCGCGGCCACCGCGCTGATGCCGGGCACCACCTCCGATGCGTCGCGGCCGAGCCGGCGCAGACGGTTGGCGTCATTGTAGGGCTGCAGGGCCGCCTGGGCCATGCGGAAGAAGGACTGGGAATCGGCCGGGGCCTGGTTCATCAGCGCCTGGTCGGTCCAGAAATCATATTCGGCGCCGGCCACCACCAGTTCGGCATTGGGGAAGAAGGCCTTGCCGTCGGGCGTGATCAGCCCGTTGGCATGGTCGGGGTGAAGATGCGTCATCAGCACGGTGTCGATCTGTTCGGGCGTGACGCCGGCGGCCGCGAGATTGCGCGGCATCAGGCCGAGCGACGGCCCCATCGCGTTGGCGGTGCCGGTGTCGACCAGCACGAGCCGGTCGCCGCTGTTCACCAGATAGGTGTTGACGGGACAGTTGACGTGCCGGGCGCGCGGAACCGCGGCGCGGTCGAGCAGGGCCTCGGCCTCCCCGTCGGTCGCCTTGGGAAACAGGGCCTGCGGCAGGTCGAGATGGCCGTCCAGCACGGCGGTCACTTCAAGGGCGCCGACCTTCATCCGGTAGATGCCGGGCACCTGTGCGCCGGCGAGCGGCGCCCGGGCGAGGGCGGGGCGCGCCGCGGCCAGAACGAGGCCGGCGCTGGCGGCCTTGATGAGTTCACGGCGGTCGGGAAAGGTCGGGAGCCAGGCAGTCATAGCGGCATGTCCTTCGCGCGGCGGGAGGATGGGGCGGGTCGTCACGATCTACCGAAGCCTCGGTGACGGGAATCTGACACGCGGCAATGAGCACGCCGCCCGTGTGGGAGCACGGGCGGCGCGGTTGGCCGTATCGCCTGGGGAGCGCGGACGGCGCGGGGTCCGCCGCGGCGCCGGGACAAGCGCCGTGGCAGGGGAAGCGGGACGGGGCCCCTACCAGGGCAGCAGGACGTCCAGCGCCTGCTGGCCGTAGCGCGGCTGCTGCACGTCGGTGATCTGGCCGCGGCCGCCATAGCCGATCCGGGCATGGGCGATCTTGGCCGAGTCGATCGTGTTGTCGCTCTCGATGTCCTCGGGCCGGACGATGCCGGCGACGATCAGCTCACGC
This sequence comes from Phreatobacter sp. AB_2022a, assembly GCF_026847585.1. NCBI lineage: Bacteria > Pseudomonadati > Pseudomonadota > Alphaproteobacteria > Hyphomicrobiales > Phreatobacteraceae > Phreatobacter > Phreatobacter sp. AB_2022a. Next base: position 123,132 of record NZ_JAPSET010000018.1, read on the forward strand.
ACCTCGAAATTGACCCGGATCTCCTGCCGGCCCTCCAGCACCAGGTTGCCGTTCGGCAGCACCTGGGTGACCACGGCGGCGACATTGGTGACGAGCTGTTCGGAGCGGTTGATGGTGCCCTTGCCGTCGCTGCCCGACTGGCTGTTCAGCGTCAGGAGGTTGGCCGGATTGGCGCCGGCGTTGCGGATCGGGTTTTCCAGCCCGAACATGTTGGGCGCGCCGAAACCTTCGGTATTGGTGCGGGTGCGGTTGGTCTCGTTCGACAGCGTCGCCTGGTCAGTGATCTTGACCTTGATGGTCATGATGTCGCCGACGCGCTGCGCGCGCTGGTCGCGGAAGAAGGCCCGCGAGCCGTTGCGCCAGAGCGAGTTGGGATTGTGCGAGACCGGCACCGGCTCGGGCATGGGCATGGAGACCGGCCGGTAGCCCGGCTGGGTCTGCGGATTGTTGATCGCCGACAGCGCCGGCTGCTGGCCGATATTGCGCAGGCGATCGGGCGCGCCGCAGGCGGCGGTGGCGAGGGCGGCGGCGACGACGAGGGAGAGGCGGGCGGTACGCATGGCGGATCCTGTCGGGAACACGGTCATTGCAGGTTGGTCGAGGCCGGCGAACCGATGCCGGCGGCCGAGAGCGTGGTGACCGCCGCGCGCTGGACCACGGTGACGCGGCCGGGGCCGGTGACGGTCGCCTGCAGCGTCTTGCGGGAGGTCAGGTTCTGCACCTGGACGGTGTCGCCTTCGGCACCGGCTTCCAGCGCCTTGCCGCGCACGGTGAGCGACAGGCCGTTGCCTTCGTAGTGGATCAGCACATTGCCGTTGCGCTCGACGATCTCGGGCTTCATGAGATCGCTGATGCGCAAGGCGCGTTCGGCGACCAGCGGCCGCCGCGCGGCCTGGCCGACGGCCTGCGCGAGGCTGGAAATGGCGTCGGCGGGGACGCCGGCCAGTTCGTGGCGCGGCCGACGCTCGACCGTCAGGTCGCTCGCCTTGATCACCTCGCCCCGGCTGAGCGAGCGGGCGGGCACGACATAGTCGACGAGCTCGGCCGCCTGGCCGGTGACGCGGAAGCCGCCGCGGTCGGACTGCGCGGCGCCGGCCACCACGAGCATGGCGTCGAACCGGCCGCTGCGCTGGTCATGGTCGACGCGCGAGACGCTGAGCGTGCCGCGGACGGTCGGCTCGACCGCGATCGGCCTGACGCCGCGATCGAAGGTGACGGCGATGCGGCTGGAATCGGCGATGCCGAGGCTGCCGGCGATCGCGGTCGCGATGCGCTCCTCCATGTCGGCGAGCGGGATGACGCGGGCGGCGCGGGTGACCGCGACGTCGGTGCGGCCGCCGGTCTCGATGCGCGCCATGCCCATGCGTCGCGCCGCCTCGACGATGCGCCAGGCCGGCACCTGGCCGGTATGGCCCATGTCGGGGGAGCGGAACACCGCGACCTCGGAGAATTCGCCGGCATTGTCGACGAGGTCGCCGAGGCGGACGATGTCGCTCGCAACCGTGACGCCGGCCTTCAGCGTGGGCGGCGTCTCGGCACCGGCGGGCAGCGCCGCGCCGAAGCCGAGGAGCAGTGCCAGGGACAGCCTGAGGGTGATCATGATCGCCTCACCGCATGATCTGCGAGGTCGACTGCAACATCTGGTCGGCGGCCGAGATGATGCGGGCGTTCATTTCGTAGGCGCGCTGGGCGGCGATCAGATCCGAGATCTCCGACACCGCGGTCACGTTCGACTGTTCGAGGTTCTTCTGCAGCAGCGAGCCCATGCCGTCGACATTGGGCGCGGTGGTGGTCGGCTGGCCGGAGGCGGCGGTCTCCAGGAACAGGTTGTCGCCGATCGATTCCAGGCCCGCCTTGTTGACGAAGCGCGAGAGCTGGATGGTGCCGACGGTCTGCGGCGCCACCTGGTTCTGCAGCTGCACCTGGACGACGCCCGAAGGCGAGATGGTGACGCCGCGGGCACCGGGAGGGATGGTGATCGACGGCTCCAGCAGATTGCCGTCGACGGTGGCGATCTGGCCCTGGTCGTTCAGCTCGAACGAGCCGTCGCGGGTATAGGCGGTGCGGCCGTCCGGGAGCTGGATGCGGAAATAGCCCTCGCCGCGGATGGCGACGTCATATTCCTTTTCGGTCGGCAGGATGTTGCCCTGGCTCATGACACGCGAGGTGGCGGCGGGCTTGACGCCGGTGCCGACGGAAATGCCGACCGGCAGCACGTTGCCCTGCTGCGAGTTCTGCATGCCGGCGCGGCGCTGGTGGTCGTAGAGCAGATCCTGGAACTCGGCCCGCTGGCGCTTGAAGCCGGTGGTGCGCATGTTCGCGATGTTGTTGGAGATGACCTGGACGGTGAGTTCCTGGGCCATCATGCCGGTGGCGGCGGTATGCAGGGCGCGCATGGCGATGAAGCTCCTCAGCTTGCCGGGTTGCCGAGCGAGCGGATCGCGTCGCGGCGGAGTTGGTCGTGGCGTTCGATGGATGCGGAGAGCGCGGTATAGGCGCGGGTCACCTCGATCATCCGGGACATTTCGACCACCGGGGTGACGTTGGATTTCTCGATATAGCCCTGGCGCAGATCGACATTGGCCGGGGTCAGATTGGTCACCTGGGCGCCGGCCCGGAGCTGGAACAGGTTGTCGCCGGCTTTCTCCAGCGCGCGCGGCGTATTGCCCTCGACGAGGCGCAGGCGGCCGCGCAGGCCCGCGGGCTGGTTGGTCGCATTGTTGCCGATGACGCTGATCGTGCCGTCGCGGGTGATCGTGATGCCGCTATCGGCCTGGTCGAAGGTGATCGGGCCGGTGTCGCCGAGCACCGGATAGCCCTGCTTGGTGACGAGCTGGCCCTGGGCGTTGATCTCGAACGAACCGTTGCGGGTGTAGCGCTCGCCCTCGGGCGTGCGGACGACGAAATAGCCGCGCCCGCCGATGCCGACATCGAGCCCGTTGCCGGTCTGCTCGAGCGGGCCCTGGCCAAGATTGGTGGCGGTCGCCCGGTCCCAGACGAAGGACAGGCGCCGGTCGGCGCCGCGCTGGAACGTCTGGTCGTTCGCGGTCGGACTGATGAACTCCTCGAAGACGACCGCGTCGCCCTTGAACCCGGTCGTATTCAGGTTCGCGAGATTGTTGGCAATAACGTCCAGCTCCCGCCGCAGGGCAACCTGCCGCGAGAGGCCGACGAGAGAGATGTTCTCCATCGGACCTGTCCCATGTCGCGCCGCGCCGTCGTCCCGCCTCTCCCAAGGCGGCAAGCCGCGCGGCTCTTCCCCAGTTCGGGCCCGATCCCGTTCTCCCAAACGGCAGCGGACCCGTCCTCAGCCTTGGCATGGTCCGTGCCAAATGCCGCGTTCAAGCAATATCAACCACTTATGGAGAGATCCTGCTAACCATGCGCCCGGCAGAATGCGCCGGGGCGGCGCGAAAGACCCGGCAAATTTTGCCGCTCGTTAACGAAAATTAGCGTCCCGTTAACCATCGTGGCGACATCGTCTGCAGCGTTGAGTCTGGTGGGCGCAAGGCATGGCGAAGAAACCGAAAAAGACCGACGCCGTCGAGGACGGCGAGGAAGAAGACGTTGCGGGCGCGGGCTCGAAGACGCGGATCATCGTCATCGGTGCGGCGGTCGCGGCCCTGGCGATCGGCGGGGGCGCCTGGTTCTTCCTCATGAAGCCGCGCGCGGAGGCCCGCAATACCGAGCCGGTTCATGCCGCGATCCCGGTGTCCTTCGTCGACCTGCCCGAGATGACGGTCAATCTGTCGGTCGGTCAGGACCGCGCCCAGTATCTTCGGGTGAAGGTGGCGCTCGAGGTCGCCGATGCGCGGACCGCTGAGCAGATCCGGCCGGTCATGCCGCGCGTGATCGATGCCTTCCAGCTCTATCTGCGCGAGGTCCGCCCCTCCGACATCGAAGGCTCGGCCGGTATTTTCCGGCTGCGCGACGAGCTGACCCGGCGGGTCAATACGGCGGTGCATCCGGCACGGGTCAATGCCGTGCTGTTCCGCGAAATCATCGTGCAGTGAGGGCTTGAGCGCCATGGCCGGGGGGAAGGACATCGACCAGGACGCGCTTGCCGCCGAATGGGGCATGGCGCTGGAGGAGCAGGGCGCCGGCGGCCTCGACGGCAACGAGGACTGGGCCGCGCTCGGCGAGGACGGCCTGGCCCACGCCGGTTCGGCCAAGGGCGGAGCCGAACGCATCCTGAACCAGGAGGAGATCGACAACCTCCTCGGCTTCTCGGTCGAAGATCTCGCGCTGACCGACAATGGCGGCATCCGCGCCATCATCGACTCGGCCATGGTCGCCTATGAGCGGCTGCCGATGCTCGACATCGTCTTCGACAGGCTGGTTCGCCTGCTGACGACGTCGCTGCGCAACTTCACCTCCGACAATGTCGAAGTGTCGCTGGACCGCATCCATGCGGTGCGCTTCGCCGACTATCTCAACTCCATTCCGCTGCCGGCCATCCTGACCATCTTCAAGGCCGAGGAGTGGGACAATTTCGGCATCGCCACCATCGATTCCAGCCTGATCTATTCGATCATCGACGTGCTGCTCGGGGGCCGCCGCGGCGTCACCGCGATCCGCGTCGAGGGCCGGCCCTACACGACCATCGAGATGGGCCTCGTCAAGCGCATGATCGAGGTGATCCTGGCCGATGCCGAGGCCGCCTTCCGGCCGATCTCGCCGGTCAATTTCCGCATCGACCGGCTGGAGACCAATCCGCGTTTCGCCGCCATCTCGCGGCCGAACAACGCCGCCATCCTGGTGCGCCTGCGCATCGACATGGAAGAGCGCGGCGGCTCGGTCGAGATCCTTCTGCCCTATGCCACGATCGAGCCGATCCGCGACCGGCTGATGCAGACCTTCGTCGGCGAGAAGCTCGGCCGCGACCCGGTCTGGGAAGGGCATCTCGCCTCGGAGATCTTCCAGGCGCGCACCGCCGTGGAGGCGGTGCTCTACGAGGCCGATCTGCCGCTGCGTCAGCTGATGAACCTGAAGGTCGGCGACACGCTGGTGCTGGACATGAAACCCGACGCGCTGGTCAAGGTGCGCTGCGGCGACCAGATCCTGACCGAGGGCCGCATGGGCCGGGTCGGCGACAAGGTGGCGGTGAAGGTGCAGCGCCCGCTGCGGCGGGCCCGGACGACCCTCACGCAGTTCGAGCAGATCTCTTCCGGTGGGCAGGAACTCTGATGTCCAGCTTCGTCATTTCTCTCCTCGTCGAGCTCATGGTCTGCGGCCTACTGGCCGCCACCATCGCCTATTGCGTCCTGCTCAACCGGCGTCTCGAACGCCTGCGCTCGGACGAGCAGGCGCTGAAGGCGACGATCGCCGAGCTGGTCACCGCCACCGAAATCGCCGAGCGCGCCATCCAGGGCCTCAAGGTCACGGTGCGCGAATGCGACACGACGCTGGGCGAGAGGCTGCGCAGCGCCGAGCAGTTCATTGCCGAGATCGACCGCGAGGTGAAGTCGGGCCAGGAGGTGGTCGAGCGGATCTCGCGCATCACCGCCGCGGCGCGGGCCGCCACCGCGCGCGAAGCCGCGGAGACCGATGGCGCACACGAGGCGGGTGTGATGCCGGGGCAAGCCAACGCGGCCTCGACCCTCGCCGCCGCCACCGCCTTTGCCGCGCGCGTCAGCGCCCGGGCCGCCTAAGGGATTGGCGATGAACCAGCCGCGCCTCCTGCCGATCGTCACGGTTGCCGTCGGCAGCCTTCTGTTCCTGAAGGTGGTCGGCCTGGTCAGCGGCGATGTCGGCCCGGCCGGCCCGCGCACCGTGCACGCGCAGGACCGCGGCATTCCCGGCCCCGAGCGGGCGGGGACGAGCGATGCCATGCTGACAACCGGGTCGGTCACGCCGCCGGCGGCGGCGCCCGCCGCGCCGGCGCCGCCTTCGCCGCAGCCGCTCAACAATCTCGCCTTGCCCCAGCCGCCGCAGGTCTCCGCGTCCGAGCGGGCGATCCTCGAACGCCTGCAGGAGCGCCGCCAGGAGCTCGACAACCGCCAGCGCGAGCTCGACATGCGTGAGAACCTGCTGCGCGCGGCCGAGCGGCGCATGGAGCAGCGGGCGAACGAGCTGAAGGAGCTGGAAAGCCGCATCGCCGGGCTCGAGCAGCGGCGCGACGAAGCCGAGCAGCAGCGCTTCCGCGGCTTCGTCAGCATGTACGAGACGATGCGGCCAAAGGATGCCGCGCGCATCTTCGACAATCTCGAGTTGGCGGTCGTGGTGGAGGTCGCCCGCGCCATGCGGCCGCAGAAGCTCGCCGACGTGCTCGCCCAGATGCAGGCCGCTCCCGCGCAGCGGCTGACCGTGGAGCTGGCGCGCCGGCCGGGCCAGACCGCCAGCGTCGATCCGCGCCAGGTGCCGGCGGCGCAACTGCCGAAGATCGAGGGCCAGCCGACCCGCTGACGGCGGCGGCACGGCCCTTGCTCCCGATCGGCCAGGCGTCGCCGCGACCCGCGCCTTGCCCGCTCCCTGGGCACGGTGCCCCGGTTTGCGCCGCCAGATCGAGCACGATGGGATCGCCATGACGCAGTACCGGCCCGAGACCGCTTCGGTCGACATCCGCGAGGAGGATCCGGCGCAGCCCGACATCGTCGCCCTGCTCGCCCAGGGCGAGGCCAATTCGGCGGCTCTCTATCCCGCCGAAAGCAATCACCACCTGCCGCTCGAGGCGTTGCGCCGACCCAATGTGCGGTTCTTCGTCGCGCGCGCGGCGGACGGCACCGCGCTCGCGACCGGCGCGATCGTGCTCCACGGCGACTGGGCCGAAATCAAGCGAATGTGGGTGATCGAGCCGGCACGCGGCCGGGGCCTGTCGCGGCGCGTGCTCGCCCGCCTCATCGCCTGTGCCGAGGCCGAGCACGTCGGCGTCCTGCGGCTGGAGACCGGCGTTGCCAGCCACGCCGCGCTCGGCCTCTACGCGGGCATGGGTTTTGCCCCGCGCGGTCCCTTCGCCGACTATGCCGAGGATCCACTGAGCGTCTTCATGGAAAAACGGCTCTGAACGGGAAACCGGCAAAATCGCTTCAACCTGCCTCGATCGGGCATTTGCACCGCAACATTCGCCGATCGCCGAAACGGGCTGTTAACAGCAGCCCGCGATGATGCCCGCGACCGGTCACACGAAGGAACCGGGCGTCGGATATCGTGTGACCGGCGCAGCACAGCGAGTGGCGAACCCATGGACGGGAACGCGCAATGCCTCAGGGGCCGCGCCAGGATGGGCGTTGCGGCCACACTGACCGGATCCTGCCTGATCGCCATCGGTCTCGCGGGACACCTCTCCCTGCCCGCAGGGGCGCAACCGGCCGAAGGCCGGACGATCCAGCCGGCTGCCAGCCGGCCACAGCCGGGCCGGGCGGAGATATCGGCCAATATCAATGACGGCTTCGCGCGCCTCGTCTTCGGCTTCAACCAGCCGACGCCGACCGACGTGAAGGTGAGCGGCGGGGTGATGATCGTCACCTTCCGCCGCCCGGTCGAGGTTGCGGCGGCGGGGCTCGCCGCGCGGCTTCCCGGCTATGTCACGGCGGTGCGGCGCGATCCGGACGGCCGGTCGCTGCGCTTCGCGCTCAGCCAGCGCGTGACCGTCAATGCGATGGAAGCCGGCGAGCGGCTGTTCGTCGACATGCTGCCCGACAGCTGGCGCGGTCCGCCGCCGGCCCTGCCGGCCGAGGTCGTCGAGGAGCTGACCCGCCGGGCGCGCGAGGCTGAACGGCGCGCCCAGATCGCCGAGGCCCAGCGCGCCGCGCGGGTCATGCCGCCGGTCGCGATCCGTGTCGGCAACCATCCGACCTTCACCCGTTTCGTGCTGACCCTGCCGGAACCGACAGGCGTGTCTCTCGACCGGTCGGGCGACCGGCTGGTGCTGAAGGTCGCCAAGCCCTTCAACGCCGATCTGAGCCAGGCCCGCGAGGCGCTGCCGTCCTTCGTGCCGGAAATCGAGGCCAGTACCGGTACCGAGGAGCTCACCATCCGCATGACCGTGGCTCCGGAGGCGGATGTCCGCGCGTTCCGCGAGGAGGGCACCTATGTGGTCGACGTCAGCACGCGGCACCTGCGCCCGGTGCCGGCGCAGGCCGCGCGCGTCGACGTCCAGGGGCCGCCGAACCCGCCGGCCGCGACCAGCCTGCCGGGCA
>NZ_JAPSET010000019.1:0-112305 GCF_026847585.1 Phreatobacter sp. AB_2022a
CCGCCGGCATGAGCGCATCCAGCATGGTGCGGTCGCCGACCCGCGCGCCGCCGAGCTCCGCGATCGCGTCGACGCCGGCCCGGAACGCGGCTGCAAGAGCCGCGGCATCCGGCCCGGTGTTACCCTCGAGGTGGCGCGCGGCGCGCATCAGCGCAACCGCGTAGAAGGGCCCGGAGCTGCCGGCAATGGCGCGACGCAGGGCTCCTGCAAGCGCCGCGAGCACCGTCGCCGCACCGGTGAAGGCGCCGTCCGGCAAGGCGCGCAAGGCATTCGCGCCGCGCTGCATGCTGAGGCCGAGGTCGCCGTCGCCCGTGGCGCTGTCGAGGGCGGTCAGGTGAGGTTCGGCGGCGTCGAGGGCGTCCGCCACCTTGAGCAGCGCGCCGCGGATCGCCGGGTCGGCCTTGCCGCCCGCCGTTGTCCTATCCGCCGCTGCCGGCGCCGCCACGATACGCGCCGGCGCGATCTTGCCGCCGCCCGGCCAGGCCGGTGCCGCGGCGGGCGCATCGATGAGGGCGAGCCGATCGTCGTCGACCGCGAGCAGCGACAGCGAACAGCCCGGCATTTCGATCGCGGTCAGGAAATTGCCGCTCCACGCCCGCTCGACAACGATCCCGCGCTCGCGCAGCGCCGCGAGCGCCCGGCGTGCGACGATGGCAAGCTCCATCGGCGGCGTGCCGCCGAGGCCGTTGACCAGCAGCGCCACCCGCGCGCCGGCCGCAAGGCCGCGATCCCCGACGATCACCTCCAGCATGGCGTCGACCAGACGGTCGGCGGTCTCCAGTGCACCGCGCCGCACACCCTGCTCGCCATGGATGCCGAGGCCGAGCTCGACCTCGTCCTCGCCGAGCACGAAGCCCGGCCGGCCGGCGGCCGGAACCGTGCAGGCGCCGAGCGCGACGCCCATCGTGCCGAGCCCTGCGGCCGCCGCACGAGCCGTGTCGGCGACACGGCCGAGCGGCCAGCCCGCCGCGGCTGCGGCCCCCGCCACCTTGTGCACCAGCACGGTGCCGGCAATGCCGCGCCGGCGCTCGGCCGGCACGGTATCGTGCAAGGCGACGTCGTCGGCGACGACGACCACCTCGGTCGGAATGCCCTCGGCCCGGGCCAGCTCCGCGGCGAGGCCGAAATTGAGCCGATCGCCGGTATAGTTCTTGACCACCAGCACGGCGCCCGCCGGCCCGGCCGCGGCGCGGATCGCGGCCAGCACCGCATCGGTGCTCGGCGAGGTGAAGACGTCGCCCGACACCGCCGCCGTCAAAAGCCCCGCGCCGACATAGCCGGCATGGGCCGGCTCATGGCCGGCGCCGCCGCCCGAGAGCACCGCGACCGGCCGGCGCGCGGGTTCGGGCAGGCCGGCCTGCACCACCACGTCCTCGTCGGCGAGCAGCGCCTGGCCCGGCGACAGCGCGACCAGGCCCTCCAGCATTTCGCGTACGACGTGACGCGGGTCGTTGACGAGCTTTTTCATCGGCGGGCTCCGGTGGAGCGGCAGGCTGTCGGGCGGCTCGGCCGGGAGCGCCAAGGCGCGCCCGGCTCGATGGTGGCCTTCGCTCTACCGGTTGGTCGCAAGCCGCCGCTCGACGAGACGCGCATAGAGGCTCGCCGCATAGGGCAGCAGCGCATCGTTGAAGTCGTAGCTGGGATTGTGGACATTGGCGCCATCGCCATTGCCGATATTGATATAGGCGCCGGGCACCTTCTCCAGCATGAACGAGAAGTCTTCCGAGCCCATGATCAGGTCGCGCGCGCGATTGACCTTGGCCTCGCCGACGATTTCCGCCGCGACGTCGGCGGCGAAGGTCGCATCGTCGGCGCTGTTGACCAGCGGCGCGAAGATCAGCCGGAAATCCACCTCCGCCGTCGCGCCGAAACCCTCGGCGACGCCGGTGGCGATGCGCCGCATATTGGTCTCGATGATCTTCAGGACCTCCGGCTTGAACCAGCGCGCCGTGCCGCGCACCGCCGCCTGGTTCGGCACGACGTTGTAGGCATCGCCGCCCTCGATCCGGGTGACGCTGATCACCGCCGAATCCACCGCGCCGACATTGCGCGCCGGGATCGACTGCAGCGCGGTGACGATGTGGCAGGCGGTCAGCACGGGGTCGACGCTGAATTCGGGATGGGCGCCGTGCGAGCCCTTGCCCTTGACGATGATGTCGAAGAAGGCGCCGCCGGCCATCATCGGGCCGGGGCGGATGGCGAAATGACCGAGCGGCAGGTTCGGCGCATTGTGGAAGCCGAACAGGACGTCGCAGGGAAAGCGGTCGAGCAGGCCGTCGGCGAGCATCGCGTTGGCGCCGCCGAGCCCTTCCTCGGCCGGCTGGAAGATCAGGTTGACCGTGCCGTCGAACTGGCGCGTCTCGGCCAGATAGCGCGCCGCGCCGAGCAGGCTCGCCGTATGGCCGTCATGGCCGCAGGCATGCATGCGCCCGTCGATGGTCGAACGGTGGGCGAAGGTGTTGGCCTCCTGCATCGGCAGCGCGTCCATATCGGCGCGCAGGCCGATCGATCGGCTGGATTCGCCGACCTTCAGGCGGCCGACCACGCCGGTCTTGCCGACGCCGCGGTGAACCTCGTAGCCGAAACCCTCCAGCGTGCGCGCCACGAAGTCGGAGGTGCGCTTCTCCTCGAAGCCGATCTCGGGATGACGGTGCAGGTCCTGGCGCCAGGCCGTCATGTCGTTTTCAAAGGCCTTGATCTTGTCGAGAACGGGCATACGCAGCTTCCACTTCAGGGGACGAGGTGGCGCAAAGCTAACATGTCATCAGGGCCGTGCCAGCGCGTCGGGCCGGTTTCCCCCGCATTGGAGCCATCCTCCCCGCGCTTGGCCGTGCCATCGAAACAGGCATCAATTTAGAGTCATTCAAATCGAATTTCTCTTTTGAAAACTTTTAAAAAGTACCGTGTCTAGAACAAGTATATAGTTCCAGATTCCCCGAATTCATTGTTGACGTCACAATGTTGGCCCTGCATTTTCCGGCGCTTCTAAGGCATTGAACCTGGACGACGGACATGCGGCGCGCGACAAGATTGCCCAAGGGCAGGATGACACTGATCGGCGCAGGCCTCGGCAGCCTCGTCAGTGCCAGCCTAGCCTTGCCGGCCACAGCGCAGGACGTTCAGGTTCTCGACGAGATTACCGTCACCGCAACCCGGGCCGCGCGCCCGATCGAACAGGTTCCGACGACCGTGCAGGTGGTCGAGCGCGCCGAGATCGAGCAGCAGCTCAGGTTCTCGTCCAATCCGGCCGTCGCGCTGTCCAAGCTGGTGCCCGGCTATTCCGCCTCGACCGAGACGATCTCCAACGCTTCGGAGAGCTATCGCGGCCGCGGCCTGCTGGTGATGATCGACGGCGTGCCGCTCAACACGCCGCTGCGCGACGTCTCGCGCATCGCCTCGCTGATCGACCTCAATGCGGTCGAGCGCATCGAGGTCGCCTCCGGCGCCTCCAGCCTCTATGGCGCCGGCGCCACCGGCGGCACGGTCAATTTCATCACCCGTCGGCCGGTCGACGGCCGGCCGCAGGTGACCGTCAGCACGGCCCTGCGCGCCTTCACCAGCAATGCCGCCAACTCGCTGGCGCCCGAAGTTTCGGTCAGCATGCTCGGCGGCCATAACGGCTTCGACTATTCGATCGTCGCCACCGGCCGCTCCGCCGGCCGCACCTATGACGGCGCCGGCCGCGAGCTGCCCTCCGACGCCATGCTCGGCCAGGGCGGCGGCGACCGCTACTGGAACGGCAACCTGTTCGCGCGCCTCGGCTACAATTTCGATCCGGCCCGGCGCTTCGAAGTGTCGGCCACCATGATCCGGCTCGAGCAGAACCCGCAATACAACACGCTCTATTCCGGCACCTATGCGCGCCCGGACACGTCGAGCCTCTATTCCGGCTTCAGCGTGATGGAACGGACGAGCTCGTTCCAGGCGCGCTACACCGACCAGTCGTTCCTGCTCGGCGCGCTCTCGGTGCAGAGCTTCTACAACGAGACCAACAAGCGCTTCAACTACAGCAACTATTCGTTCCCCTATAACAGCCAGGTCTACTATTCCGGCAATCCGCGCTCGCCGACGAGCCCGGCCAACCAGACCGTGCTGCATTCGACGCGCTACGGCCTGACCGCCACCATCGATACGCCGCTCGACTTCCTCTGGCGCGGCACGCGCCTGACCTGGGGCGCCGACGTCATCCGCGACCACACGTCCCAGCACCTCGTCGACGGACGCGAGGTGTTCACGCCGCTCGGCCAGACGACGCTCGCCGGCTTCGCGCAGCTCCAGGTGCCGGTCACCGACCGCCTGACGGTGCGCGCGGGCCTGCGCTACGAGCGCTTCGCCCTGACCGTGCAGGACTATACCCGCCCCGACATCTATGCCGGCCTCAGCGGGACCTCGGTCTTTCTGCTGCCGGCGATCCCCGTTCTCGGCGGCTCGTTCACCTATTCCGCGCCGACCTACAATCTCGGCGCGACCTTCAAGCTGACCGATACGATCGACCTCTATGGCGGCTTCAGCCAGGGCTATGCCCTGCCGGATGTCGGCGCCTTCACCCGGCGTGCCGGCTCGACGCTCGCTTATGCCTGCCCGCTCACGCGGCCGACCTGCCTGCCGGCCGGCACCGCCGTCAGCTATGGCAGCATCGGCCCGCGCGCCCAGCTCGTGAACAACTACGAGGTCGGCATTCGCGGCCGCGTCGGCGCCTTCCGCGGCAGCCTGGCCGGCTTCATCAGCACCTCGAACGACGGCGTCACCTTCGATCCGCTCAGCAACACCATGTCGCAGCAGAAGGAGATGATCTACGGCGTCGAGTTCCAGGGCGAGATGCAGGTGACCAGTGCCCTGACGCTCGGTACCAACATGACCTATCGCGAGGGCCGCTACGATTCCAACAAGGACGGGCGGCTCGACAGCTGGCTGCCCAACAACCGCATCGCCAATCCATTCCGCGGCATGATCTACGGCAGCTACCGCTTCGACAACGACGTCACCGTGCGGATCGAAGGCGTCGGCTTCACCGGCCGCAACCAGCCGATCAATCTTGCCGGCACGATCTACCCGATCAAGTCCGGCTTCACGATGAACGCCTCGGTCGCGGCGCCGGTCTTCGGCGGCCAGGCCTTCCTCGCCGTCAACAACCTGTTCGACACGCTCTACGAGAACCCGACCGCCACCTCGGTGCGCAACCTCACGAGCTATGCCTGGGGCCGCACGGTGACCGCCGGCTTCCGCCGCACGTTCTGAGCCGCCATGGTGGAGCTCGACCACGACGCCGGCGGCATCGTCACCCTGCGCCTCACCCAGCCCTACGGCGCGGGGGACGAAGCGGCCTATCTCGGCGCGCTCGAGACGATCGGCCGGCTCGACCGGCCCTTCGCCCTCATCGCCGTGCTCGGCGGCGGCCGCGCCCTCTCGCCGGCCGGCGAGCGCGCCCAGGCGCTCTGGTACAAGGCGACGCGCGAAAGCATGAACCGCAATTGCCGTGGCCTGGCCATCATCCGCCCCGACGCGACCGCCGACACCGCCGCGACGTTCCAGCGGCTCTGGTCCTTCCCGGTAGCGCTCGCGCCGGATGAAACGGCCGGCCGCGCCGCGCTGCTGCCCCTCATCGGAGCCGGAGCATGACCAACCTCGCCGCCAGCCACGATCAGGGTCCGGCCCGCGCCGGACGCCTGCGCCTGTTCGTGGTGCTTGCCGGGCTCTATGTCGCCCAGGCGATCCCGACCTACCTGTTCGCCGCCGCCCTTCCGCCCATCATGCGCGAGCAGGGCGTCTCGCGTACGGCGATCGGCTTCGTCTCGATCCTGTTCCTGCCGCTGGTGCTGAAATTCCTCTGGGCGCCGCTGGTCGACCGCATCCGGCCGGTCGCAAGGGCGCATCGCGCCAGCTGGGTGTTCCTGACCCAGGCCGGCATCATCGCCTGCATCCTCGCCCTGCTCTGGGTCCAGCCGACCGACGTGCGCACCGTGCTGACCATCGGGTTCGTCGCCTCGATGCTGCTCTCCACCCAGGACATCGCCACCGACGGCTATGCCGCCAAATACCTGCCCGAGGCCGACCGCGCCGTCGGCAACGCCATCCAGGGCGGCGCGGTCGCCTTCGGCGTGGTGGTCGGCGGCACGCTCGGACTGGTGCTCTATCACCATGTCGGCTGGACGGCGATGCTGCTGACCATCGCCGCCTTTTCGGTCCTGCCGCTCGCCGCCGCGCTGATGATGCGCGAGGACGATACCGGCGCGGCCTCGGCGGCGGCGCCGCGCCCCTCGGTCATGGCCTTCCTCCGCCGCCCGGAAGCGCGCCAGATCCTCTGGATCGCGCTGACCTACCGGGCGAGTGAAGGCTTCGTGAAGGCAATGGAGGCGCCCTATCTCGTCGATGCCGGCGTGCCGCTCGACCAGATCGGCCTCCTGTCCGGCACGGCGGCGGCGACCGCCGGTCTCGGCGGCTCAGCGCTCGCCGCCTGGCTGATCAGGACGCGCGGCCTCGGCTTCGTGCTGAGCCTGCTCGGCGGCATGCGCACCCTGTGCTTCTTGCTCTTCGCCCTGCACGCCTTCGCCATCGTCTCGGGCAAGGAGGCGCTGTTCGGCGCGGCCGGCTTCCAGACGCTGATCCGCTACATGGAGATCGTCGCGCTCTACAGCCTGTTCATGGCGGTGAGCTCGTCCGACCAGCCGGGCACCGATTTCACCATCCTCGCCTGCGCCCAGCTGGTGGTCTATCTCGCCGGCTCGCTCCTGTCCGGGCGGATCGCCGACTGGCTTGGCTACGGCCCGCTCTTCGCCCTGTCGACGGCATTGTCGGCGATCGCGGTCGTCGCGACGCTGCGCATGCTGAGCAAGGCCGGCCTCGATCGGCCAAGGACCGGCTGAACAGGCACCTCCAGCGATCGAGCGGGCATCGCATGAAGGTCGCCCGTCCTTCGAGGCTCACGCTGGCGCTTTCGCACCTCAGGATGAGATTTGTGGAGTATTGCATCAATGTCTTGATATCGAGCGCTTGCGAGATCGCGCAATCGAGCCCCATGCAAGTCTCTACAATCCTCATCCTGAGGAGCGAGCGAAGCGAGCCTCGAGGGACGGCTGCCTTTCCTGCCATGCAGGCTTGCGACCCGGCGTATTATTCCGAAAGCCAGCTCAGCTCGGCCAGGAACTGTGCGCCGGGCATTTCGGCGACGCTGCCCTCGCACAGGATGCGCTCTGCGGCATGGCTGCCGGTGAGCGTGACATGCACCTCGTCCAGGCCAAAAATGGTCTCAAGACCGGCGCTCTGGCTGTGCCGGCGGGTCTCGACCTTGATCTCGACCTTGTCGCCCTCGCGCGCCACCGAGCCGAAATAATAGAAGCCGCCATCGCCGCCGCGCACGCGTTCGCCGGTGACGAAGAGAATGCCGGCGCCCCAGCCGCGCGGGCCCTGGAATCGCAGTCTGTAGAGCCCGTCGCGCATCGGCCTCGTCGTCAGGCAAGCCAGCGCTTGCGCCGGCGATAATGTTTCACCGCGTGATAGTCGACCTTGTTGTGGCCGCCAAGATAGGCCTCGGCAATATCCGGGTTGCTGCTCAGCACCTCCGCCGGCCCGCCCATCAGGATCCGGCCGTTCTCGATGAGATAGGCCTCGTCCGCGATCTCCAGCGCGGCGGCGGCATTCTGCTCGACCAGCAGCACGGCGACGCCGCTGTCGGCATTGATGCTGCGCACAATGTCGAAGATCTCGTCGACCAGGAACGGCGCAAGCCCGAGGCTCGGCTCGTCGAGCATGAGGAGCTTCGGCTCGGTCATCAGCGCCCGGCCGATCGCCAGCATCTGCTGCTCGCCGCCGGAGAGATAGCCCGCCTTCGCCTTGGCCCGCTGCTTCAGGCGCGGAAACAGCGTCATGACCTTGTCGATGAGAGCCGCCACATGGCCGCGGTCGCGGTGCATGGAAGCGGCTGCGATCAGGTTCTCCTCGGGGGTGAGATGGCCGAAGACGCGCCGGCCCTCCAGCACATGGGCGATGCCGCGCCGGACCCGGTCGGGCGGATCGAGCGCCAGGATATCCTCGCCGGCGAAATGCACCTCGCCGCGCGAGACCTCGCCGCGCTCGGGTTTCAACAGGCCGCTGATCGATTTCAGGATGGTGCTCTTGCCCGCGCCATTGGCGCCGAGCAGCGCGACGAGGCCGCGATCGGGCACCTCGATCGACACGCCTTTGACCGCGAGGAAGACGCGGTCATAGACCACCTCGACATTGTTGAGCGCGAGAAGGGTCATGAAGGGCTCCGCTGTGAGGCGTCCGGCCCGCGGCGGGCACGCCGGACGAACGGGCCCGCACGGATCCGTGCGGGCGCCGCGATATCGGTCGTTCCGGGCCGGCGCTCACTTGCCGGAGCGGCGGAACTCCTCCGAATATTTCCGGATCTCGGCCCAGACGATGTCCTGGTTGGCGGTGAACCAGTCGGTCACCGGCACGAACTTGCTGCCGTCCCAGCGCGCGACGCGGCCCTGGCCGCCGCCCTGATGGTCTTCCTTGGTCACCGTGGTGGGCGGCAGCAGGCCTTCGGCGGTGAAGTTGGTGATGGAGCGCAGGCCTTCGTTCAGCCAGGCGCCGGTCACCGGTCCGTTCGGCGCCTTCTCGGCCGCCTTGCGCACGCCCTCGACCATCAGCGAGGCCATCTGGACACCGTAATTGTAGTAGCTGGTGCCGACCTTGCCGCTGGGCCCCGCGCCCTTGCCCTTGCCGACCACCTCGTTGATGATGTCCTGGATCGGCTTCGGATCGCGGCCGCTGGCGCAGGGCTCGATCTTCAGAACGCCCTTCACCGCATCCTTGCCGACGACTCCCATGTCGGATTCCGACAGCCAGACGCTGGAGGAGACGCGGTCCATCGGCAGGCCGTTGCGCACCGCTTCGGTCAGCGCCACGGTCTGGCCGACGCCGGCGCCCCAGAAGATCACGAAGTCCGGCCGGGCGCGCCGCACCTGCGGCCAGATCGCGGCCTGGTCGTTGCCCGGCGGCGTGTAGGGGAAGGGCAGCAGCTCGAAGCCCTGGCGCTGGGCCAGCACCTGCAGGATCGGCAGCGGCTCCTTGCCGAAGGGCGTGTCGATGTGGACGAAGACGATCTTCTTGCCGCGCAGGTTGCCGCCCGAACTCTTGGCAAAATAGTCGATGATCAGGCCGGCCTGGGTCCAGTAGTTGATCGACAGCGGCAGCACATAGGGAAAGCTCGTGCCGTCGGCGGCATCGCTCCGGCCGGAATAGGCGGTGACCAGGTTGATCTTGTCCTCGAGCGCGCGCGGCACGAGCGCCCGGGCGACCGGCGTCGACAGGGGATCGATCAGCACCGCACCCTCGCGCTTGCCCCGCTCATAGGCCTCGATCGCCCGCGGCAGGTCGTTGGCGTGGTCCGACACGTCGGCGACGATGCGGTAGCCGCCAACCCCGCCGCGCTCGTTGACGAGCGTGAAATAGTCCCGCTGGCCCTGGTTATATTCCGAGGTGACGAAGGTGTAGATGCGGGTGAAGTCCTGCGCCAGCGTGAAGCGGACGACCCGCTCCTGGGCAAAGGCTCCTGACGTCGACACGGTGGGCGCGGCCAGCGCCGCGGCTGTTCCACTGAGAAAGATGCGCCGGTTGACTGACATGACGTGTTTCCTCCGCCCCTTGTTCTGGCGCCGTTACCGCTGGGCGTGGCGGAACGGCCATACGAGGAGGTAATTCCTCAGATTGTCATAGATCTTGGCAAGGCCCAGCGGCTCGTAGAGAAGGAAGCCGATGACGAGCGCGCCATAAGCCATCAGCGGCACATGGGCGCGCAGATCGATCGACATGCCGAGGCCGAGCGTCGTCGCCATGAACCCCATGAGATTGTTGAGCACGATCGGCGCGAACAGGATCAGCGCGGCGCCGAAGAACGGCCCGAGCACGCTGCCGAGGCCGCCGACGATGACCATGGCGAGCAGCTGGATCGACAGTTCGATATGGAACTGGTCGGGCGAGACGGCGCGCAGATAGCAGACCGCCAGCACCGAGCCGACAACGCCGCCGATGAAGGAGGACACCCAGAAGGCGAGCAGCTTGTATTTGAACGTGCTGACGCCGAGGATCTGCGCGGCATAGTCCTTCTCGCGCACTGCCGCGAGCGCCCGGCCGAAGCTGGTGCGCCGGACATTGAGCATGAACAGGGTGACCAGCACGCAGACGACGAGCGCGACGAAATAGGTTTCGACGTCGCCGCGCAGGCTGATGCCGAGGAAGCGCACCGGCGGCACCTGGATGGTGGCGAGCGTGCCGCCGCTGATTGCCGGCGTCTGCGAGATGACGAAGTCGACGATGTACTGCATGGCGAGCGTCGCCATGGCGAGGTAGATGCCCTTCACTCTGAGCGCCGCCGCGCCGAAGATGATGCCGATGGCGGCGCTCATCAGGCCGCCGGCGATCATCGCGAATTCGAGCGGCACGCCGAAGCGCACGAGATGCACGGCGGTATAGGCGCCGATCGCCATCACCGCGCCATAGCCGAGATGGATCTGGCCGGCGCCGCCCATGACCAGGTTGAGCCCGAGCGCCGCCGTCGACCAGATCAGCCAGGGCAGCAGATAGCCGGCGAGATAGAGCCGGTCGAGCGTGAACGGCGCGAGCACCAGGAAGGCGAGGACGAGAAGGATCAGCGCCCGGTCGAAGCCGAGCGGAAAGAGCTGCCGCTCGTCCTCGTAGCGGGTGTGGCGGATGCCGGCGCGACGGTAGAACATGGGCTGGCTCCTAGACGCGCTCGATATGCTCGCGGCCGAACAGGCCGTGCGGCTTCAGGAGCAGCGTGAGCAGGATGATGACGGAGGCGACGATGTCGCGGGTGCCGCCGCCGACCAGCGGATCGAGTATGCCGGTCGCAAGGCTCTCGGCGACGCCGACGATGAGGCCCGCGATGAGCACGCCGGGGATCGAGTCGAGGCCGCCGAGGATGGCGATCGCCAGCGCCTTGATCAGCAGCAGCGACAGCGACCAGTCGACGCCCTGCGTCGCGCCCCAGAGGATGCCGGCGCCGGTCGCGATCACCGCGCTCAGGCCCCAGGCGACCGCGATCGCCTTCTCCACGCGGATGCCGACCGACCAGGAGGCGGTCTGGTCGTCGGCCACCGCGCGCATGACGATGCCGTAACGCGAATTGAAGAAGACCAGCGACAGCACGATGAGCAGGAAGGACAGCGAGCCGCCGATCAGCGTTGCCCGGTTGATCAGGAGCTCGCCGATGAAGACGGGAGCCTGCGGGATGCCGATGTCGAGACGCTTGACCGCCGCTCCGAACACACCCGGCATCAGGCCGCGCAAGAGGATCTCGATGCCGAGCGTCAGCATGATGGTCATGATGACGGGCTGGCCGATCATCCGGCGCAGCGCCAGGCGCTCGACCATGGCGCCGGCAAAGAACATGACGAGGAGGGCCAGCACGATGGCGAGCCACATGGGCGCGCCGAGGCCGGCCGAGAGGGCCCAGGTGATATAGGCGCCGGTCATGGCGATGGCGCCCTGGGCGAGATTGGCAAGGCCCGAGGTCTTGTAGATGAGCACGATGCCGAGCGAGACCAGGGCATACATCAGGCCGACGAAGGCGCCGCTGAGCGCCAGTTCCGAAATGAGCAGGACGTCCATCAGGCCGGAACCTCGCTGATCGTAAGGGTGCGCCGGATCACGCCGCGCTCGCCGCTCTCATAGGTGATGGCCGCGTCGAACACGGTCTGCCGCTCGCCGCCATAGAGCGCCGCGATCAACGCGGCATAGGTCGTCTCGATCGTGTTGCGGCGCAGCTTGCGGGTGCGCGTGATCTCGCCGTCGTCCGCGTCGAAATCCTTGTGCAGGTTGACGAAGCGGCGGACCTTCAGCCCTTCGGGCTGGAGCGTGTTGACATGGGCGATGACCGAGCCCACCAGCTCCTGCACCTCGGGCTTCTGCGAGAGATCGGCATAGGACGTGTAGGAGATGCGCCGCTCCTCCGCCCAATGGCCGACCGCGTCGAAATCGATGCAGACGATGGCGGTGAGCTGGTCGCGGCCGGCGCCGATGACGGCGACATTGCGGATATAGGGGCTGAACTTCAGCCGGTTCTCGATGAAGTTCGGAATGTAGCGCTCGCCGGCCGCCGTGCGCACCACCTCCGAGACGCGGCCGAGCACGACGAGATCGCCGTCCTCGTCGAGGAAGCCGGCATCGCCGGTGTGCAGCCAACCGTCGACGATGGCCTTGGCCGAGCTTGCCGGATCGTCGAAATAGCCCGTGATCACCGACGGCGACCTGACCAGGATCTCGCCGCTGTCGTCGATGCGGACCGCGACGCCCTCCATCGGCCGGCCGACGGTGTGCAGCTTGACCCGGCCCTCGCTCTGCGCGGCGGTCAGCGCGCAGGTCTCGGTCTGGCCGTAGAACTGCTTCAGCTTGATGCCGAGCGCGCGGAAGAACAGGAACGTGTCCTCGCCGAGCGCCTCGCCGCCGGTAAAGGCGCGCTCGGCCCGCCCGAGGCCGAGATAGTCGCGCAGCGGCGCATAGACCAGGACGTCGCCGATCCGGTGCATCAACCGCTCGCCGAGCCCGGGCTGCTCGCCGGCGAGGCGCTTCTTCTCCAGGGCCACCGCCCGTGGCATGAACGTGTCGAACAGCCGCCGCTTCAGCGGCGTCGAGTTCTTCATGCCGACCTGGATGCGCGTCAGCATCTGGTCCCAGGCGCGCGGCGCGGCGAGATAGAAGGTCGGCGCCACCTCGCGCAGGTCGTGCATCACCGTTTCCTGCCGCTCGGGGATGTTGATGGTCGCCGTCAGCATCAGGCCGGCGCCGAGCGTGAACACGAAGTCGCCGACCCAGGCCGTCGGCAGATAGGCGAAGAGCTCCTCGTGTTCGCGGAAATAGCCGCTGGCCGCCGCGTTCATGACGCCGCGCGTGACATTGGCATGGCTGAGCGGAATGCCCTTGGGCTCGCCGGTCGTGCCCGAGGAATGGAGGAGCACCGTGACGTCGTCGGGGCCGGCGCGGCCGGCCAGCGCCGCGGCCAGGCCCGGCTCCCGCTCGAGCCGTGCGCGCCCCTCGGCGACGAGCGCCTCGAGCGAGACGAGGCCGGCCGCGGCATAGCCGTCGAGGCCGCGTGGATCATCGTAGACGATGGTCGCCGGCCGGCCGATCCGCTCGCGCAGCTCGATCAGCTTGTCGACCTGTTCCTGGTCCTCGGCCACCGCGAAGTCGGGCGCGCCGTGGCGGGTCGAGACGACGAGCTCGTCGAGCGGCACGTCCGGGTAGACGGGCGAGGGAAAGGCCTTCAGCACATTGGCCGCCAGCATGGCGAAATAGAGCCGCGGCCGGTTGTCGCCGATCACGATGAGCGCCGATCCCGGGTTGAGGCCGCGCGCGTCCAGCGCCGCCGCCATCGCCAGCACCTCGTCCTGCACCTGCTTCCAGGTCAGCTCCTGCCAGACGCCGTATTTGCGTTCGCGGAAGGCGATGCGGTCGGGCGAACGCGCGGCATTGCGGGCAAGCGCGGCGACCAGCGTCGCCGGCTGGCCATCGGCCGCCGCCGCCTTTGCGATGTCGGTCGAAAGCGCGTTCATGACGTCACCGCTTCCTGGTGGCGCTTGGCCGCCCGTTCGCCGAGATAGGCCGATACGACGCGCGGATGCGCGATCGCCTCATGCGGCTTGCCCTCGGAGATGATCTCGCCGTAGCTGAGCACCACCACCCGGTCGCAGATCGCGGTCACCACGTCCATGTGGTGCTCGATGATCAGGATGGTGACGCCGCGCGCCTCGCGCGCGTCCAGGATGAAGCGTGCGATATATTCCTTCTCCTCCTGGTTCATGCCGGCCATCGGCTCGTCGAGGATCAGGAAGCGCGGCTCGGCGACCAGCGCGCGGGCAAGCTCGACACGCTTCTGCAGGCCGAGCGGGATGACGTCCACCGGCTCGTCGCGGATGTCCTGGAGCTGCATGAACTCGATGATCTCCTCGACGATCCGCCGGTTCGCCAGCTCCTCCTTCTGCGCCCACCACCAGTAGAAGAAGGTGCCGAGCGCGCTCGGCCGCATGTGCACGTGGCGGCCGATCAGGATGTTGTCGAGCACGCTCATGCCCTTGAACAGGGCGAGGTTCTGGAAGGTGCGCGCCACCCCGCGGCGCGCCACCAGATGCGGCGCGACATGGGTGATGTTCTCGCCGAACAGCGTGACGCTGCCGGCATTGGGCGGATAGAAGCCGGTAACGACGTTGACGAGCGTCGTCTTGCCGCTGCCGTTCGGCCCGACCAGGCCGAAGATCTCGCCCTCGCGCACATCGAGCGACGCTCCCTTCAACGCCTTCAGGCCGCCGAAGGAGCGCTCGATGTCGCGGCAGGCCAGCACCACCGGGCGGGCGGATGGGGATGGAATGTCGATGCCGGTTCGGTCCATGGCACGCCTCACATCCTGAAGACGCCGTAGTGGGGATCCCGTCCTGGCGCATTGAGCGCCGCGGACAGGGCGATGGCCAGCGCATTGCGGGTATCGACGGGATCGAGAATGCCGTCGTCCCAGATTTCCGAAGTGGAATAATAGGCGCTCGACTGGCGCCGGTATTCCTCCAGGATCGGCTCGCGGATCGCGGCGATGCCGGCGGCGTCGAGCGCCTCGCCCTGGCGCGCGAGCTGGCGGATCTTGATGTCGGCGAGCACGTTGGACGCCTGTTCGGCGCCCATCACCGAAATCTGGCTCTGCGGCCACATGAACAGGAAGCGCGGATCGAAGGCGCGGCCCGACATGCCGTAATTGCCGGCGCCGAACGAGCCGTTGACCACCACGGTGATCTTCGGCACCTCCAGGCCCGACACCGCCATGATCATCTTGGCGCCGTCCTTGGTGATGCCGCGGTGCTCGTATTCGCGCCCGACCATGTAGCCGGTGATGTTCTGCAGGAACAGGACCGGCGTGCGGTTCTGGTCGCAGAGCTGCATGAAATGGGCGCCCTTCAGCGCGCTGTCGTTGAACAGCACGCCATTGTTGGCAAGGATGCCGACCGGGCAGCCCCAGATATGGGCGAAGCCGCAGACGAGCGTCGTGCCATAGGCCGGCTGGTATTCGTGGAAGCGGCTGCCGTCGACCATGCGGGCGATCACCTCGCGCATGTCGAACTGCACCTTGATGTCGCGCGGGATGACGCCGTAGAGCTCGTCGGGATCATAGGCCGGCGGCTCGGGGCTGGCCCATTGGAGCGCTGCCTTGGCCCGCTTCGGGAAGGTGCCGACGATCTCGCGTGCAATCGCGATGGCATGGCGCTCGCTGGTCGCCGGATAGTCGGCCGTGCCGGAAATGCGGGTATGGACGTCGGCGCCGCCGAGCTCGTCCACCGTCACCTCCTCGCCGGTCGCCGCCTTCACCAGCGGCGGCCCGCCGAGGAAGATCGCGCCCGTTCCCTTGACGATGACATTGTATTCGCTGAGCGCCGGCACATAGGCGCCGCCCGCGGTGCAATGGCCGAGCACGATCGCCACCTGCGGCACGCCCATCTTCGACAGCGTCGCCTGGTTGCGGAAGATGCGGCCGGCAAGATAGCGGTCGCCGAAGAGTTCCGCCTGCAGCGGCAGGAAGCCGCCGGCGCTGTCGCACAGATGCACCACCGGCAGGCGGTTCTCGATGGCGATGTCGAGCGTGCGGACGATCTTCTTCACCGACAGCGGATACCAGGCGCCGCCCTTCACGCTGGCATCGTCCGCATGGATGATCACCTCGCGGCCGGAGACGATGCCGATGCCGGAGACGATGCCGGCCCCCGGCACGTCGCCGCCATAGGCCTCGCCCGCCGCGAGCGTCGACAGTTCCAGGAACGGCGTGCCGGGATCGAGCAGGGCCTCGATCCGATCGCGCACGAACATCTTGTTCTGCCGCGCGAGGCGCTGGAGATCGCGCTCGGGCCGGACCAGCCGGGCCTCGCGCTGGCGCTCCTTCAGCGCGGCGGCAAGGCCCCTGTTGTGCGCGAGATTGGCAAGGAACTCGGAGGAGCGGGTATCGAGCGAGGAGACGATCTTGCGCATGTCAGGCCTCGTTCGCGGACAGGCTGACCAGCGGCGCGTCCCGGTCGAAGGTCTGGCCCTCGCTCACATGGACCGCCTCGACCCGGCCGTCATGCCAGGCGCGGATCGTGGTCTCGAGCTTCATGCTTTCGATGACGACGAGCGGATCGCCCGAGGCGACGGCCTCGCCGGCCGCGACCACGACGCGCACCACCGTGCCCGGCATGGGTGCGCGCGCCATGTCGGCGCCGCCGCCCGCTTCGGCCTCGGCGAAACGCCGCGCCGGATCGAGATGGCGGATCGTGTGGCTGTGGCCGTCGAGATGGATGTGGACGAGCTCGCCCTCCACCGCCACCACGATCGGCTGGCTGAGACCGTCGACGGTCAGCACCCGCCGGGGCGCCGGCCCCTCGGACAACGCGACACGCGTCGTCCCGTCGGGTCCGTTCAGCCGGTAGGCCTCGCCGTCGCGGCCGAGCCAGAGCTCGATCTCGGAACCGGCAATGTCGAAGGCGTGGCGCATGGTCAGTTCCTCCAGCCGCCGATCGCCGCGTGCAGGCTCGGCACGGCATCGGCGCCGTCGCGCACGGCGCGCGTGAGCAGCGCCGCCGCCGCCAGCAGCTTCGTCTCCGTCGCCCGGTCGAGCGCGGGCTCGGCGGCGAGCGCGGGATTTTCGTCGAGCCAGCCGGTATGGACGGCGCCCTCGGCAAAGGCCGGATCGGCGATCAGCCGGCCGAGGAACGGTGTATTGGTCTCGCAGCCGAGCAGTACGAAATCGGCGAGCGCGCGCCTGGCCCGGGCGATCGCCTCGGCGCGGTCGGCACCGTGCACGATGAGTTTTGCCAGCATCGGATCGAAGGCGGTGGTCACCCGCTGGCCCTGCCCGATGCCGCTGTCCACCCGGACGCCTTCGCCCTGCGGCAGGTCGAGCGCCAGCACGCGGCCGGTCGTCGGCGTGAAGCCGCGCGCGGCGGATTCGGCATAGACGCGCAGCTCGATCGCGTGACCATTCGCCGGGATCTCGGCCTGGCCGAAGCCGAGCGGCTCGCCAGCGGCGACCTTCAGCTGCTGCTCGACGAGGTCGATGCCGGTGACCATTTCGGTCACCGGATGCTCGACCTGCAGGCGCGTGTTCATTTCCAGGAAATAGAACTCGCCCGCGCCATAGATGAATTCGACCGTTCCGGCATTGCGATAGCCCGCGGCGCGCGCGATGCCCGCCGCGGTCTCGCAGATGCGCGCGCGCAGGGCGGGCGTCAGGGCCGGCGACGGCGTCTCCTCGACGATCTTCTGGAAGCGCCGCTGCACCGAGCACTCGCGCTCGCCGAGATGCACGACATGGCCGGCCGCATCGCCCAGCACTTGCACCTCGATATGCCGGGGGCGCTCGACGAAGCGTTCGACATAGAGCCGGCCGTCGCCGAAATAGCGTTCGCCCTCGCTGCGCGCCTGGGCGATCTCCTGTTCGATGAGGGCCATGTCGCGGACGATGCGCATGCCCTTGCCGCCGCCGCCGGCCGACGGCTTGACCAGCAGCGGCGCACCGAGCGCGCGGGCGCGATCGACGAAGCTCTTCGGGTCGTCGTCCTCGATTGCCGAGGGCGCCACGGGGAAGCCGTGGCGGGCGACGAAGGCGCGGGCGCGCACCTTGTCGCCCATCAGGTCGATGGCCTCGGGCGTCGGCCCGACGAAGATCAGGCCGGCCGCGGCGACCGCCCGGGCAAAGGCGGCGTTTTCCGACAGGAAGCCGTAGCCGGGATGGATCGCCTGGGCGCCGGTCCGCGTCGCCGCCGCGATGATCTGCGCACCGTCGAGATAGGCCGCGACACCGGTGCGGCCCTCAAGGCGCACGACGGTGTCGGCCGCGGCCGCCGCGGGCGAATCGAGATCGGCGTCATGGCAGACGACAACCGTCCTCAGGCCGAGGCGCCTGGCGGTCCTGATGATCCGCAAGGCGATCTCGCCCCGGTTGGCGACCAGCAGGGTATCGAAGGAGAGGCGGCTCATCGGCTGGATCCCGTTTGTGGCCGTGCCACCAGGCCGTAGCGCAGGAGTTCGACGAGGTTGCGCGCGGTGGCGTCGACATCGAGCGGCCGGCCGTTCACCGCCGCCCAGGAGCGGTGCTCGATGGCGCCGAAGATGACGTCGCGCACCAGGCGGATATCGATGTCGCCGCGCACCTCGCCGTTGGCGACGCCATCCTCGACGATGCGCACGAGGATCGAGGTATAGCGCCGGTTCAGCTCGTGGACGGGCGAACCCTGATAGTCGCTTGCGGTCCGGACCTCCGAGATGAAGAGCCGGCAAAGGTCTGCATCGGCGACGAAGGCGAACAGATGGCGATGGATGAGGTCGTGCAGGCGCGTCTCGAACGGCGCGTCGCGGCCGGCGATGATCTCGAGGTCGACCATCGTCCGCTCGTAGAAGGCGCGCAGCACCTCGTTCAGGAGGTCGCGCTTGCCCTGGAAATAGCGATAGGCGAGTCCATCGGAAATGCCGGCGGCGCGGGCGATGTCGGCGATCGAGGTCGCCTCGAAACCCTTCTCGGCAAAGACCTGCTTGGCCGCGGCCAGGATCGAGTCGCGCCGATCCTGCATCCGTTTCGCGCTGATCACAGGCATGGGCGCGCCTGAGCCGCGGCGAGGCCGCGCCAGTCCCTGAGCATGATGTCCTCCCCGGAGCGCCACTCGTTTTCTGTCGGGCGCTTGCCAAGTTGACCATAGTGAATATTATTCATTGAAGCCTGTCAACACGCCGGAATGGCGAAAACGTCCTGGGGAGGACACCATGGAGACGCACGCGATCGACGGTCGCAACACCAGGGTCACGGCCTTCGATCTGACCTCCGAGCAGCACGAGGTGCTTGATCTCGCCTCGCGTTTCGCGCGCGACGAACTGCTGCCGCTGCAGCAGCGGATGGACGACGAGGAATGGTGGCCGCCGGAGGCGATGCCGGCGCTGGCCGGCATGGGCTTCCTTGGCGTCACCGTACCCGAGGAACTCGGCGGCAGCGGCTCGGACTTCTTCACCTCGGCGCTGATCACGCAAGGGCTGGCGCGCTACAATCCGGCGGTCGCGCTGTCCTATGTCGCGCACGAAAATCTCTGCCTCAACAACATCGCCCGCAATGCCGGCGCCGACCTCAGGCGGCGCATCGTGCCGGGGCTCTGCGACGGCTCGAAGATCGGCGCGCTCGGCCTGACCGAGCCGGGCGCCGGCTCCGACGCCCTGGGTTCGATGGCGACCACCGCGACACGCGACGGCGACGGCTATGTGCTGAACGGCCGCAAGCTGTTCATCACCAATGGGCCGGTGGCCGACGTCGTGCTGGTCTATGCCAAGACCGACAAGGCGCGCGGCGCCAAGGGCATTTCCGCCTTCGTGGTCGAGAAGGGCACGCCGGGTTTCGCGGTCGCGCAGAAGCTCGACAAGATGGGCTTCCGCGGCTCGACGACAGCCGAGCTCACCTTCGACGATTGCCGGATCCCGGCGGCCAATCTGGTCGGCACCGAGAACAACGGCGTGGCCGTGGTGATGAGCGGGCTCGACCTCGAACGCGCCATCGTCGCCATGATCAATGTCGGCATGGCCGAGCGCGCGCTGGAACTTGCCATCGACTATGCCAAGACGCGCCAGCAGTTCGGCCGGCGGATCGGCGATTTCCAGCTCGTCCAGGGCAAGCTCGCCGAGATGTATGTCACGGTCGAGGCGATGAAGTCGCTGTGCTACCGCACGCTCGCCGAGGCCAATGACCTGGCCGAGGGCGCGGGCGGACGCGGCGAGATCCACAAGGTCACCGCCGCCGCCATCATGTTCGCGGCGGAGGGCTGCTCCAAGGTGGTGGCCGACGCCGTGCAGATCTTCGGCGGCGCCGGCTACATGCGCGAGACCGAGGTCAACCGGCTCTACCGCGCCTCCAAGCTCCTGGAGATCGGCGCCGGCACCACGGAAGTGCGCAAGCTGATCATCGCGGGCGAGCTGCTGCGCTGAGCGGCCGCGCCCCGCTTCAGGGTTCGAAGCGGGGCGCCCGGCGCTCGAGGAAGGCGGCAATGCCCTCCCGGAAATCGGCGGTGCCGGCGCGCTCGACGAAGGATGCTTTTTCGGCCGCGAGCTGCGCGGCGAAGGTCGCCGTCACGGCATGATCGACGAGCCGCTTCACGGCGGCCGTCGCGCCATGGGCGCCAGCCGCGATGCGATGCGCCAGCGCCACGGCTTCGGCCTCGACCTCGCCCGGCGGCACGACGCGGTTGACGAGGCCGAAGGCCAGCGCGGTCTTGGCGTCCATGGGTTCGTTCAGCAGCATCACCTCCAGCGCGCGGCGAGGACCGAGCAGCCGCGTCAGCGACCAGGTCGTGCCGCCGTCCGGGCTGGTCGCGATCTTCGTATAGGCCGACAGGAAAGTCGCATCGTCGCTGGCGATGCCGAGATCGCAGGCGAGCGCCAGGCCGAGGCCGCCGCCCGCCACCGGGCCCTGCAGCGCGCCGATGACCGGCTGCGCCATGCCCCGTATGGCCAGCATGGTCGCATGAAAAAGATCGATCAGTCGGGCGGCCGCCTGCGGCGCTGCGCCCGGATCGGCATGGAATACGGTCAGGTCGCCGCCGGCCATGAACGACCGGCCGGCGCCGGCGAGCACCACGGCCCGCACCGTCGCATCCGCCGACAGGCGCTCGAAGGCGGCGAGCAGCGCTTCGCCCATGGCGACGTCGAGCACGTTGAGCTGCTTCGGCCGATTGAGCCTGACGATGGCGACGGCGCCGTCGCGGCTGACGATGACGGGCGCCTCGGCCGCGCTCTCCGTTGCTCCGGTGATGGGATCGGTCATGTTTCCTCGCAGCTCCGCCCTTGAACCCGGCATGATTTCAGCTACAGTCTCTCAAAAATGAATATCATTCAATGGGAGAAAACGATGACCGAGGTCCGTGTCGAGACACGGGGGCAGGCGCTGTGGCTCACCATCGACCGTGAGGACAGGCGCAACGCCCTCGACGATGCCGTGCTGCGCGAACTGACCACGGCCGTGCGCGGCGTCGGCGATCGGCCCGGCATCCGCGCGGTGGTGATCACCGGCGCCGGCGCCAAGGTCTTCTGTGCCGGCGGCAACCTGAAGCAGGACGCCGAAGGCGACCCGTTCCGGGTCGACCCGAACCGGCTCGACAATCCGGTCGCCGATCTCCTGCGCGCCATCGAGGACTGTCCGGTCGCCACCATCGCGCGGGTCAACGGCCATGCGCTCGGCGGCGGTTTCGGCCTCGTCTGCGCCTGCGACTTCGCGGTCGCCGCCGACCATGCCCGGCTCGGCACGCCCGAGATCACGCTCGGCCTGTTCCCGCTGATGATCCTGCCCTCGATCCTGCGCGTCCTGTCGCGGCGCGACGCCACCCGGCTCGCCGTCACCGGCAAGCCGGTCTCGGCCGCCGAGGCCGAGGCGATCGGCGCCGTCACGCGCGCGGTTCCCGCGGCCGACCTCGACGCGGCGGTCGACGCGCTGGTCGCCGACATTGCCGGCGGCGCTCCCACCGCCATGCGGTTCGGCCGCCGCGCGCTCAACACCATTGCCGAGATGCCCTATCTCGCCGGCCTCGAATATGCCCAGCGCGTGCTGCCGCTGCTCGCCCGGACCGACGACGCGGTCGAGGGCTTCAAGGCCTTCAACGAACGCCGCAAGCCGAGCTGGGTGACGCCATGACCGAACCGGCAAGAACCGTCCGCATCGGCTGCGCCTCGGGCTTCTGGGGCGACACGCCGGCCGGTGCCCGCCAGCTCGTCGAACGCGGCGCGATCGACTATCTCGTCTTCGATTACCTCGCCGAGATCACGCTTGCCCTGCTCGCCCGCATCCGGGCGAAGAAACCGGAGCTCGGCTTCGTGCCCGACTTCGTCGAGACCGTCGCCGGCCTGCTGCCCGAGATCGCCTCGCGCGGCATCAAGGTGGTCTCCAACGGCGGCGGCATGAACCCGCAGGCCGCCGGCGCCGAACTGAGCCGCCGCGCCGCCGCGCTCGGCCTCAACCTGAAGATCGCGGTGGTCACCGGCGACGATCTGCTGCCGCGCATCGAGATGCTGCGCGACCGCGGCATCCGCGAAATGTTCACCGGCGCGCCGATGCCCGAGCGGTTCGCCAGCGCCAACGCCTATCTCGGCGCCGGCCCGATCGCCGTTGCGCTCGGCCTCGGCGCCGACATCGTGGTGACCGGGCGCTGCGTCGATTCGGCCGTCACGCTCGGCGCGCTGATGCACGAATTCGGCTGGGCCGCGACCGACCACGACCGCCTCGCCGGCGGCAGCCTGGCCGGCCACCTGCTGGAATGCGGCGCCCAGGCGACCGGCGGCCTCGCCACCGACTGGGCCGAGGTGCCCGGCTGGGACGATATGGGCTTCCCGATCGCCGAATGCCGCGCCGACGGCACCTTCGTCGTCACCAAGCCGCCGGCGACCGGCGGCCTCATCACCCCGCTCACCGTCGCCGAGCAGATGCTCTACGAGATCGGCGACCCGGCCGCCTATCTGCTGCCCGACGTCGCCTGCGACTTCCGCGGCGTGACGATGGTCCAGGACGGTCCCGACCGCGTCGCGGTGGCCGGTGCGCGCGGCCGTCCGCCGACCGGCACGCTGAAAGTGAGCGCGACCTATCCCGACGGCTTCCGCACCATGGGCACGGTGACCATCGCCGGCCGCGATGCCGCACCGAAAGCCCGGCGCACGGGCGAGGCGATCATTGCGCGGGCGCGCCGGCTCGCCGCCCAGGCCGGCCTCGGCGATTTCTCGGAAACCTCGATCGAGGTGCTGGGCAGCGAAGCCACCTATGGCGCCGAGGCCCGGCCCGAGGCGGCCGCCGCCCGCGAGGTCGTGCTCAAGATCGGCGCGCGCCATCCGAACGAAGCGGCGCTCGCCATTCTCGCCCGCGAGATCGCACCCGCCGCCACCGCCATGGCGCAGGGCCTGACCGGGTTCTTCGCCGGGCGGCCGGGCGTCCAGCCGGTGCTGCGCGGCTTCTCCTTCCTGCTGCCGGCCGGCGAGGTCGCGGCAAGGGTCGCCATCGACGGCCAGAGCGTCGATCTGCCGGCCGCTGAGCCGGCAGGATCCGCACAGCCGCAGGCGCCGTTCCCGGAGCTGCCCGCCGAAGCGCTGCCAGCAGACGCGGCGACGGCCGTGCCGCTCGTCGCACTCGCGGTCGGACGCAGCGGCGACAAGGGCAATTCCGCCAATGTCGGCGTCATCGCGCGCAAGGCCGAATACCTGCCGTTCATCCGCGCCGCGCTGACACCCGAGCGCATTGCCGCCTATTTCCGCCAGACCGGCGTCACCCGGGTCGAGCGCTTCGACCTGCCGGGCACCCATGCACTCAACTTCGTGCTGCACGACTGCCTCGGCGGCGGCGGCGTCGCTTCGCTGCGGATCGACCCGCAGGGCAAGGCCTTCGCCCAGATGCTGATGGATATCGCCATTCCCGTGCCGGCCGGGCTGGCCGCATCCCTGACCGACAGGAGCCGCGCATGACCGACCGTCCCGCCGATCCGGCCGACGATCTCGTCACCGGTCCGCTCACCTATCGCGACGACCTGCTCGACGGCCAGGTCGTGCTGGTTTCCGGCGCCGGCAGCGGCATCGGCAAGGCGATCGCCATCCAGTGCGCCCGGCTCGGCGCGCGGGTCGCCATCTGCGGCCGCAAGGTCGAAAAGCTCGAGGCGACCGCCGCGCTGATCCGCGGCTTCGGCGGTGATGTGCTGGTGCGCCCGGTGTCGATCCGCGATCCCGACGAGGTCGGCCGCCTTCATGCCGAGGTCTGGCAGCATTTCGGCCGGCTCGACCATCTCGTCAACAATGCCGGCGGCCAGTTCCCGCAGGCGGCCATCGACTATTCGGTGAAGGGCTGGAACGCGGTCATCGACACCAACCTGACCGGCACCTGGCACATGATGCAGGCCGCCGCCCGCGCCTGGCGCGACCGCGGCATCGAGGGCTCGATCGTCAACATCGTCACGGTGATCTGGCGTGGCATGCCCGGCGTCGCCCATACCTGCGCGGCCCGTGCCGGCGTCATCTATCTCTCCAAGACGGTGGCGATCGAATGGGCGCCGCTCGGCATCCGCGTCAACTGCGTCGCGCCCGGGGCGATCGGCACCGAGGGCATGGACGTCTATTCCGACGAAGCCCGGCGCGACCTGCCCCGTTCGAACCTGATGCAGCGGTTCGGCAAGGCCCGCGACGTCGCCGACGCGGTCACCTATCTCGTCGGCCCGAGCGGCGCCTTCGTCACCGGCGAGGTGATGGTGGTGGATGGCGGCAACCAGGTCTGGGGCGACCAGTGGACCATTCCCCGTCCCGCCTATTTCGGCGGCACCGGCGCGTAGCGCCGTACCGGTCGGGCGCTGCGCAGACGGCGGCGTCCTTCGAGACCCGAGCGCGGCGAGCCTCGAAGCGCGACGGCTCCTGCTGCGGAGCATAGCCGGCGCAGCGGCTATGCTCTCGCTTCACCGCAGCGGCGGCGCGTAGAGGATGCCGCCGAGGTTCCAGAGCTGGTTCAGCCCGCGCGGGATGCCGAGGCGCGACTGGACGCCGACATTGCGTTCATAGATCTCGGCATAGTTGCCGACCGCCTTGACCGCCTGGACCGCCCAGGTCGGATCGAGCCCGAGCCGCGCGCCGAAGCCGCCGTCGGCGCCGACGAAGCGGCGCACGTCGGGCTTGGCCGAGTTCATCGCATCCGCGACGGTCTGCGAGGAGATGCCGAGCTCCTCGGCATTGACGAGGGCGAAGCCTACCCATTTGACGATGTTGAACCAGGCGACGTCGTCCTGGCGCACGGCCGGCCCGAGCGGCTCCTTGGAGATGACGTCGGGCAGGATCACCGCATCGGCCGGCCGCGGCAGGCTGAGGCGATCGGCATAGAGCGCCGACATGTCCCGGGTCATCACGTCGCAGGTGCCGGTTTCGAAGGCCTTGAGCGCTTCGGCGGCGGTCGGGTACGGCCGCGCCTCCAGCTTCATGCCGTTGGCCTGGAAGAAGTCGCGCAGATTGGCTTCGGTGGTCGTGCCCGGCTGCACGCAGACGGTCGCGCCGTCGAGTTCGAGGGCCGAGGTGACCGCCGGCCGCCGGGCCACCATGAAGCCCTGGCCGTCATGATAGGTGATGCCGGCGAACAGCACGCCCTGGGCGCCGGTCTCACGCTCGAGCGCCCAGGTCGAATTGCGCGAGAGCACGTCGATACGCCTCTGCACCAGCGCCTCGAAACGCTCGTTGGCGGCGAGCGGCACGAATTCGACCTTGGCCGGATCGTTGAAGATCGCCGCCGCCAGCGCCCGGCAGAAGTCGACGTCGAAGCCCGCCCACTGGCCCTTGTCGTCGTGCGCCGAGAAGCCTGCGAGGCCCTGGCTGACGCCGCAGACGAGCTTGCCGCGATCGCGCACGGTCTTCAGGGTCTGTGCCGAAGCCGCGGCCGCGCCGGCGAGGACCAGCGTCGCCGCGAGAGCGAGCCGCTGGATGGTGGCGAAGACGGCGACGCACGGGCGGGCCGGCGGGGCAACCGAGGACATGGGATCTCTGCTCCGGGTCGAGAGGGGGACCCGCGGCGTCAGAGCGCCGCGGCGTGCCGGACGACGACCTTGGTGCCGACGGGCACACGGTCATAGAGGTCGGTGACGTCGCTATTGACCAGCCGGAAGCAGCCCGATGACACGGACTGGCCGATCGTCTGCGGCTGGTTGGTGCCGTGGATGCGGTAGATGGTGGCGCCGAGATAGAGCCCCCGCGCGCCCATCGGATTGCCCGGGCCGCCGGCCATGAAGCGCGGCAGATAGGGCTGGCGCGTGATCATCTCCGGCGGCGGCCGCCAGTCCGGCCATTCGGCCTTGCGCGAGATCCGCTGGACGCCCGACCACTGGAAGCCCTCGCGGCCGACGCCGATGCCGTAGCGCAGGGCCCGGTTGTTGCCCTGGACGAGATAGAGGAAGCGCTCGGAGGTGTGGATGATGACGGTTCCCGGCGGCTCGTTGGTGCGGAAATAGACCATCTGGCGCGCGAAGGGGCCTTCGAGCCGT
This sequence comes from Phreatobacter sp. AB_2022a, assembly GCF_026847585.1. NCBI lineage: Bacteria > Pseudomonadati > Pseudomonadota > Alphaproteobacteria > Hyphomicrobiales > Phreatobacteraceae > Phreatobacter > Phreatobacter sp. AB_2022a. The sequence continues at coordinate 26,025 of NZ_JAPSET010000019.1, forward strand.
TCGGCTTCCGGCGTCGGCACCCGCCCTGGTTCGTCGCCGATATCCATCGTCTCGCGCGCGGCCGACGCCGGTGCGCCCTGGGCGAGCGCCGTGCCTGCGCCGAGGGTCGCCAGGCCGCAGCCGGCCAGCGCCAGGCCGAAAGCCATGGCCCGCCAGGACGGGCGCGCCGGACACTCCATGCGAAAAGCCGATGTCATGCTGTCCACCTCGTTCGTCATGGGAAAAGGCGAGAAGGCGCCGTCAGCCCGGGCAGCGCACATAGACCATGGTGCCGTAGCGCTCGGCGATCTCCGGATTGATGAAGCGCAGCACCACGAGCGACGAGCTGAAGGAGACGACTTCGCGGTCGTTGCGGTCGCCGACCGGCACGTCGAAGCCGAGATAGGTCTTGCCGTCGGGACTGCCCTTCAGCTTCAGCTCGTAGGGCGTCGCGTCGTCGGCAATATGCATCATCACGCCGTCGGTCGGGCCCTTGGTGATCACATAGGGCTGGCGGCACTGGGTGCGCGCCTGCGCCTCGGTGCGCGCCCGGTCCTGGTCGCGCCGATAGGAGGCGACGCCCCAGCGCCCGACCAGGCCTTCGGTCGGATAGGCGCCCGGCAGGCTCGCGCGCTGCTGCGCGCCCGGCTCGGGCGTGCTCGCGCAACCGGAGACGAGCAGCGCGATAGCAAGGGCGGCGAAGGTAACGGCGGCAGGCTTGGTCAGGGAGCGGAAGGACTGCAACAGGGGCGTCGACGATATCGGGCTAGGGGACGGCGGCATGAATGCATCCTCGGCGAGCCATTACCGGGGGAGAGACTAGGAGGTTCCGTCCGGTCTGTCACCCGCCCGATCGAAACTTGGAATCCGCTCCGTTCAACATGGACTGCCGAAGCCTTCTTCTATCGCGGGGGACGCGACATCGTTCGCCGGCTCCGGCGGCACCGGGAAAGTTAACTCTCTCCCTTGCCTTTGGTTCCACTGCCCGGCGACGGCTGGCCCGACATCTGCCCGAACAGCCCCTTGAACAGTTCCGGCATCCAGTCGGTGCTGCCCGGGATGCCCGACAGCCACATGCGCGCCAGGCCTTCGGGCGAAAATCGCTGCGCCTCGGCCATCATGCGTTTCTCGACCTCGGCGAGAAAGGCCTGCTGCATGGGCTGGACGTCGGGCAGGCCGAGAAAGGCGCGGGCCTCCACCGGCGTGCAGTCGATATTGATGGTGATCTTCATGGGCGATCCTCCGCCTGCATCCCCTCTGATGCGCCGCTCCCGCCGGTTCCGCGCCGGCGAGGAAGGAGCATCGGATTGCAGCATAGATGGATCGTCGCGTGAAGCGGACGCTGCCTTCGTCAGTCGCCACGCGGCGCCATGTTCTTCAGCCCGGCAGTCTCGCCGCCGTCGACGGTCAGGATGGTGCCGTTGACGAAGGAGGATTGCGGCGACAGAAGCCAGGCGACCGCTTCGGCAATGTCGTCCGGCGTGCCGAGCCGGTTCGCCGGGATGCGGCTCGCAAGCTGGGCGCGCCGTCCGGGGATGGCCAGCGTCGCCGCCATCATGCGCGTCTCGACCTGGCCCGGGCAGATGGCATTGACGCGCACGCTCGCGCCGATCTCCAGCGCAAGCGCCTGGGTCAGGCCGAGCAGCGCCGCCTTGGACGCGCTGTAGAGCGCCAATCCCTCTTCGCCGACCTTGCCCGCGACCGACGACATCATCACCACGGCGCCGCCCGCCGCCGCGAGGCCCGCGAGCGCGTGCCGGGTGAACAGGAAGGCCGAACGGACATTGACCGCCATCAGCCTGTCCCAGTCGGCGACGGTCGCCCGTGCGAAATCCTGGCGGGCGGTCATGCCGGCATTGTTGACCAGTCCCGCAATCCGACCGCCGCCGAGCCGCATTGCTGCTGCCACCGCCTCGAGGCAGTGCGTTTCATCGCTCGCATCACCGGCCACGAAGACCGCGCCCGGCGCCGTCGCCGCGAGCGCGGCGGCGGCGGTCTCGTCCCGGCCGGTGAACACCACCCGGGCGCCGGCCGCCGCAAGCCGGCGCACCGTGGCCGCGCCGATGCCGTGGGTGCCACCGGTGACCAGCACGACGTCATGATCACGTGTCATGGGTCAGTCCGCATAGATGACCGGGGTGGCGAGCCAGCCCTCGTCATGGCGCTGCCAGTAGAGGTCGTGCAGCCGGCGCGCGATGGGACCGGGCCGGCCGTCGCCGAGCTGCCGGCCGTCGAGCCGCGTGACCGGCATCACCCCGCCCGCCGTGCTGGTCAGGAAGATCTCGTCGGCTTCCGCGAGTTCGGCCACGCTGACCGGCCGGACCTCGACCGGGATCTGCAGCTCGGCGGCGAGCTCGATCATCGTGCGCCGGGTCATGCCCTCGAACACCCCGCGGTCGGGCGTCGCCAGCCGGCCGTTCCTGACCGCGAACAGGTTGAAGCCGGCGCCCTCGGTGACGTTGCCGTCCCGGTCCGGCAGGACCGCCACCACCGCGTCGCGGTCATAGGCCTCGAAAATGCCCATGGTCAGGTCGAGCCAGTGGAAGTTCTTGATCCGCGGATCGACCGCCTCGGGCGGAATGCGCTGCTGCGAGGCGACGATCATGCTGAGGCCGTCGCGCCGCTGCTCGTCATTGGCGATCCAGACGAAGGGCTGCGCGAAGACGTAGAGCCGGTTCTGGCAGAGCCGCGGATCGCGGGTGCCGCGTGGCGGCACGCCGCGCGTGCAGGTCATCTGGACATAGGCGTCCCTGAGGCCGCTGCGGCTGACGCATTGATGCAGGATCTCGATCAGCTCGGCGCGCGAGCAGGGCAGCGTCATGCGCAGGCCCGCCATCGACGCGTAGAAGCGGTCGACATAGTCGTCGAGCCGGAAGAAGCGCCCCTTCCAGACATGGACCACGTCATAGGTTGCGTCCGACCTGACGAAGCCGCGATCGATGATCGGGATCCGGGCTTCGCCGAGCGGCACATACTGGCCGTCGACATAGGCGATGCCCTCGGACGGAGGGGCTGCGGGCAGAACGGCATCGGGCAGAGCGGCATGGGTCATGGCGGCCTCGCGGTCGTTGCATTCAGATCAGGCGAAATGATCGGGCAGGATATGGCCGAGCAGCGGCATGAGCTGCCCGTTCAGCATGGGCCTGCCATCGATATGGCGGGCGCTCCGCGCGGCGGCGGCATGGGCGAGCGCGGTCGGCATCGGCGCGATGAGCGCCTCGGCGACCCAGGATCCCGGCCCGATCAGCGCCGCGTCGAACGGCAGACCGTCCCCGGGCGACAGTCCGAGCGAGGTCGCGTTGACGACCAGATCGGCGCCGGGCCTGCCCGTGGCGCTGGCCGAGACGGCGAGCCGCGGGCAGGCCGCGGCGATCCGGCCGGCGAGATCCTTCGCCCTGGCCGGGCTGCGGTTGACGATGTCGATGCTCCCGGCCCTCGCCGCGGCCAGCGCAAAGGCGATCGACGCCGCCGCGCCGCCGGCTCCCGCCAGCAGGACGCGGGCGCCGGCCGGATCGAAACCTTCGGCCCTCAGGCCTGTGACGAAGCCTTCGCCGTCGAAGGTTTCGCCGACGAGCCGCCCGTCAGGCTCGCGCCTGACGGCATTGACCGTGCCGGCGAGCCGGGCGCGCGGCCCGAGCTCGTCGCAGAGGCGGGCGGCGTCGAGCTTGTGCGGGATGGAGACGACGAAACCTGCGAGATTGCCGAGCCGGGCAAGGCCCCGCCAGGCCTCGGCGAGGCCTTCGGCGGCGGCATGCAGCCCGACCGTCACCGCATCGAGCCCACGTTCGGCGAAGAGGGCATTGAAGGCCTGGGGCGTCCGGACCTGGGCGATCGGATCGGCGAGAAGGCCGACGAGACGGGTGGTGCCGGAGATCTGCATGGGCATGGGCTCGGTTCGGGGGAGCGGCACGGCGTCAAAGCTTCGGATGGAGATGCGCCCAGGGCCGGGCCTTCTCGATCTCCGCGGCAAGGCGGAACAGCACATGCTCGCCGCCGAGACCGGCGGTGATCTGGATGCCGATCGGCAGCCCCTCGCCGGTCGCCGCGAACGGCACGCTCGCCGCCGGCAGGCCGGCGACATTCGCCGGCGCGGTGAAGGCGAACGAGGCGATCACGCGGTCGAATGCCGCCTCGCCGCCGACCCGCGCCGCGTCGTAGTAGCCGAGCGGCGGTGGCGGGAAGGCGAGCGTCGGGGTCAACAGGACGTCGTATTCGTCGAGGAAGCGGCCAAGGCCGCGCGTGAGCGTCTGGAAGCAGACGAGATCGCCGATATAGTCGACGGCGAGCCGTCGCCGGCCGAGCTCGACGAGATACTGGTTGAGCGGCTCGAGCTCGCGCGCGAGATCGTCGACGGCAAGGCCGCGCGCTTCGGCGGCGGCGGTGATGCCGCGCGTCACGGTCAATGGCCAGAACCGGCGCAGCGCCCGATGGAAGGCTTCGCCGTCGACGGCCGGACGGGTCCAGGTCACGGCGTGGCCGAGCCCGCCGAGCAGATCCGCGGCCTCGGCGACGGCGGCGCGGCAGCGCGGGTCGACCTCGGTGGCGAACAGCGCCTCGTCCATCACCGCGATCCGCAGCGGCCGGTCGCGCTGCGCGAGCGCGGCGAGGAAGCTGCCCTGCGCCGCCGGCGCGCGATAGGGATCGCCCGGCATGGAGCCGGCGGTCGCATCGAGCATGGCTGCGCTGTCGCGCACCGACCGGGTGACGACATGTTCGCTGGTGATGCCGCCGATCGACTCGCCGACATCCGGGCCGAGCGTGATCCGGCCGCGCGAGGGCTTCAGTCCGAACAGGCCGCAGGAGGAGGCGGGGATCCGGGTCGAACCGGCGCCGTCATTGGCATGGGCCAGGGCGACGAAGCCGGCGGCAACCGCCGCCGCCGCGCCGCCGCTGGAGCCGCCGGCGGAATGGCCGACATGCCAGGGATTGCGGGTCGGACCGTAGAGCATCGGCTCGGTCGTGCCGATCGTCACCATTTCCGGCACGTTGGTCTTGCCCGCGATCACCAGGCCGGCCGAGCGGTAGCGGCGGGTCAGCTCGCTGTCGTGATCGACGACATTGCCGACGAACAGCTTGCTGCCATTGGTGGTCGGCGTGCCCGCCACATGGCAGTAGAAATCCTTGACGAGGAACGGCACGCCCCGGAACGGCCCCTCCGGCAGTCCGGCCGCGATCGCTGCCCGCGCCTCGTCATAGAGAGGCATGATCACCGCGTTGATCGCCGGGTTCAGCGCCTCGATCCGGGCGATGACAGCGTCGAGCAGCTCGGCCGGAGAGATCGCGCCGGATGCGACCAGCGCGGCCTGGCCGAGCCCGTCCAGGCGAAGAAGTTCGTCGGTCATCGATCCGCCCCCGTCGCGGTCAGTCGACTCGGGCGGCGATGCCGTCCACTTCGAGCCGCCAGCTTTCCTGGCCGAGCCCGGCGACGAGCATGAGCGACATGGCCGGCGGCGGTGTCGGCAGGATCCGGTTGCGGACCTCCCGGATGGCCGGCAGATCCTCGCGCGAGACGACGAACAGGTTGAGCTTGACGAGATCGCCGAGGGTCATCCCGGCGGCGGCGAGAACCCGCTCGATATTGGCGAAGACGAGCTCGGTCTGCGCCGCCGCGCTGTCGGGCACATGGCCGCCGGCATCGCAGCCGACCTGGCCGGCGATCGACAGGACACGGGCGCCCGGCGGGATCTCGACGGCATGGCTGTATTTGCCGAAGGGCGGGGCGATATCGGGAGCGATCAGGTGTTTCATGACGGGTTTCCTTGGATGTTCGCCGTGCGGCGGCGGCCCGGCGCTCAGCGCCTGCCTTTGTTCGAAATGAAATGGGCCCCGGTGAAGCCGTCGAGGAAGGCTCCGAGCGACTGCCCGATGGTCGCGACATTGTAGCCGCCCTCCTGGATCAGGGCGGTCGGCAGGCCAAGGCGGCCGAGCGCACCCCCGATCCGGGCGAAGCCCTCGTGGCTGAGGTCGAGGCCGAGGCTCGGATCCTCCCGATGGGCATCGAGCCCCAGCGAGACCACCAGGGCGTCGGGCGCATAGGCCGCGATCCGGTCGCAGGCCGTGCCAAGGGCGGCGAGATAGGCCTCGTCGCCGGTGCCGGCGGGAAGCGGCAGGTTCAGGGTGTAGCCAAGGCCCGCGCCGGCGCCGCGCTCGTGTCCGTAGCCGACGAAATAGGGATGGTAGTCGGTGGGATCCCGGTGCAGCGAGACGAACAGGACGTCGGCGCGATCATAGAAGATGCCCTGCGTGCCGTTGCCGTGGTGGACGTCGATGTCGATGAGCGCGACGCGGCCGAGGCGCCGCAGCAGGTACTGGGCCGCGATGGCGGCATTGTTCAGATAGGTCGCGCCGCCCCCCATGTCGCCATAGGCGTGATGGCCGGACGGACGGCAGAGCGCATAGACCGCCGCTTCGCCGGCGAGCAGACGCGCCGCCGCATCCGCCGCCAGATTGGCCGCGGCGACGGCGGCCTCGAAGGTTCCGGGACCGATCGGCGCGAGCTGATCGTGCATGTGGTAGCCGGCGCGCCCGACAATGGAGGTCGGGTAGCCGCCGACCATGCCGCGCACCGGGAAGATATTGGCGAAGACGCGCTCCGAGGCCCCTTCGAGCTTGCTCCACTCGGCATGGGCGACCGCCAGGAAGTCGAGATATTCCGGCGAATGCACCGCTGCGATCGGCGCCATGCCGTGGTCCTTCGCCTCGGCCGGCGTCAGGCCTGCGGCGAGCGCCGCCTTGCGCAGCACCGCGACGCGCTCGGGCAGGTCGCGGCCGGGGCGGTAGACGCCGAGGCGCATGACATCGCCGGGCACATGCAATGCGTGTTTTTCGGAGTGGAGGATATGCATCGCCGTTTCCCGCCTCTGATCGTTTCTGCTCACACCAGCACGGACAAGGGAGCCTCGATGAGGCTCCTGAACGTTTTCAGCCAGTCGGCCGCGGCCGCAGGATTGATCCTGCCGCCATCGACCGACAGGGTCAGGCCGATCGTCTCGCTCTCGACCACCGCGCCGCCGGCAAGACGCGGGCGCCGCTCGGCCGCGCCGAAACTGCACAGGACTGACCGCGCCGGCGGAAGCGCCATCGCTGCATGCCTGATGCCCTCGCGACCCGGATTGGCGAGCGCGAGCAGCCCCCCGGCTTGGTCGGCAGCAGCCAGTGTGCCGCTGCGGGCGCGTTCGGCGAGCGCGCGGGTCTCTCGGTGGATGATCGACAGCGGTTTGCGATCCGCGGCCCGCAGCACCGGCATGGCTTCGCCCGCGGCACCGGTGAGAACCAGGGCGAGGTCGACCGCGTCGGCTTCGCCGGCAAAGGCTGGCACGCGCCGCGTCGCGACCGCCGCGACACGGATGAGGAAATCGGCGAGCGACAGCCGTGCCGCCGCGGGGCGGGCGGCATTCAGCTCGGCGCGCAGGGCCTGCAGGGCATCGATCTCGCAATCGATCTGGAAATGCGAAAGCCCCAGCGTCGCGGCCAGCGGCGCGGGCGCCGGTCCAGCCTCCGCCGCGCCTGGCGGCCGCGGCGACGGGATAGCCCGTCCGGCCAGGGCGCCGCGGATGTCCCGTTCGACGATCCGGCCGCGCGGGCCGCTGCCGCGGAGGCAAGCGAGATCGAGGCCATTGTCGCGGGCGAGCCTGCGGGCGAGCGGCGTCGCAAAGACGCGCCCTCCTCCGGCCTCTCCTGTCCGTTGAGCAGCCGATGCCTGCGTCATCGCGTCAGACCCGCTCGCCGATCAGGCCGGCGAGCGCCTCGGCGACCTCGGCGACACCCGCGAAGGCGGCACGTTCGAGCACCTTGGAAATGCTCGGCGAAGCCTCGCCCCCGGTGACCCGTTCGATCGGATGATCGAGCCAGTCGAAGAAGCGCCGCTGGATCTCGTCGGCGAGCCAGGCGCCGTAGGACGTGCCGCGAACTCCCTGCTCGACGATGACCACCCGGTTGGTCTTGGTGATGGAGCGGCCGATCGTGTCCCAGTCGAGCCCGGCCCGGTCGAGCGTGCGCAAGTCGATCACCTCGACATCGGCCCCCATCGCCTCGACCGCCGCGAGGGTCTGCGGGACCATGGCGAGATAGGTCAGGACGGTGGCGCGGCTGCCGCTCCGGCGGACCGCCGCCTTGCCAAACGGGATGATGAAGTCGAGATCGTCGACCGGCGCGGGCCCGGACGATGCGTAGAGATCGACGTGCTCGATGACGAGGACCGGGTCGCTGCAGGCGAGCGCGGCGTTCATCAGGCCGACATAGTCGAACGGCGTGGAGGGCGCGACGATGCGCCAGCCGGGCGCCGTGGCGAAGATGCCGGCCGGATCCATCGAATGCTGCGACCCGTAGCCCGTCCCCATTGCCACCTTGGTGCGCAGCACCAGCGGGACCTGAAGGTCGCCGCCGAACATGTGGCGCGCCTTGCCGATCTGGTTGAACACCTGGTCGGCTGCCACCCACATGAAATCCGGATACATGAACTCGATGATCGGCCGGTAGCGGCCATCCATGGCGATGCCACCGCCGAGCCCGCAGAAGGCGTTCTCGCTGATCGGCGTGCCGAGGATCCGGTCGGGAAACCGCTCCTTCAGGCCGCGCGTCGCGCCATTGGTGCCGCCCTTGAGCCGGTGGATGTCCTCGCCGAGGACGACGATGCCGGGATCGGTTTCCATGCGCCGCCCGATGACGTCGGCAATGACGTCGACGAACTTGCGCTCCTCGATGCGGCCGGCGTGGCTTTCGGGCGCGCTCTCGCGCCGGCCGGCCAGTTCGGAGAGGTCGCCGCGGACGCCGACGTCGCGGAAATCCGCCGATGGCCAGAGATTGTCGGGGATGCGCCGGCGGTTGCCGCCGGCCGGCTCGGTCAGTTCGCCTGCAAGCTCCGCCATCAGGGCGCGGCTGCGATCGCGCAGATCCGCCACGACGCCGTCGTCGATCAGCGACAGCGCCACCATTTCCCGAGCGACCCGGTCCAGCGGATCGCGCTGGCGCCAGTCCGCTTCTTCCTGCTTGGAGCGATAGCCGAATGCACTGCCCGGCAGACCGCCATTCTGATGGAAGTAGCGGTAGACCTCGGCCTCGACGATGACCGGCCCGGCGCCCGAGCGCATATGCTGGACTGCCGCGGTCATGGCGAGATGGGTCGCCAGCGGATTCATGCCGTCGACCCGCCAGGCGGGAATGCCGAAGGCCTGGCCGCGCGACGACAGGCGCGGCTCGGCGGTGGCTTCATCCACTGTCGTGGCGACGGCATAGCCGTTGTTTTCGATGAAGAAGCAGAGCGGCAGCCTCCAGGTCGCCGCAAGGTTCATCGTCTCGAGCACCGAGCCGATATTGACCGCGCCGTCCCCGAAATAGGTGACCGCGACGACATCGGTACCGGCCTGCTTGTGCGCCCAGGCCGCACCCGCCGCGAGCGGCACGCCGCCGCCGACGATGGCATTGGTGCCGAGCACGCCAGCCTCCGCCCAGCGCAGATGCATGGAGCCGCCCCGCCCGCGGCAGAAGCCCTGGGCCAGGCCCATGATTTCGGCGAGCGCCCGCTTCATGAGGTCGCGCACCGGCCCGCGGAAGCTGCCGCGTGGATCGAGCCCGTCCGGCGCCACCGTCAGAAGCGATTTGGCCAGGAACTGGTGGTGGCCGCGGTGCGAGCCGTTGATCTGGTCGTCGGTGCGGAGCGCCAGGATGGATCCGACCGCTCCGCCCTCCTGGCCGATCGAGGAATGGGCCGGGCCGTGGACCAGTCCCTCGCCGGCGAGCTGCAGCACCACCTCCTCGAAGGCGCGGACGAGATGGAGCTGGGTCAGCATCGTGTCGAGCAGTCCCCGGTCCGCCTTCGACCAATCGGCTTTCGAAGCCTCGAAGCCGAGCCAGGGCGCCTGGCTGCGCATGGGGGTGGATCTCGCCATCGGCATGCCCTCGTGCATCGGCGCGCGGCGAATGTCGCGCGGCCCGTCGTCAGCGCCAGGGATAGTCGCCGTCCTGCCTCCGTGTCAAGAGAATGGATCCAATGAATGGATTCTAGTTTCCATTTGCCCGATCATTTGGCTTTATTGGATCCATTTTTGATTGGAGGACTCACCACGATGACCACGACGCGTTCCGCCGGCCCTGCGGAAGGACCAGCCCCAGGCCCCGGCCTGCCCGGCCTCAGGGGCACCGAACATATCGGCTTCACCGTGCCGGACCTCGACCAGGCGATCGACTTCTTCGTGCGGGTCATCGGTTGCGAGCCCTTCTACGAGCTGGGCCCGTTCCAGGCGGCGGACGACTGGATGGCCGCGCATCTCGGCGTTCATCCGCGCACCACCATGAAGCGGCTGAAGTTCCTGCGCTGCCGGACCGGGCCGAATTTCGAGATCTTCGAATATGCCGCGCCGGATCAGAACGTCACACAGCCGCGCAATTCGGATGTCGGAGGCCATCACCTCGGCTTCTATGTCGACGACATCGCAGCCGCGGTCGCGTATCTGAAAGCCCATGGCGTACGCGTCCTGGGCGAGCCGACGGTACGCACCAGCGGGCCGAGCGCCGGCCAGACCTGGGTCTATTTCCTGACCCCCTGGGGCATGCAGCTCGAGCTTCTGAGCTTTCCCGGCGGCAAGGCCTACGAACGGGACACGTCCCGGCGACTGTGGCATCCTGCAGCCCCGAACCTCTAGCCTCGCGGGCATCGCCCGGATCGAAGTGCCATGGCCGATTTCCATCTTCCGACGGCAGAATTCGAGCAGCCGGATCCCTCCGCCAGCTCGCCCGTCGCCAGCGAGCGCGTCACCGCCGCGATCCGTTCCGCGATCCTCGGCGGCCGCTTCACGCCGGGTTCGCGGATCCGGCAGGAGGAGCTGGCCGACGAGTTCGGCACCAGCCGCCTGCCGGTGCGCGAAGCGCTGAAGCGGCTGGAGAGCGAAGGCCTGATCATCCTGGTGCCCAACAGCGGCGCCTGGGTCGCCAAGCTCGACCTTGCCGAATGCATCGAGGTCTACAAGATGCGCGAGCGGCTGGAGCCCCTGGCGCTCGGGGAGGGCGCCGGCAGCCTGCCGGCCGCCATTCTCGAACGGATGGAGCAGCTCGCCACCGAGATGGAGCAGATCGAGGACATCGAGGATTTCATTCGCCTCGACCGCGAATTCCACCTGATGAGCTACGGCCCGTCGAACATGCCGAAGCTCAACCGGATGATCGAGCGCTTCTGGAATTCGACACAGCACTATCGGCGGGCCTTTGCCACCGTCATGGGCGTGGAGGGCCTCAGGCTGGTGCATTACGAGCACCGCCTGCTGATCGAGGCGCTGAAGCGGCACGATGCCGAAGAGGCCGAGCGCATCCTCTATGGCCATATCCGGCGCACGCGCCTCGAGCTCGAGCGCCACCAGGATATTTTCGAGGCGAAGCCGCGCGGCCGGAAGGCCGGGCGCTAGCCGCGCGATCGCGCCATCCTCAGGATGCCATGGTGGCGCCCTGCGGCAGCGCCTGCGGTCCCCGCGGCGGCTGCCAGGACCGGCCGGGAACGGCGGCGATCAGCCGGCGCGTATAGGGATGGACCGGCGCATCGAAGATCTGCGCCGCCGGACCGCATTCCACGATGCTGCCGCGGTGCATGACCGCGATCCGGTCGCAAATCTGGGCTGCCACCCTGAGGTCGTGGGTGATGAAGATCATGGCGAGCCCCAGCTTCGCCTTCAGCTCCTGAAGGAGATCGAGGACCTGCGCCTGGACCGAGACGTCGAGCGCGGAGACGCTCTCGTCCGCGACCAGCAGATCCGGCTCCAGCGCGAGCGCCCGCGCAATCCCGATCCGCTGGCGCTGGCCGCCGGAGAACTCGTGCGGATAGCGATCGATGGCCGACGGTTCGAGCCCGACCAGCGCGAGCAGGTCCCGCGCCTTGGCCATCGCATCATCCCGGCCGCTGCCGTTGGCGACCGGCCCGTCGCTGAGGATGCGCCCGACCGTCTGGCGCGGATTGAGCGAGGCGAAGGGATCCTGGAAGATCATCTGCATGTGCCGGCGCAGCGGCCTGAACGCCGCCTGAGACAGCGGTACGACATCGCGCCCGCGGAACAGGATCTCGCCGCCGTCGACGCTGAGCAGCTTGAGCAGGCAGCGGCCGAGCGTCGATTTGCCCGAGCCGGATTCGCCGACGAGGCCGAGCGTCTCGCCCGCCGCCAGGGTCAGGTCGATCCCGTCCACCGCGCTGACCACGCGCGGCCTGGAGAACAGGCCGCCGCCGCTGCGATAGGTCTTCATGAGATTGCGGACCTCCAGCAGGGGTTGCCGACCGGCCCCGGCCGGCGCGGCATTCGCCCTGCCATGCGGCACCGCGGCCACCAGCCGGCGGGTGTAGGGATGCGCCGGATGGTTCAGCACCGCGGCGGCGGCACCCTGTTCGACGGCGCAGCCGCGCTCCATCACCACCACGCGGTCGGCAATGTCGGCGACGACCCCGAAATCGTGGGTGATGAACATCACCCCCATGCCCTTGGCGCGCTGGATCCTGCGGATCAGCTCCAGGATCTGGGCCTGCGTGGTGACGTCGAGCGCCGTCGTCGGCTCGTCGGCGATGAGGAGGGCCGGCTCCAGCGCCAGGGCCATGGCGATCATCACGCGCTGGCGCTGGCCGCCGGAGAGGCGGAACGGATAGGCCCGGACGAGCTCGGCAGGATCGGGCAGGCCGACATAGGCGATGAGCTCGGCGACGCGCGCCGCGTTGCGCACGGCATCGCGCTCGCCATGCACCTCCATCACCTCCGCGATCTGGTCGCCGACGCGCATCAGCGGGTTGAGTGCCGACAGCGGCTCCTGGAAGATCATCGCCACCGTGCGGCCGCGCTGGGTCTCGCGCTCCGGCTCGGGCATGGCGAGGAGATCGCGCCCTTGCAGGATGAGCCGCCCGGACGACGGCCTGAGATAGGCCGGCAGCAGGCCCATAACGGCGTTGGCGGTCATCGATTTGCCCGAGCCGGATTCGCCGACCACGCAGACGATCTCGCCGGCCTTCACCTCGTAGCTCAGCCGCTCGACGGCATGTGCCCGGTCCATGCCCGGAGGCAGCGGAATGGTCAGGTTCTCGACGCTGAGCAGCGGCGCGCCGGCCATGTCGGAAGGGGCTCGGTTCATGTCAGCCTCGCCGGTCCCTGAGCTGCGGGTTCATCGCATCGTTCAACCCCTCGCCGATGAGATTGATGGCGAGCACGGTCGCGAGGATCGTGAGGCCGGGGAAGACGCTCATCCACCAGGCCTCGCGCAGCATGGTCCGCGCCGCGCCGATCATGAACCCCCAGCTCATCATGTTGCGGTCGCCGAGCCCGAGGAAGGACAGCGCGCTTTCGGTCAGGATGGCGGTGGCGACCATCAGCGAGGCCATGACGACGATCGGCGAAACCGCATTGGGCAGGATCTGCGAGATCATGATGCGCGGGCCGCTCTGGCCGATCACGACCGCCGCCTGGACGAATTCGCGCGACCTGAGGCTGAGGAACTCGCCCCGCACCAGGCGCGCCACCGGCGGCCAGGAGACGACCGCGATCGCCAGGGTGATCGAGGCGATCGACGGGCTGAAGATGGCGACCAGCACGATCGCCATGGCGAAGGCCGGGATGGTCTGGAAGAATTCGGTGAAGCGCATCAGCATATCGTCGACATGTCCGCCGTAGTAGCCGGCCAGTGCGCCGATGGAGATGCCCGCCAGCACCGAGACCAGGGTCGAGACCACGCCGACCAGCAGCGAGACGCGCGCGCCATAGGCGAGGCCGGCGGCGATGTCGCGGCCGAGCAGATCCGTGCCGAGCGGAAACGACCAGTCCCGGAACGGCGGCAGCAGCGGCTCGCCCGCGCTTTGCCAGGGGCTGGCCGGAAAGATGAGCGGCGCGGCGATCGCCACCAGCGCCGTGACGAGAATGATGCCGAGCCCGATGGCCGCGCCGGGATTGGCGATGTAGCGACGCAGGAAGGTCATGGAGGTTGTCTCAACCGGCGAGTTCGATGCGCGGATCGACGAGGCCGTAGCAAAGATCCGACAGGAGATTGACGAGGACCACGACCGCCGCCGTGACCAGGAAGACGCCCAGGATGACCGGATAGTCCCGCTGCATCAGCGCGTCGAACATCAGCCGGCCGATGCCCGGCCAGGCGAACACCGTTTCCGTCAGCACGGCGCCGCCGACGAGCTGGCCGGCCTGGACGCTCGCCAGGGTAAAGACCGGCAGCAGCGCATTGCGCAGGACATGGCGCCGGACGATGAGAGCTTGCGGCACGCCCTTGGCACGTGCCGTCTTGACGAAGTCGAGGCCGAGCACCTCCAGCATCGAGGCGCGCATCAGCCGGGCATAGACCGCGGTGAAGAACAGGCCGAGCGTGACGGTCGGCAGGACGAGATGCCAGGCGATGTCGAACATGCGGGCAAGCCCCCGGGCGTCGCCGCCGAGGCTCTCCATGCCGAATGGCGGGAACCATTCGAGGTGCACGGAAAAGACCAGCACGGCCATGAGCGCGATCCAGAACAGCGGCGTCGCGTAGAAGACGAGCGCGCCCGCCATGACCATGCTGTCGACCGCCCCGCCGCGGCGGCGCGCGGCGGCGACGCCGAGCGCCGTGCCGAGCGCGAGCGAGAACAGGAAGGCGCAGCCGGTCAGCAGCAGCGTCGCCGGCAGCCGCTCGGCGATGAGCGTGAGCACGGGCACCTGATTGCGATAGGAAAAGCCGAGATCGCCGGCGGCGACGCCTTTCAGATAGAGCCACAATTGCCACCAGGCGGGCTGGTCGAGGCCGAAGCGGATCTTGAGCTCGGCGAGGAAGGCCTCGTCGCCGGCTCCGGCCTCGCCCGCGAAGACCGCGGCGGGGTCGCCGGGCGCGAGGTGGATGAGCGTGAAGTTCAGCACGACCACACCGATCAGCACGGCCAGGGCCTTGGCCAGCCGGCGCGCGGCGAAATCCAGATGTCTCAATGTCGTTCTCCGCGCTGGATCCAGGGTAGCGGCGCGCCGGGCGGAGCCGGACGCGCCCGGCGGCTCACCTTGCGATCCAGGCTTCGTCGAGCGCGTCGGACACGCCGATGGCGGTGGTGACGAGATCGCGCGCCGCCGGCCGGCTCACCACGACGCTGCGCATCTCGAAGAGCCAGCCGAGCGCGACCTCGTCGGCGAGCAGCGCCTGCACCTTGGCATAGGCCTCGCGCGCCGAGGCCTCGGAAATGGCGCCTGCGGCCTCCGCGAACAGCCGGTCGGCCTCCGCATTGGCATAGCCGTGGTTGTTCGCCGCCGGCGTTCCCTTGATGATGTTGGTCGAGAGATAGTGGCGGGCGACGCCGAGCGCCGGGTCGCCGTACTGGTAGGTGTAGTTGAGCGCCGCGTCGAAGTTCCAGTCGGAGACCGCCTGCGACCAGCCGGCGACATCGGTGGCCTGGATGGTGACGTCGAAGCCGATCTGGGCGAGCTGCTGCTTGATATATTCGGCGAGCCGGTCCCATTGCTGGCCATAGGGCAGCGGCAGCAGCCTGATCCTGAGGCTCGCCCTGTCGACGCCGGAGCGCTCGAGCAGGTCTTTTGCCAGCTTCAGGTCGTAGGCATATTGCGGCACATCGGGCGTGTAGAAGCGGGTCGAGGAAGATACCGCGCCGCGCGCCGGAGTCGCCCAGCCGAACCAGATGTTGCGGGCGATGAAGGTCCGGTCGAGCGCATGCATCACCGCCTTGCGCACCAGCTTGCTGTCGAACGGCGGGCGGCGCAGGTTCATCTGCAGGAAGGCGTGAGGCGCATACATCTCCTCGCCCTTGGTCGTGCTGATCACATTGGGCCGGGCGACGATGCGGCGGATCTCGAAACCTTCGGCATCGCCGCTGCGCAGCACGTCGACGATGCCGCGGTCGAAGGCGATGGCGCGCGAGGCGGCATCGGGGATGATGCGGAAATAGATCTCGTCGATGAACGGCCGCTCCGGCTTCCAATAGTCCTCGTTGCGGACGAGATGGATGTGCTGGCCGCGGCGCCAGGCCTTGAACTTGAACGGGCCGGTGCCGACGGGTGCCAGATTGGCCGGATTGGTGCGGTAGTCGGTGCCGGCATAGACATGTTTCGGCAGGATCGGCAGCGAGCTCAGCTCGAAGGCGTAGAGGAAGGCCGAGAACGGCTTCTTCAGGCGGAACACCACCGTGCCGCCGGGACCGGCCGCAACCTCGGCGACATAGGTCTCGTGGATCAGCCGCCAGCGCGGATGTGCCTCGCGCAGCAAGGTGCCGGCGCTGAACACCACGTCCTCGGCCGTGAACGGCTGGCCGTCATGCCAGCGCACATTGTCCTGCAGCGTGAACGTGTAAGTCAGACCGTCGGCGGACACCGCCCAGCTGCGCGCCAGAGAGGGACGCGGCTCGAGCTTTTCCGAATAGGTCAGGAGGCCCTGGAAGATCTTGCCGCCGATATAGATGGTCGGCGCCTGCAGGTTGAGTCCGAGGGCGAGCGTCGCCGGCTCCGGCTGCGCGATCAGGTTGAGCACGCCGCCGCGCAAGCGCGGTTCGGCGGCATGGAGCGGCATGGTCGACGCGGCAAGAACCGCGGCGCTGAAATGCCTGCGCGAAAGTCCGGTCATGGTCTGCCCCTCCCATCGGCATGAATGGATCCATCGGATGCGGCGGGCCGAGCCCGATCGCCCGTCCGCCTGCGCGGTCTGCCATTCGACCTGATGCGGGCGCACACAGCTGCAGCAGGGCGGGAAACCGGTCGTTTGCACGCCCTCGGCTCAAGCCGGGGCGTCCCGTTGGAACGAGGTCTAATGGGCCGCAGAACGAACCGGCTGTCAAGTGAATGGATCCAATAAATTTACATCGCGCCAAAACTACCCAATTTTTCAGGCGCATAATCAACTCATTGGATCCAATGACGTGAGCCGCCGGCTCGGCCTGGTTTGCGCGATCATGCCGGGCCCACGGGCGGAGGCCGGCCGGCACCGCGAGCCGGCCGGCCTCCTTCATCCGTCAGGTCTGCGCGAGGGCCTCGACGATCGCGCGGCCGACCGGCGCAAGGCGGCCGCCAGCTCCTGCCGACAGTACCGGCCGCGCCGGCAGCAGCGGCGGCTGGGCGAGGAAGCGCGGCGTCGTGCCGCGGTGCGGCTGCGCGGCATGGACGAGGAACGGATGGCAGAGATAGACCGTGCCCGCCGGGCCGGTCGCCAGCACCTCCTCACGATGCGCCGAGCCGGCAAAGCCGTCCGCCGCCAGCGCGCCGAGCGTCAGGCCGGCCTCCCCCGCCGGCGCGAGCTGCCGGGCGATGTCGCGGTGCGAGCCCGCCCGGATGCGGGTCGGCGCATCGTCGGGCCCGACATCCGAAAACAGGAACAGCATGAGCAGCGCCCGTCCGCGCGAGCCGACATTGGCGCGCCAGGCCATGAAGTCGGGATTGTCGAAACCGAAGCTGACATCGATGTGCCAACCGGCATCGCCCGGATCCTCGGCCGACGGAAACCGCACGGGGAAGGTGCCCATGCTGCGGCAGGCAAGCCAGCCGCCGCTGCCGACCAGCTGGTCGAAGGCCCGGTGCAGCACCGGCGTGTTGGCGCTGCCGACGAAGACGTCGTCCGTATAGTGTCCGAGCCGGACGACCGGGCGCGTCCAGGTGGCGGGGTCATCGGGATCGCAGCCCGTGTCGCGCCAGAGCCGCGCCCGCGCCGCCTCGGCCCGGGTGGCGGGAAAGGCCTCGTCGATCCTGACAAAGCCCTGGGTGATGAAGTGATCGATATCAGCGGCGCCGAGCGCGCGCGTCGTTTCGCCGGAATGCGGCATGGTGATGTCTCGCAACGATGGCCAGCAGCAAGGCCTCCGCTTCCTGGCGGGGCGGCTGGCGGGAAACCTGGCCGGACCGGCGCGGCCGTCCTGACCGCTTGGCACCAGATCCGGACGGGGCTGTCGCCCCTCTTCCAGCCCGCAAGGCGGGCAAGGCCGCGATCAGGCGAGGAAGAAGGCCGCGGCGCTGTTGCGAATGGAGAACATCATGGCGGCGGGACCATAGCCCGCCGCCGTCGGCCCGATCAAGCGCCGCTCGCCGGGGCCGCCGGCGCAGGGACGGGCGGCGCCTCGTCCGTCTCGGCCGCACGGTTTCCGCCGAAGCGCGCATGGAGCGCCGGCAGCACCAGCAGCGTCAGCAGGGTCGCGCTGATCAGGCCGCCGATGACGACGGTCGCGAGCGGCTTCTGCACCTCGGCCCCCGTGCCGGTCGCGACCGCCATCGGCACGAAGCCGAGGGAAGCGACCAGCGCGGTCATGACGACCGGCCTCAGCCGGGTCAGCGCGCCACGCAGGATCGCCTCGCGCTGGCCGAGCCCTTCCGCCAGGAGCTGCTTGATATAGGTCAGCATGACCAGGCCGTTCAGCACGGCGACGCCCGACAGCGCGATGAAGCCGACCGCGGCCGCCACCGAGAAGGGCATGCCGCGCAGCCAGAGGGCCGCGATGCCGCCGGTCAGAGCGAGGGGTACGGCGCTGAACACCAGCAGCGCGTCGCGCGGCGTGCCGAGCGCCGAATAGAGCAGCAGGAAGATCAGGAAGAAGCAGGCCGGCACCACCACCATCAGCCGCTGGCGCGCGGCCGCGAGGTTTTCGAACTGGCCGCCCCAGGTGACGTAATAGCCCGCCGGCAGCGGGATCCGCGCGACCTTGGCCTGGGCCTCCTCGACCACCGAGGCGATGTCGCGGCCGCGGACATTGGCGGTGACCACGACGCGCCGCTTGCCGTTCTCGCGCGAGATCTGGTTCGGCCCCTCGACGAAGGTGAGGCTCGCCACCTGCTCGAGCAGGATGGAGGTCGCCCGGCCCGTGCCTTCGGCGGCGATCGGCACCGGCAGGTGCTTCAGCTTCTCGATGTCCTCGCGGACCGCGTCCGGCAGGCGCACCACGACCGGGAAGCGGCGGTCGCCCTCGAAGATCACGCCGGCGTCGCGGCCGCCGAGCGCCGCGCCGATCACCTCCTGCACCTGGAAGGTGCTGAGACCCATGCGGGCGATCGCCGCCTTGTCGATGCGGATCTCCAGGAACGGCAGGCCGCCGACCTGCTCGACCTTGACGTCCTCGGCGCCGGGCGTCGCGCGCAGCGCCGCCGCGATCTGGTTGGCAGTCCGCAGCATCGGCTCGAACTCCTCGCCGAACACCTTGACCGCGAGATCGCCGCGCACCCCGGCCAGCAGCTCGTTGAAGCGCATCTGGATCGGCTGGGTGAACTCGTAGTTGTTGCCGACGAGCTGTTCGACGGCCGCCTTGATCTGCTCGATCAGCTCGGCCTTGGCCAAGCCGGGGTCCGGCCACTCGGCTTGGGGCTTGAGCATGATGAAGGTGTCGGAGGCGTTCGGCGGCATCGGGTCGGCCGCCATTTCCGCCGTGCCGGTCTTGGAGAAGACGTAGGCGACCTGCGGAAAGCGGCTCACCGCGCGCTCGACGTCGAGCTGCATGGCCTGCGACTGCGACAGCGAGACGCTCGGAATGCGCAGCGCCTGCATGGCGATGTTCTTTTCGTCGAGCTGCGGGATGAACTCCTGGCCGAGCCGGCCGAACATCAGCCCGGCGCCGGCGAGCAGCACGACCGACAGCGTGATCATCAGCGCCGGTCGGCCGACCGCGCGGTTCAGCAGCGGCGCGTAAAGGCGGCGCAGGCCGCGCACGAACATGTTGTCCTTTTCCTGCACGCGGCCGGTAATGGCGATGGCGATCATCGCCGGCACGAAGGTCAGCGACAGGACGAAGGCGGCGACGAGCGCGATGATCACGGTCAGCGCCATCGGCTCGAACATCTTGCCCTCGACGCCCGAGAAGGTGAGCAGCGGCACATAGACGAGGATGATGATCATCTGCCCGAACACCGAGGGCTTGATCATCTCCTCCGCCGATTCGATCACCGTGCTCAGCCGTTCGCCGAGCGTCAGCCTGCGGCCGAGCTCGTGCTGCCGTTCGGCCAGATGGCGCAGGCTGTTCTCGGCGATGATCACCGCGCCGTCGACGATCAGCCCGAAATCCAGCGCGCCGAGGCTCATCAGATTGGCGCTGATCCGGCCCTGCACCATGCCGGTGACGGTCAGCAGCATGGCGACCGGAATGACCAGGGCGGTGATCAGCGCCGCCCGGAAATTGCCGAGCATCAGGAACAGGACGAGAATGACGAGCAGCGCCCCCTCGGCAAGGTTCTTGGCCACCGTCTTGACGGTGGCATCGACCAGCACCGTGCGGTTCAGCACGGTCTTGGCCTCGACCCCCGGCGGCAGCCCGCGGCCGATCTCCTTCATCTTGGCGTCGACCGCCGCCGACACCGCCCGGCTGTTGCCGCCGATCAGCATCAGGGCCGTGCCGATGACCACCTCGCGCCCATCCTCGCTGGCGCTGCCGGTGCGCAGCTCGCGGCCGATGCCGATCTCGGCGATGTCGCGGATGCGGATCGGCACGCCGCCGCGGGTCGCCACCACGACATTGCCGATGTCGGCCATCGTCTCCAGGCGCCCGGCGGCGCGCACCTGGTAGCCTTCGCCGTTGCGCTCGACATAGCCGGCGCCGCGATTGGCATTGTTGTTCTCGAGCGCGGTCGCGACGTCGGTCAGGGACAGATTCAGCGCGGTCAGCTTCGCCGGGTCCGGCTGGACCATGAACTGCTTCTCGAAGCCGCCGATGACGTCGACGCCGGCGACCCCCGGCACGGTGCGCAGCTGCGGCCGGATGATCCAGTCCTGCACCGTGCGCAGGTAGGCCGCCCGCTCCACCTCGGTCGTCAGGCGCTGGCCTTCCGGGGTCAGGTAGCTGCCGTCGCGCTGCCAGCCCGGAGCGCCGGCCGCGGCGATCGTGCGCTGTCCCTCCGGCTTGAAATGCACGGCCCACATGTAGATTTCGCCGAGGCCGGTGGAGATCGGACCCATGCGCGGCGAGACGCCGACCGGCATGGTGCGCTCGGCCTCGCGCAGGCGCTCGCCCACCTGCTGGCGGGCGAAATAGATGTCGGTGCGCTCGGAGAAGACCGCGGTCACCTGCGAAAAGCCGTTGCGCGACAGCGAGCGGGTATATTCGAGGCCGGGAATGCCGGCGAGCGCCGTCTCCAGCGGAAAGGTCACCTGCTTCTCGACATCAACAGGCGACAGGGCCGGCGCCAGCGTATTGATCTGCACCTGGTTGTTGGTGATGTCGGGCACAGCGTCGATCGGCAGCTTGGTCAGCGACCAGATGCCGAACGCCGCCGCGGCGAACGTCAGGAGCACGACCAGCCAGCGCTGATGCACCGAGAAGGCGAGGATGCGGGCGATCATCGGAGCGGCCTCAGTGCGAGTGCTCGGCTTCGGACTTGCCGAGCTCGGCCTTCAGGAGGAAGGTGTTGGCCGTGGCGATCACCTCGCCCGGGTCGACGCCGAAGGCGATCTCGACAAATTCGTCATCCTCCTTGCCGATCACCACCTTGCGCCGCTCGAAGCCGGTTTCGGTGCGCACGAAGACCACGGGCGAGCCTTCCATGGTCTGCAGCGCGGCGCGCGGCACGCGCACGTCCACCTTGACCTGCTCGATCGTCACCTCGGCATTGACGAAGGTGCCCGGCCGCCAGGCCTGGTCCTTGTTGTCGATGATCGCGACCACGCGTGCCGACCGCGTCTCGGCGTTGAGGAGCGGATTGACGAACATCACCCGACCGACCGAGCGCCGGCTGGTGCCGGCCGCGCTGATGCGCACGGTGTTGCCTTCCTTGATCTCGGCGAGATCGCCGGTCGAAACGGTCAGCTCGACCCAGACCGAGGAGAGGTCGACCACCACGAACAGCTCCTTGGCCTCGCCCTCGCCGCCCATCGGTGTGCCGAGATCGACCAGCCGCTCGACGATCCGGCCGGTACCCGGCGCGCGGATCTCGTAGCGCTGGAGGCCGTTGACCGTCTGCTGCGACAAGCCGCGCACCTCCTGCTCCGAGACACCCAGCGCCGACAGCTTCTGGCGTGCGAGCCGCAGCCGCTGCTCGGCTTCGATGAAGGCGTTGCGGTCGCGCAGATATTGCTGCTCGGTCTGGACCTGCCGGCGCCACAGCGCTTCCGAACGCTCGAACAGCGTCTTCTGCAGGTCGAGATTGACCTGGGCGCTGACATATTCGCTCTTGGCGTCGGCCACCTCGCGGCTGTCGAGGATGGCGACCACCTCGCCCTGCGTGACGGTGTCGCCGAGCGTCTTGCGCAGCTCGGCCACGGTGCCAATCACTTTGCCGGCAATGCGCCAGATCCGCTCGCGGTCCGGGGTCACGAGGCCGGGCACGGCGAGGTGCCGCTCCAGCGTGCCGCCCTCGACTGGCGCCAGCGTGATGCGCGCCTGCTCGATGCGCGCCGCATCCATGCGCAGCACGCCCTCGGCTTCGCCGGCTCCGTGCCCCGCTTCGCCGCCTTCCGCCGGCGCGCTGGCATTCACCCCCTGCGGCGCCAGCACCCCTGCCAGCGTCAGCAGCCCGCGCGCGCCCTGCGGCACCTGCGGCACTGCGACGCTCAGGGCGATGCCGGCGGCCAGCGCCGAGGCCGCGATGATGATCGGCTTCATGAATCTGTCCTTGCACGGCCGGGCCGCCCGGTCCGGCGGCAAGCGAAAGCGGGGGAGCGTGCGGTCAGAAGGTGGCGCGCACCGTCGAGCCGCCGGGAACGGTGAGCTGGATCGCGCCCTTCGAACCCGCAGGAATCGGCGCCGGCGCCGTTCCGGTCAGCCGGGAACCTTCGCCCGCGGCGAGCGGGAACCGATGTGTCGTGCCGTTGACGACGATGGTCGCATTGCCGGCGAAACCGGCCGCCGGAATCGGCTGGGAGCGCTCGTTGCTGACGTAGACGACCACGTTGGTCGAGCCGTCGAGCACCACCTCGACATGGTGGCGCGCACCGGCATCCACCTTCCAGCCGCCGTTCGGGCCGCGCTCGGGGCCGCTCGCCAGGGCCGCCGTGGAAAGGCCGGCAGCCAGGACCGCGGCCAGGACATGTTTCAGCATGGGGAACATCCTCCGTGAACGGGCCCGTCACGGACCCCTCGCGCCGGACACGCGCCGGCAACGGACAGCGCGCCGCATGGCCGCTGCCGCAGCCGCGGAACGGCGGCCTGGCCTGAGGGATGTAATGGAGAAAGCGCGTCGGCGTATTTCGCCTCTGTAACGGAGTGTGACGGCGTCAATCGGACTGGCGCGGCAGCAGAACGGTGACCCTCAGTCCGCCTTCCGTACGGTTTTCCAGGCCGATGGTGCCGCCATGGGCCTGGATGATCTCGCTGGCGATGGTCAGCCCGAGGCCGAAGCCCCCGGTGTCCCGGTTGCGCGAACGCTCGACCCGCGTGAACGGCTCGAACACCGTGTCCATGTCGGCTTCGGGAATGCCCGGACCATCGTCCTCCACGGTGATCCGCGCCTTGTCGTGTTCGGCGCGCGCGGCGATGCCGGCGCGGCCGCCATATTTGATGGCGTTCTGGACGATGTTGGTGATCGCGCGCTTCAACGCCAGATGACGTCCGCGCACGACGATCGAGCGCGGCGACTGAAGGCTGACCTCCGCTCCTGCGTCCTGGGCGTCGGCGGCGATGGTGCCGAGGATCGCGACGAGATCGACCGGCCGCAATTCCTCCTCCGAGCGATCGCCGCGCAGATAGCCCAGCGTCGCGTCGATCATGCTCTCCATCTCCGTGAGATCGGCCGCGATCGCCTGGCGCGTCTCGGCATTGCCGACCTCGTCGAGCCGCATCCTGAGACGCGTCAGCGGCGTCTTCAGGTCGTGCGAGACGGCGGCAAGCGCCTGCGTGCGCGCGCCGACGAGGCGGCGGATGCGCGCCTGCATCTCGTTGAATGCCCGGGCGAGGGTGCGGATCTCGCGCGGCCCGGTCTCGGGCACCGGCGCGCGGTCGGTGGAACTGTAGAGCGTGCGCGCCGCCTTGGAGAACAGATCGAGCGGCCGGGTCAGCCAGCGGATCAGGAGAATCGTGACGATGACGACGCCGAGCGCCATCAGGCTGGTGGACAGGATCGCGCTGTCGGACCGGACGTGCAGCCCATGGGCCGGCACCAGGTCGACATTCAGCCAGGACCCGTCGGAGAGCTTCATCGAGATCGAGGCCAGATGGCTCGTCGTGTCCAGCCGGTCGACACCGACGATCAGGTCGCCTTCGACGAAATCGGTCTTCAAGGCGATCAGCCGCTCGCGCAGGCCGTTCCAGGTCGACATGACCCGCTCATTGGCCACGGCATTCGGCTGGCGTCCCCAATGCGCTTCGATGACACCGCCGGCGAGGTCGTGGGTGATGCCGTCGCGGTCGCGTTCCGGCGCGTGCAGCACGGCGCGATAGATCGAGATGATCCGATCGGCGAGCTGCTTTTCGCTGGCCAGCACCGCCTCGTTGTTGAGGGTCGCCTCGTAGTACCAGAGGCTGGCGCCCTGGACGGTCACGATCCCGAGCAGCAGGACGATGACCGTGCGCCCGACCAGGGTCTCGAACAGCCACCTCACGCCTTGGCGACCTCGGGAACGAAGAGATAGCCGAGACCGCGCACGGTCTTGATCATGTCGGGGGTGCCGTCGCCGCCGAGCTTGCGCCGGAGCCGGCTGACCTGCACGTCGATCGAGCGGTCGAACACCGAGGAGACACGGTTGCGCGCCGCATCCAGCAGATGGTCCCGCGAGAGCACGCGCTGGGGCGCCTCGACGAAGGACAGGAGAAGATCGTATTCGCCGGTCGAGAGATCGACGACCACGCCCTGGTCGTTGACGAGCTCGCGCCGGCGGGTGTCCAGCACCCAGCCGTCGAAGGTGAAGCGCCAGGAGGGATCGAGCCGGGTCTCACCCTGGGCCGTGGTCCGGCGCAGCACGGCGCGGATGCGCGCGGCGAGCTCCCGCGTGTTGAACGGTTTGGAAATATAGTCGTCGGCCCCGAATTCGAGGCCCAGCACACGGTCGAGATCGTCGCCGCGGGCGGTGAGCATGACGATCGGGATGGCCGATTCCGCGCGCAGCTCGCGGCAGAGTTCCAGGCCGCTGATGCCCGGCAGCATCAGGTCGAGGACGATGAGGTCGACGCTCGTGGACTTCAGTGTCTCGCGCATTTCCCGGCCGTCGCGCACCGAGGTGACACGGAAGCCGGATTCGCGGAGGAACTTGGTGACGAGCCGGCGGATCTCGCCATCGTCGTCGACCAGGAGGATATGCGGTTCGCTCATGGGGTCTCGCAACGAGAGGATGAGGGGGCGCCACCGGCACCCGGCACCCAGCGACCCTACAGTGCGAAACATGAGGACATGTTTCCCGATTGTTACGGATTGTACGGCGCGTTCGCCGAAGGGTCGAGCCGGACCCGCCGCCGGCGGCGACGGCAGGCCCGGCCACGCCGATCGGCCCGGTCAGTGATGGCGGTGGATCGCGATCACGCGGTTGCTGCCGTCGACGATCACATGGTTGTTATTGACGTGGATGTAGCGCTGGCCGCGGAAGCGCGGATGGCCCTCGATCGCATGATAGGTGAGGTTGCCGGCGAGCTGCGAGCCGACCGTGATCTCGCCCGGGATGGTCTGGGAGGGCGCCGCGGTGCGGCGGATGTAGCCGTCGAGGAAGGCCCGTTCCTCGGTCGAGTAGGACTGCGCGGCATCGCTGGCGCCCTGCGCCAGCACCGGCTGGGCCGCCATGGCCGGCGCCGCCGCCAACAGCGTCAACGCCAGCAAACGTGCGGGAAGTGACATGATTTTCTCCGTTCTCGACCCTGAATCCAGGTCGTCACGGACGAAAATGCTGGACGCTCCAATGTCGTTCAACGCTTATATTACAACATTATATTTCGACATCGTCCGAATACATTTGGCAACAATCACGCGTGCGAGCGAGGCTGATCCATGTCCTCCGCGTTTTGCAGAAGGGCTGCGACCCGCGCACGCACATGGCGCACCTCGCCGATGAGCGCCCGGACCGCCGGCTTGACCGGCCAGCGGGTACGGACCGCGTAGCACATCACCAGCGGCTCCAGCACCTTGACCTCGTTCAGCACGGTGAACCGCTCGCGGAATCGCGGCGTCCGCGCGAATTCGCGGGCGACCAGGCCGATCGCATCCGACGAGGCGACGATGCGGCGCATCAGCGGGAAATGGTCGGTCATATGCAGCCGGTCGCTCGGGCGATGGCCGTGGCGCTCGAACATCTCCTGGATGATCGATGTATAGGGCTCGGACGACGACGGCACGACGAAGTCGTAGCGGATCAGCATGTCCTCGCCGATCGGGTGATGCGCCAGGATCGGGTGGTCCTGGCGCACGAAGGGCACGATCTCGGCCGAGGCGATCGTTTCGCACCGGAGCTGCGACCAGACGCCGAAGGCCGCTTGCAGGCCGAAGGCCACGTCGATGTCGCCGCGCGACAGGAGCTGGACACCTCGCTCGCTGTTGCCGGTGAGGATCTCGATCCGCACGGCCGGATGCCGCCGGATCAGCGCGATCAGCGGTTCGGTCAGCAGCCAGTCCATCGAGCCCGGAAACAGGCCGATGCGCAGCGGCCCCTTGTAGGGGTCGGCGCGGCGTTCGGCTTCGCCCATCAGCTCGGCGGCATCGGCCAGCAGGCGCGCGGCCCGGTCGATGAAGTCGCGCCCTTCCGCCGTCGGCAGCGCACCGCGCGAGGTCCGATGGAACAGCGCAAAACCAAGGCTGCGTTCGAGATCCGCGACGCTTTTGGTCACGGCCGACTGGGTGACGCCGACGGCATCAGCCGCCCGGGAGAAGGAGCCGAGGCGGCCCACGGCCACGGCATGTTTCAGGCGAGGGTCGAACATCGGCATTCCCCGCAGGAATGATGAAGCGGCAGAATGAATTAGCTCGCGCGGCCGACCGATGCCAGCCCGCCGATCGGCGCGGAATGGCAGGCCCGCCGGTCACCGCGTTGGGCACATCGCGATCGCGGCCCGCGCCAGCCCGGCCCGCATCGAAAACCGAAGACCGATCGCCATGGCTGCCCGCCGGTCCGGCCCGTTCGCCGCCTGCATGCCCTCGCAATGCCGGCAGCGGCCCCGGATCCTCCGTGGCATGCCGTTCGCCGGCTGGCCGGCCCCCCCGCGCTTCAGCGGAACGCCTGCACGCCCGTCAGGACGCGCGCGATGATCAGCTTCTGGATCTCGGTCGTGCCGTCGGGGATCGGGCAGATGATCGCCTCGCGCGCCAGGCGTTCGACGATGAAGTCGCGGGTGACGCCATTGCCGCCATGGATCTGCAAGGCATCGCGCGTCGCCGCGATGCCGATCTCCGTCGCATACCACTTGGCCATGGCGCATTCGCGTTCCGCGCGCATGCCGGCTTCGACCAGCCCGATGGCGCGATGGGTCAAAAGCCGCGCCGCGTCGATCTTGGTGGCCATGGTGGCGATCTTGTCGGCGACCAGCTGGTGCCCCGCGATCGGCTTGCCGTGCTGGACGCGAGCCTTGGCATAGCCGATCGCTTCCGTCATCGCGCGCCTGGCAATGCCGATGCTCCACATGGCCATGTGGCAGCGGGCGATCTCGAAGAGCTGGAGCGTGTTGCGCAGGCCGGCGCCGAGCTCGCCCAGCGTGTTGGCCACCGGCACGCGGCAGTCGGTGAGGAAGATCTGCGCCGTCGACTGGCCGTTCAGCGCCATCTTCTCGATGTTGCGCGCCTCGTAGCCGCTCTCCTCGCGGTCGATCAGGATATGGCTGATCTCGTTCTCGGCCGTCCGGCAGGTGCAGATGAACAGGTCGGAATAGGCGCCGTTGGTGATCCAGGTCTTTTCACCGTTGATCACCCAGTGGTCGCCGTCGCGCACCGCCCGCGTCTTCACCGCGGCGACGTCGGAACCGACATCCGGTTCGGAAATGCCGATCGCGATGAACTTTTCGGCGGCGACGAGGTCGGCGAGATAGCGTGCCTTGATCGCCTCCGATCCGAGCCGGCGGACGAGCTCCGCGCCGCAGGCGTTGATGAAGCCGGGAATGGCGACGTCGAGCGAGGAATAGGCGATCTCCTCGAAAACGAGGAGATGGGTGAGCCAGCCGAGGCCGAGCCCGCCCCAGCGCTCCTCGT
Organism: Phreatobacter sp. AB_2022a; assembly: GCF_026847585.1. Lineage (NCBI taxonomy): Bacteria > Pseudomonadati > Pseudomonadota > Alphaproteobacteria > Hyphomicrobiales > Phreatobacteraceae > Phreatobacter > Phreatobacter sp. AB_2022a. Next base: position 53,987 of record NZ_JAPSET010000019.1, read on the forward strand.
GCGGCGCCGTGACATGGCCGAAGGTGGTCAGCGCCTGCGTCCACTGCCGCATCAGCGGTTTCGGAATGAAACCCTGGCCATGGGCCCGGATCTCCGGTTCGAGCTTGTTGTCGAGAAAACGCCTGAGGCTCTCGACCACCATCGTCTGCTCTTCGGACCGCTCCGGGATCATGGCTCTCGTCCTCGATGGAGTTGCGGGACCGCTGAACGGCTCAGCGGCCGAGAATGGTGACGGCGGTCACCGCCTCCTCGACGCCGACAATGCCGCCGCCGTTCTGGGCAATGCCGAGCCGGGCGCCCGCCACCTGCCGGCCGCCGGCCTCGCCGCGCAGCTGCAGGGTGAGCTCGTGGACCTGCGCGAGCCCGGTCGCGCCGATCGGATGACCCCGGCATTCGAGGCCGCCGGACGGGTTGACCGGGATGCGGCCGCCGATTGCCGTCTCGCCGCGCTCCGCGGCTAGGCCGCCCTCGCCCGGCCGCACCAGCCCGAGCGCCTCGACCTCGATCACCTCGCCGGTCGCCGTCGCGTCATGCACTTCGGCGACGTCCATCTCGGACGGTCCGACGCCGGCGAGCTCATAGGCGCGCGCAGCGCCGAGCCGGCTGACATGGCGGTCATAGTCGGTCGGCTGGCGCTCCGAACCGGTCTGCAGCACCGAAGCGAGAATGCGGACGGCGCGGTCGCGCCCGCCGCCGAGCCGCTTCAGGCCGGTTGCGTTGCAGATCACCGCGGCCGCCGCGCCGTCGCTGATCGGCGAGCACATGGGCAGCGTCAGCGGATAGGCGATCGGCGCGGCCTTCAACACCTCCTCGACCGTGAACGGCACGCGGTACTGCGCGAGCGTATTGCCGGTCGAATGTACATGGTTCTTGGCCGCGACGGCGGCGAGCTGCGCCTGCGTCGAGCCGTAGGTGCGCATGTGCGCGCGCGACATGGCGGCGTAGACGTCCATGAAGATACTGTAGGGCTGCGTCGACATGGTGCCCTCGGGCACCGCGACGCCTTCGCCCATGGCGAGCAGGATGTCCCGGTTCGCCTCGGTCTCGTGCACGTCCCAGGCACCGTCGAAGGCACCGAACATGCGCGCCCTGTCGGTCGAGAACATCTTTTCCGCGCCGAGCGCCAGCACGATGTCGGCTGCGCCGGAACGGACATAGGCGGCTGCGAGATGCAGCGCCGTGCTGGCGGTGGCGCAGGCATTCTCGACATTGATCACCGGCACCCTCTCGATGCCCATGGCGCGCGCGACGATCTCGCCGCGGATCATGTCCTGGCCTTCCATATGGCCCTGGACGCAATTGCCGAAGAACACCGCCTCGATGTCGCGCTGCGCCGCCCCCGCATCGGCGAGCGCCAGGCCGGTCGCCTCGGCGCCGAGATGTTTCAGGCTCCGGTCGAGCTGCTTGCCGAAGGCGGTCATGCCGACGCCTGCAATGAAGATATCCGTCATGATCGCGTCCTGTCGTCCTGATGTCCCACAGCTCACCGGCCAGTGAACCGCGGCTTGCGCTTCTCGCGGAAGGCATCGAGCCCCTCGCGCATGTCGGCCGAGCCGGCATAGGCGGTGATCACCTCGATCTCGCGGGCGAGGCCCTCGGCGAGCGGCAGGTCGGTCGCGGCCGCCACCAGCTCCTTCATCCGGGCAAGGCCGAGCGCGCTCTTGTCGGCGAGTGCAGCGACGAGGTCGCGCGTCGCCTCCATGAGCCCGTCGCCGGGCACCACGGTATTGACCAGCCCCGCCGCGCGCATCTCCTCGGCGCTCGCGAACGTGCCGGTCATCATCAGGTATTTGGCCCGCGTCGGCCCAATCTTGCGCGGCAGTCGGATCGAGCCGCCGCCGCCCGGCAGCAGGCCGTAATTGGCATGGGCGTCGCCGAACTGCGCGCTGTCCGCGGCGATCACCAGATCGCAGCACAGGACGAGCTCGAGGCCGCCGGCAAGCGCAAGGCCGTTGACCGCGGCGATGACCGGCAGCCGCGACGCCTCGAGCCGGTCGAACGCGCGGCCGATGACCGGCAGCAGCGCGGCGATCCGCGCGGCGATCGCCTGTCCGTCCGCGGCGCTGCCGATGCCAATCAGGTCGGCGCCGGCGCAGAAGGCGCGGCCCGCCCCGGTCAGCACCACGGCGCGGATGGCGGGATCGGCCTCGGCGAGGTCGAGCGCGCGGCCGAGCTCGCGGCCAAGCGTCGGCGTCAGGCTGTTCAGCGCCGCCGGCCGGTTCAGGGTGATCCAGAGCGCGGCGCCGCGCCGCTCGACGATGATCTGTTCGAAGGACACGCGAAGAACCTCCTGATCGCCGGCCGTGCCGGCATGCGGGATCGGCGGCTGGCCGTCAGGCGCCGGAAATGCGGCGCTCCTGGCCCGCCCAGTAGGGCTCGCGCAACTTCGAGCGCAGCACCTTGCCGACATTGCTGAGCGGCAGCGGCTCGGTGGTGACGACCACCTTGGACGGCTTCTTCATCGAGCCGAGCCGCTCGGCGACGAGGTCGATGATCTCCTGCTCGGCGAGCTCGGTGCCCGGCGCGACCACCACCATGGCCAGCGGCGTCTCGCCCCATTTCGGATGAGGGATGCCGAACACCGCCGCGGCCTGCACCTTCGGGTGATCCTGGATGACGTTTTCAAGCTCGGCCGGATAGATGTTGAAGCCGCCGGAAATGATCATGTCGTTGACGCGGTCGAGCAGGTAGAGAAAACCGTTGCCGTCGATCGTGCCGACATCGCCGGTCCTGACCCAGCCGTCGACCAGACGCTTTTCGGTCTCGGCCGGATCGTTCCAGAAGCCGTCCATCTGGCGCGTCGCGACGCGCACCACGATCTCGCCCTCCTCGTTCGGCCCGAGCACGCGGCCGTCCGGATCGCGGATCTCGATCTCGGTATCGGCGAGCGGCCGGCCGACCGCGCGCAGCGGCGCCGATCCCTCGATGCGGGCGAACCAGTCCTTCGGCCCCATGGCCGCGACCACCAGCGCCTCGGTCTGGCCATAGGCCGAGTGCATCGCCGCCGCGCCGAACACCTCGGCGGATTTCAGCGCCGTGCGCTCCGACAGCGGCGCCGAACCGATCATCAGCGCCTTCAGCTTGGGGAACCGCCGGCCATAGGCCGCCGGCTGGGCGACGATGGCGTTGAGCATGGTCGGCGCCACGAAACCGTAGCCGATCTCCTCCTTGTCCAGCGTCGCCAGGAACGACAGGGGTTCGAAAGCGTCGATCATGACGTTGCGGCCGCCGACCGCCCAGAACGGCGAGAACATGAAGCCGGAGGCATGCGACAGCGGCCCTGTATGCAGCACGGCATCACCCAGCTGGGCCTTCGGCGCCGGCTCGAGGAACGAGGCGCAGATGGCGAGCCAGTTGCGGTGGCTGTAGGCAACGCCCTTCGGTTTTCCGGTGGTGCCCCCGGTATGGCGGATGACGCAATACTGCTCCGGCCGGACCGGGGGATCGGGATCGCGGTCGGAGGCCGCGGCCAGCCAGCCCTCATAGTCCTTGTCGCGGACGACGATGCGCTGGAGGTCGGGCAGTTCGGCATCGAGGCCGGCGAGCTCCGGCAACAGCGCCTCGTCGACGATGGCGAGCCGCGCCCCGGTATTGCCGATCATCTGGGCATGGGATTCGCGCCGGTTGCGGGCATAGAGCGGCACCCGGATGAAATTGCCGATCGCCGCGGCGAGATAGATGTCGACCGCCTCGACCGAATTCTTTTCGAGCGTCGCGATCCGCTCGCCGGGCTTCAGGCCGAGCTCGGCCAGCGCATTGGCAAGCCTCACGCCGCGCGTCCAGGCCTCGCCATAGGTCAGCCGGCGCGTGCCGTGAACGATCGCTTCCCGGTCGGCGAAGTAGCCGGCGGCGCGGCGCATCTGCGTGCGAAGGTCCATTGGCCCTGGCTCCCCTGTGCCGTGAGCCGCCTCTTCGCGGGCAGCTTCTTTCATCGCGGCGTCATCGTCGGCCGCGAGGAGCCAATCGTCCAATTCAATATTTTCCCGTTCTATTCCTAAAGGTCATGGCCCGTCGCGTCGTCCCGCCGACCCCGGCGTCACTCCTGACCGGGTCAGGCGATCTCCGGCTGCGGCGACCACCGCGCCGCCGACGATCAGGAGGGCGCCGACGACGAGATCCGGCGTCAGCGGTTCGGAGAGCCAGAGCGCCGAAAGGGTGATGCCGACCACGGGCCCCATCATCAACCCGATGGAGGCGACCACGGCCGGCAGGCGGATCTGCACCTGCATGGTGCACCACACCCCGAGCGGGCCGGCCAGCAGACCGAGCGCGGCGAGCACGGCAAGATTGGTCCCGTCCCAATGCCCGACCGGCTGCAGCATGGCGAAGGGCAGCATGGCAAGACTTGCGAGCCCGAAGCACCAGGGCATCAGGTCGAGCACCGGACGCTGCGGCGGCGAGCGTCTGATGACCACGATGGCGGTCGCCCAGACGAGGGCCGCGCCGAGCAGGAAGGCCGTGCCGACGAGCGCCGGCGGCGAGCTCCAGTCCGTGCCCCAGGGTCCGGCCATCACCACAAGGCCGGCAAGGCTCACCGCCACCGCGAACCAGCGGATGGGCGGAATCGCCTCCTTCAGCACGACCAGCGACAGCGGCACGACCCAGAGGGTCGTCGCATTCGAGAACAGCGCCGTGCGGCCGGCCGGGATCCAGGCGAGAGCCGCATAGGACAGGGTGAAATAGGCGGCGATCTGCAGCAGTCCGAGCATCATGACGGCCGGCAGATCGGCCCGGCCGGGCGGGCGCAGCCGGCCGAGCGCGATGAGGACCGCGGCGGTCGCCAGCGCCGACAGCGCGGTGCGGCCGCAGGCGAGCCACAGGGGCGCGGCGCCGCCCATGACCGCGAAACGGCTGACCGGCCAGCCGATGCCGAGCAGCAGCACGGCGCCGGCAAGGGCGGCGAGGCCGGATGCGAGACGCGCCGGCGGGACCGATGACTGTGGGGCGGCTTGCGACATGGCGTCCGGTCGGGGGGCCGGCCATGCGGATATGACAGCCGTTCGGAACAACAGGCTGACGGAGACGGCTTCCCGGAACCAGCGCGCGGCCGTCATATCAGGCCATAGGAAACGGAGTATCGGCTGCGCCCGGCGCGCGCGCCGTCGCCCGCCTCTTTCCGGGAGGCCGGAGGGCACGCCGCCCATGGCGGCGCAGCAGCAGCCCTGCTACAAGACCTCAGCTATAGTTGGGGTTTGGCGCATGACCGATCACGGGCTCAAGCGCATGCTGACCGTCGGCGACGTCGCCCGGCGTAGCGGCGTCGCGGTTTCCACCGTGCATTTCTATGAGGCCAAGGACCTGATCCGGAGCTGGCGGACCGCCGGCAACCAGCGCCGCTATCACCGCGCCGTGCTGCGCCGCATCGCCATCATCCGCATTGCCCAGCGCGCCGGCATTCCCCTCGCCACCATCCACGAAGCGCTTGCCGACATGCCGCACGACCATGTGCCCGGCGTCACCGACTGGCAGCGCTTCACCGACACCTGGCGCGCCATGCTGGAGGAGCGCATCGTCAGCCTCACCCAGCTGCGCGACCAGCTGACGAGCTGCATCGGCTGCGGCTGCCTGTCGCTGGAGGAATGCCCCTTGCGCAATGCCGGGGACCGCCTCGGCCGCCAGGGCAGCGGTCCGCGCCGGCTGATCGCGGCGACCGCAGGATCCTGACCTGCAGCCCCGCGAGCGCCCTCTCGGGCCCGTCGTCGTGCCTCAGACCGGCGAAGGCCCGGTGCAGCGCCTCGACCAGCCGGTCTCGATCGTCGGCGCCGGCGTGGACCAGGCCCGATGCGGCTGCACCGCCGAGGAGGCCAGCGAAAACATTGCGCCGGCTGAGGGCCGGCCCGCGACCTTGCCGTCTCCCGCAAGCATCGTCCACCGGTGCTCCGCCCTCTTGCCGTCGCCGCGGCGCCCATCTCCCATGCCGATCGCCGCGAAATTGCCGCGGAGGAGCGAGGGCAGCGAGCCAAGGCTGGCCAAGGACATGCAATGGCCTTCGCCGCGCCTTCCGCTATCCTGGTCAGGCTGAGAATCCGTCGGGCGCGGACATGCCGGTCGCGGCGTCGCCGGCGGAGAGACGAGGAAACAGCCGATGGCTCGCAGGATACCGGATCGTCCAAGGCGGCTTCTGGCCGTGGCCGTCCTCGTCATGGCGACTGCGCTGGCCGTGCCGGCGACAGCGCAGCCATCGCCCGATGGTCTGCGGCGGGCTCTGGCGGCGGGCATGGGCCTGCACCCGTCCTCCGGCGGCCGCCTGGAGGCCGGCCCTGCCATCCGGCAGTTCATCGCCGCGGGCTATGTCGACCGGCGGCCGACGCGGCGCATGGACTATACCGATTATCGCGTGCTGAAGCGGCCCTTCCAGTTCCTCGGCCAGAACCTCCTGGTGATCGAGGAGGAATATATGACGCAATATGTCGGCTGCTGCGTCAGCGAAGGCTCGGGCGCGATCCTGCGCCTCAGCGGCGACCGGTCCGAGCTGACCGCCTTCGCGGCCGCCAACAAATGCCGCGTCAGCATCGACCAGCCCGACATACGCGCGCGACTGGCCGAGCTGGGGCTTGGCCGCGAACCGGGCGAATTCGCGCGGCTGAGCTGCCGGGAGCGCGACATCAACGGCTGATGCGCCCCGCGCGGCGGCGCTTCGGCTCCGCCCGAACGACCGGTCAGCCGCGAGCGGCGGCCCGCACGAATTCGGCAAGCTCCCGGCCATAACGCTCCGGCTCCTCGTAGAACGGACTGTGGCCGCTCGCGTCGAAAACCGAAAGCCGGCTGTTGGCGTGCATCGCCTTGATCCGTTCCGACATGGCGAGACGGACCAGCCGGTCGTGCCGGCCATGGGTCAGGAGAATCGGACCGGCATAGGCCTGGAAGACGGGCTCGAGATCGGCCGTCTCGGTCTTGACGAAACCCTCGCCGACGGCCCGGGCCGCCATGCCGTTGACCACCAGCATGCGCTGCATGTCGGCCGCGCCTGGCGGCTGGTGAAAGCAGGCGGCCAGGAACTCGGCCGTGGCCGCCGTGCGCTCGGCGAGATCGTGCGAGACCGTGGTGCGGCCGAACCTTGCCGAGTCCTCGCCGAGCAGATCCGGCGACAGCCGGGTGACGGCATCGACCAGATTGATGCCGGCAATGCCCGATCCGCCATATTTGCGCAAATAGGCGCCCGCCACGAAACCGCCGAGCGACCAGCCGACGAGGACGGGACGTCGCAGGCCTGCGGCGGCGATGACCGCCGCGACGTCGTCCGCCCACCGATCGGCCTCGGAATAGGCTTCGAGTGCGGCCGGCTTGTCGGAATCGCCATGGCCGCGCAGATCGAAGCTCACGAGGCGGAAGCCGGCGAGCGCCGGATCGGCAAACTGCTTGTCCCAGCTCAGCCGGCTTTGGCGTAGGCCGTGGATGAACAGGATTTCCGGCGACTGCCGATCGCCCTGGGCCTGCCCTGAAAGCTGCGTGCCATCGCGCGAGTGCACCGTGAACAGCGCCGTCGGGGGCGCGGATGCGTCCGCCCGGTCGGACGCCTGCGCCTTGCCGGGCGACCCGGCCGCAAGACCGGCAAGACCGGCCAGGACGACGCGTCGAGAGGGGCTCATCGGCTTTCTCCAAGTTGATTAGCGATTGCTATTCAACCCGTTTGACTCGCTCCGTCAAGGGTTGTTTAGTGAGCGCTATGGCAAGCGAGGCGAAATCACGCGGCGGGCGACCCTGGAGCTTCGACCGCGAGGCGGCGATCGAAACCGCGCTGCGCCTGTTCTGGCGCCATGGCTATGAAGGCGTATCGATCGGCGATCTGACGCAAGCGATCGGCATTGCGCCGCCGAGCCTCTATGCCGCCTTCGGCAGCAAGGCGGGGCTCTACCGGGAGGCGATCGATCGGTACGAACGCAGCTTCGGTCCATGCGACGCGGCGACGGCGGACGCGGCGGGCTCGCTCGCCGAGGCGATCCGGCTGCTGCTGGACAACGCGGCCGATTCGGTGGTCCATCCGGCGCGCGAGCGCGGCTGCCCGATTTCGAGCGGCATGGTGGCCTGCCACCCCGATCATTCCGCACTTGCCCGCGAGGTCGCGGACCGGCGCGAGCGGATGCGCGACAGGATCGCCGACGCGCTGCGGCCCTTTGCCGGTGAGCATGACCTGTCCCGGTTGGCGCGCTACCTCACCGCCGTGATGCAGGGCATGTCGATCCAGGCCAGGGACGGCGCAACCCGGGCGGACCTGCAGGACATCGTCGAAGAAACCATCGCGGGCATTGCCGCGCGCCACGGCAAGGCTGAGATCTAGCGACGGTCCGACGGCCAGCACGCGGGCGCCGTGCCGAGCCGCGCGGCCGGCCGGTCCCAGGCCATCGGGATGCCTTCGATCGTGGCCGGCGGGCGGAGCCGCCGGGCCGGCCCCCACCCGGTCTCTTCGATCGCTTCGGAGAGGTCGTCCGGGCGTTCGGGAGCAAGCGGTGCGGCGTCCGCGGACTGGCCGCCGCCGGAGACGAGGAGTTGTGCCGTGCGCGCGAGCGAAGCCCGTGCTTCGCTGCCCCGCCCGGTGGCAAGCCGCTCGGTCAGGCCGCGAATGACGGCGGTCGCCATCAGGTAGCCGGTGGCATGGTCGATCGCCTGCCCTGGCAACGGCGTCGGCCGGTCGCGGCCGAGCAGGCGCATGCCGGTCTCGGCAATGCCGGTGCTCATCTGGATCAGGCTGTCGAAACCGCGCCGCCCGGCCCACGGCCCGGTCCAGCCATAGGCATCGAGCGAGACGTCGACCAGGCCGGGATTGATCGCGCGCCGGCGCGTGGCATCGAGCCCGAGCCGGACGAGTGCGTCCGGGCGATAGCCGTGGACGACGACGTCGGCTCCGGCGAGCAGCCGTTCGAGCACGGCGCGGTCGTCCGCCTGCTTCAGGTCGAGCCGCGCGCAGCTCTTGCCCAGCGCGACTTCCGGCACCGTCACGGGCTCCTCCCAGCCGGGCGGGTCGATGCGCAGCACCTCGGCGCCGAAGCCGGCGAGGAAACGGGTTGCGATCGGGCCGGCGAGAATGCGGGTCAGATCCAGCACGCGGATCCCCTGCAGCGGCCGACCGGCGGCGAACGGCCATTGCGGCGGACGACCGCCGTCGTACAGCCTCCGGTGCAGCAGCGGCTCGCCATCGACGGCGCGCCCCTGGCTGTGATCCGCCCATTCGACGAGGCTTCGCATCGAAGCCGCGCAGCCATTGTTGGCGACGATCGCCGCCTCCAGGGCCGTCGCCTCCCAGGTCGCGACGGCGCGCTCCACCACCGCGCGATCGGCCACGGTGTCGAGCACGGCGAGAGCCGCGTCGCGGTGATGCGGCGCGTTGGTGTGCAGCCGGATCCAGCCATCGGCGGCCCGATAGTCGCCGGCGATCGGATCCCAGGGCGGCGGCATGGACCAGCCCTGCGGCCGCAGCGAGGTGAGGAACCAGAACGAGGCGAGGCGCCGGTCGACCTGAACCGCGGCAAAGGCGGCCGAGCGCAGCGCGGCGAACTCGGCGACCGCCAGGCTCGCCGCGCCGATCGCGGCTGCGGCGAGATCGGTGACGGGGAACACCGAGGCCAGCGCGCCCGTCCCCGCGCAATCGAGATGGCGCAGATGAACGGCATCGCCGCCCGCGGCCGTCCAGATCGCGCCGAGATAATGATCGGCCGGCTCCCGGCCGGCGCTGAAACCATGGTCGGACATGGCCGCCTCCGTTTCGACAGATCGGCGAGAGCTCGGCGGCGGCGCCGCCATTGTCAATATTGATCAGGCGAATCAACTGCTTCAGGGGAGGCATGCGCCGGCGGCTGCCAGCCGGTCGGACCGGGCGCGGATTGCCGTCGGCGGCAAACTGCCGTTAGCTGGCCGGGCGGCGCGCGGCGGCGCGTCGGGGCACGGGAGGCGGGACAAGCATGGCCGCGGAATCGCACGCAGTCGACCTCCTGCCCGTCGTGGCGCTGCTCGGCGCCGGGGTGATCGCGGCGCCCCTGTTCAAGCGCCTCGGCTTCGGCTCGATCCTCGGCTATCTCGCCGCGGGCGTCGTTATCGGCCCCTTCGGCCTCAGGGTCCTCACCGATCCCGCCGCGATCTTGCATGTCGCCGAGCTCGGCGTCGTGATGTTCCTGTTCATCATCGGGCTCGAAATGCGGCCCTCGCGGCTCTGGGGCCTGCGGCGCGAGATCTTCGGGCTCGGCCTTGTCCAGGTGATCGGCTGCGCGCTGCTGCTGACCTCGATCGGGGTTGCCACCGGCTTTCCCGTCGCGCCCTCCTTCGTCGCCGCGGCCGGCTTCGTCCTGACCTCGACGGCGATCGTCATGCAGCTTCTCGGCGAGCGGAAGGAGACGACGACGCCGGCCGGCCAGCGGATCGTCGCCATCCTCCTGCTCGAGGATCTCGCCATCGTGCCGCTGCTGGCGCTGGTCTCCTTCCTCGCCCCGATCGCGCCGGGCAACGCCGCGGCCGGCGGCGGCCTCAACTGGACCGCGATCGGTCTCGGCCTCGCCTCGATCGCCGGGCTGGTGGTCGCCGGACGCTATCTGCTCGGCCCGTTCTTCCGCGTGCTGGCCCAGGCCGGCGCGCGCGAGGTGATGACGGCTGCCGCATTGCTGGTCGTGCTCGGCGCGGCCTATGCCATGCAGGCGGGCGGCCTCTCCATGGCGATGGGTGCGTTCCTCGCCGGCGTGCTGCTCTCGGAATCGAGCTTCCGCCACCAGCTCGAAGCCGATGTCGAGCCGTTCCGCGGCATCCTGCTCGGCCTGTTCTTCATCGCGGTCGGCATGTCGCTCGACCTCGCGGTGGTCGCCAGGAACTGGCGGCTGATCGCCTTCTATGTCGTCGCCTACATGGTCGTGAAGGCGCTCGTCATCTATGCCGTCGCCCGGCTCCTGAAATCACCGCACCGCGAGGCGCTGGACCGCGCCGTGATGATGGCGCAGGGTGGCGAGTTCGCCTTCGTGCTCTATGGCGCGGCGCTCGCCGCCGGCATCATCAACGGCGCCGAGAACGCCATTCTCACCGCCATCATCATCATTTCCATGGCGCTGACGCCGCTCGCCATGATGGCGCTGCGGCTGGCCCAGCGGCCGGCCGCTCCCTCGACCGACGGCGTCGAGCGGCCCGAGGACCTGCGCGGCACGGTGCTGGTCATCGGCTTCGGGCGCGTCGGCCAGATCGCGAGCCAGCTCCTCCTCGCCGGCGGCCACGACATTTCCATCATCGACACCGATGTCGAGATGATCGCCGTGGCGCGCAGGTTCGACTTCAATGTCTACTACGGCGACGGCACCCGTCTCGACATCCTTCACGCCGCCGGCGCCGGGCGCTCGCGTGCCGTCATGGTCTGCGTCGACGGCATCGAGGACGCCACGCGGATCGTCGAGCTGATCAAGGCGGAGTTTCCCTTCGTGCCGGTTCTCGCCCGTGCCAACGATCGGCGCCATGCCATGGAACTGATCCATGCCGGCGTCGACGGACAGGTGCGCGAGACCTTCGAATCGGCGCTGGTGCTCGGCGGCAAGGCGCTGGAGACGCTGGGGGCGACGCCCGCGACCATCGAAGAGATCACCGCGGAACTTCGCGACCGCGACGAGAAGCGGCTGGAGCTGGAACTGGTCGGCGATCAGATGGCCGGCCGAGCGCTGTTCAGCGGCAAGCCGAACGAAGCAAGGCGTGCCGGCACCGGCCGCCGCGTGACGGACGAGAGCGTGACCGACGAATAGGACGCCGTCGCCCGGCCGGCACGGGCAACCCGCTCGTCGCGCCTCACTGGTGGATCGTGTTGAACACCCGGATGATCCAGTAGGCCTGGTAGACGACATGCACGGTGACGGCCGTGAGCTGGACCCGCCGGTTGGCGAAGATCCAGGCGACCACGCAAAGGGTCAGGCCGAACGGCACCTGCACGAGATAGTCGGCGCTGAGACGCTGCCAGTGCGCCGCGCCCTTGATGATCGTGTCGACGATATCGAGGACGAATGTGGCCGCGAGCAGCGCGAAGAACCAGCGCCGGCGCTTGATGAAATAGTCCTCGTAGCCGTCATATTCGGCAATGTTGTCGGGAAACAGCAGCGCCGCCAGCGAGAAGAGCACGACGGCATAGCAGATCAGGAACAGGAAGACGCCGAAGCTCCAGCGGTCGACCCGGGTCAGGCCGAATTCCCACCACCACCACAGGACCAGTTCGATGAGGATCGACACGGCCCAGGCCATGTGCAGCACCGAGACGCGGTAGCGGCCGGGATGCTGGATGAAGCTGGCCATGCCCATCAGGATCCGGGTGATGCCGAGGCCGATGACCATGCCGAGGACGATCCTCACATGGGAGAAGATTTCCGAATGCGTTGCCGTATCCATGCGTCCTTCCCGAATGGCCGGGTCCGGCATCTGCCCCGCCCCGGCGGCGAGCGCGAGCAAGTGTCGAAGATCACAAGGATCACTAGCAACTTATCGGCGCGCGGTGGAGCCTCGAATTCGACTTTCGGCGTCAGGATCTGGCGGCCTTGGCCGAGCCGCACCGGCACCGCGCCGGCGCCGGTGCCGCCCGGTCCGGGCGGCTGGACCTAGCCGAGTTCGCGCGCGGCCGCTCCGACATGCAGGGCGAAACCGTTCGCCGTGGGCGGGGCGAGCCCGGGCTTCAGCTCCATGGTCGGAACGAGGTAGTCGCCGCCGTTCTGCTGGCGGTAGGCGATCGGCGGCGTGGTCTCCAGGGCCGCAAGGCGCTGGCGCAGGGCGCTTGCCGCGGCGCCGAAGGCGGCCTCGCCGAGCAGGTCGACCTTGTAGGCGACGAAAGGCGGCAGGACCTCGTAGCCGGGATAGTGCAGGATGCCGTGATTGATCGGGAACAGAAGGTCGTCGATCGGCCCGTTGATGCCGCGGGCGGAATAGTGCTCCGGCCAGCCGCCGGCCGTGACGATCAGCATGGCGCGCTTGCCCGCCAGGGTGCCCTCGCCATAGCGGTCGCCCCAGCGCTTGTCGCTGTGCTCGCCGACGCCATAGGCGAAGCCGTAGGAAAAGACCCGGTCGACCCAGCCCTTCAGGATCGCCGGCATGGTGAACCACCAGAGCGGGAACTGCAGGATCAGGAGATCGGCCCAGCGGAGCTTCTCCTGCTCGGCCGTGACATCGGGCGTCAGCTCGCCGGCGAGGAAGGCCTGTTTCGAGGCCCGGCTCGGCTGCAGCGGCCGATCGCCGTCGAGACCGGGAAAATCGGCGCGGTCGACCGCCGGTTTCCAGCCGGCGGCATAGAGATCGGACACCTGCACCTCGTGGCCGCGGGCGCTGAGTTCGGCAACCGCGACATCGCGCAGCGCGCCGTTGAACGAGCGCGGCTCGGGATGAGCAAAGACCAGCAGGACCTTCATGGATGGCTCTCCTCGGAACGGAACAATCGCGCAGGACATGGACGCCCGGTACGCCATCCGGTAGATGCGATGAATGGATAGGATTATGCCGACAAATGGATAGATCCGACATCACGCTCGATCGCATGCGCACCTTCGTGCGGGTTGCCGAACGCGGCAATCTTTCGGCGGTCGCGCGCGAACTCGGGCTCGGCCAGTCGACCGTCACGCGCCAGCTGGCCGAGCTCGAAGCGGCGGTCGGCGTGCCCCTGCTCTCTCGGACGACCCGCCGCGTCACGCTGACCGACGAGGGCCGCCGCTATTATGCGAGCAGCGTGCAGATCCTGCGGCTGGTCGAGCAGGCGCGCGACGAAGCCCGTGGCGAAGGCGGCGCGACGGCCGGCACGATCCGCATCTCCTGCACCGCCGCCCTGGGCGTCCTGCATGTCGCGCACCTCGTCTTCGCGTTCCAGGATGCCCATCCCGGCATCGGCGTCGACCTCAGCCTGACCGACGAGCGCGTCGATCTCGTCAAGGAGGGCGTCGACATGGCCCTGCGGCTCGGCCCGCTCACCGACAGCGCCGCGAAGCTGAAATCGCTCGGCAGGTCGCGCCGCGTGCTGGTGGCCGCACCGGACTATCTCGCCCGGCGCGGCCGGCCGGCGGCCCCGGAGGATCTCGCCGCCCACGACGTCGTCAGGATGTCGAACATAGCCGGCAGCGACAGCCTCGCCTTCACCGGGCCGGACGGCACCGAGCGTCGTGTCGCCGTGCGCAGCCGCCTGAGGCTCGACCACGGCCTTGCCGCGCGCGAGGCGATCGCCGCCGGCCGCGGCATCGCTCCGGCGCATCTCTGGCTGGTCGATGACCTCGTGCGCGCCGGCAGGGTGGAGGTCATCCTTGCCGATTACGCCCTGCCCGCCGTGCCGCTGAGCATGCTGATCGTGCCCGAACGGGCCGGCATCGCCCGGGTACGCCTCGCCATCGATTTCTTCACCGCGCGGATCGGCGCCATTCCCGGCATCGAGCCGGCGCGGTGATCGTTGGGCACGCGCCTGGGGATCATCGCCAGGACGCCTGCCCGAGGCTGGTGCCGGGGCCTTCGGCATCGGACAATCGGCGCGCATGGACGCGGTGCGAGGCTTGGATATGCGACTGGATCTTCAGACCCTCCGGTATTTCGTATCGGTCATCACCGAGGGCAGCATCGCGGCCGCCGCCAAGAAGCAGAACATCTCGCCATCGGCCATCAGCAAGCGGCTGTCCGACGCCGAGGCGATGCTGGGCGTGACGCTGTTCGAGCGCACGGCGCGCGGGCTCGAGCCGACCACGCCGGCCTTGACGGTGCTGCGCCACGCGACCCGCATCCTGCAGGACGTCCGCATGATCGAGGATGACATCCTCGACTATACGCGTGGCGGCATGGGCAATATCCGTGTCGCCTCGACCATGTCGGCCGTCTGCCTGCATCTGCCCGATGCCTTGCGATCCTTCTCCGAGCGCTATCCGCGCGTCGGTTTCCAGATCGACGAGCTGAACAGCGCCGAGATCGTCAATTCCGTCCGCGATCAGAAGCACGATGTCGGTTTCGCCTTTCACAGCGGCGGGGACGACGATCTCGAATTCATCCCCTTCGTGACCGACCAGCTGGCGGTGGTGATGCCGAGCGACCACGCCCTCGCGGCGCGAGCGGAGCTCCGCTTCGACGAGGTCCTGTCCTACGATCTCGTCGGCCTGCGCCCCGGCAGCGACCTGTCCCGGCGCCTGGAGACCGAGGCATTGCGGCTCAACGCGACGCTGCGCGTACGCACCCGGATCAGTTCCTTCGACGCCGCCCTGCAGCTCGTCGGAGCCGGCCTCGGCGTGTCGATCATGCCGCTCGGCTATATCGGCCTGCTCGGCCAGCCCGACCGCTTCTGCGCCGTGGCCTTGCGGGAGGACTGGGCCGCGCGCCAGATCTGGATGATCTTGCCGCGCCGTGGCTACATTTCCGAACCGTCGAGACTGTTCGTCGAGGCGACGCGCGAACGCTTTGCCGGCAAGGGACCGGCGCGCTCGTGCGGGCCGGCCTGACCGGCCGGTTCCGGACCCCACAGCCCGGCCGCTTCAGCCTCGCCCGCTGGTGGCCGGCGCCAGGATGTCGAGCGCCGCGAGCACGGCATCGCCCATCCCGTTACAATCCACCTGCCGGCCACCGGCATGCATGATGTCGATGGTCCGCGCACCATCCGCCAGCGCCGCTTCGACCGCCGCCTCGAGAAGGTCCGCCGCCTGCGGGGCGTCGAGACTGAAACGGAAGGCGAGCGCGAGGCTGAGGATGGCGCCGAGCGGATTGGCGATGCCACGGCCGGCAATGTCGGGCGCGCTGCCGTGGACCGGCTCGTAGAGCCCCTGCCGGCCGGCGGCCTTGCCGCCGAAGCGCAGCGAGGCCGAGGGCAGCATGCCGAGCGATCCGGTGATGGCCCCGGCTTCGTCCGACAGGATGTCGCCGAACAGGTTCTCGGTGACGATCACGTCGAACTGGCCGGGCCGGCGCATCAGCTGAAGCGCGCAATTGTCGACCAGCATGTGCGCGACCGCGACCTCGGGCCTCGCCGCTGCCTCCTCCAGCATGACGCGCCGCCAGAGCTGGCTGGTTTCGAGCACGTTCGACTTGTCGACCGAGGTCAGCCGGCCCGACCGCGTCGCCGCGACCTCGAGCGCGGCCCGCACGATGCGGCGGATGCTGGCTTCGCTGTAGCGCATCGTGTTGATGCCGGTCCGGGCGCCGTCGGCATCGGTCGAAATGCCCCGCGGCTCACCATAATAGAGCCCGTCCGCCAGTTCGCGCACGATCAGGAGATCGACCCCGCGCGCCAGAGCCGGCACGAGCGGGCAGATCGGTTCGAGCGACGGCCAGGTGCGGACCGGGCGCAGATTGGCATAGAGATCCAGCTCCTTGCGGATCCGCAGCAGCCCCTGCGAGCGCACGATGTCGAGTGGAATATCGTCATAGGCATCGCCGCCGATCGCGCCGAACAGGATCGCCCGGGAGGCACGGATCGCCGCGAGCGTCTCAGCGGTCATCAGGCAACCGTGGCGCTCCCAGACCTCGAGGCCGAAGGCGATCCGGCGCAGGCTGAGCCTCATGCCTCGCCCGATGAACCATTCGGCGATACGGCAGGCCTGATCAGTCACCTCCCGCCCGATGCCATCGCCGGGGATGACCAGAAGTTCCAGATCTTGCGTGTCGGCTTTTGGCATGGAGAAAGTCCGTTCGATAGGTTTCCGGCCGCCATCGGCAGCCGGTCGGAAAGCCTTTCCGCAAGGCTCCGGAAACAGGTTCAGGTGTCCCGCCGCGGAGCATGGGACGGGGACGAAGCTTCCAAGGACATGCGTGGCTTTGAGGCGAGCCTCGAAGGACGGCCAAGCCCGATGCCGCTCATCTCGGCGAAGCAAGGAACTCCTCTGCTATCGTTTCGCCGGCACCCGACGAAATCGCCGCCCCAAGCATCAGATGCGGTAGATCCAGGGGCGGCTTGCCTGGTCGCGCACCTGGAAGGCCGCGATGTCGGCTTCGTCGCGCAAGGTCAGTTCGATCGCATCCCAGCCGTTGAGCAGGGCGGCGCGCGAACGCTCGTCGATGGCGAAGGAAATGGGGGCGGCGCCGGCCCGCGTCACGGTGCGGGCGCCGAGATCGACCGTCAGGTGCGGCGTGTTCGAACCGGGCGCGATCGCGGCGGCGAGCTCGGCAACGATCTCATGCGGCAGGGTGATCGGCAGCAGGCCGTTCTGGATGCAGTTGTTCTCGAAGATCTCGCCGAAGCTTGGCGCGATGATGCAGCGGATGCCGAAATCCCAGAGGCTCCAGACCGCCGATTCGCGCGAACTGCCGCAGCCGAAATTCGGCCCCGCCACCAGGATCTGCGCCGCGCGATAGCCGGCCCGGTTGAGGATGAACGCGTCGTTCTCCGTGCCGTCGGCATGATAGCGCAGGCTCTCGAAGGCATAGGGGCCGAGCGCGCCGCGGCGCAGCGCGACCAGCCGCTCGACGCGGACGATCATGTCGGTATCGACATTGGCGCGCGGCAGCGGGGCGGCAATGGCCTCGAGCCGAGTGAAGGGCTGCAAGGTCATGCTCCCATCTCGCGCACGTCGACGATGCGGCCCGCGAGCGCCGCGGCCGCGGCCATGATCGGGCTCGCCAGATGCGTGCGGGCACCCGGTCCCTGGCGCCCGACGAAGTTGCGGTTGGAGGTCGAGACGGCCCGCTTGCCCGATGGCACCGTCTCGCCGTTGGCGGCGAGGCACATCGAGCAGCCGGGTTGGCGCCAGTCGAAGCCCGCCGCGCGGAAGATCGCATCGAGGCCCTCGGCCTCGGCGGCGCGCTTGACCTCCTCGGAGCCGGGAACGACCCAGGCCGCGACATGGGCCGGAACGCGGCCGCGCCCGCGGAGGACGCCGGCCGCCGCGCGCAGGTCCGAAAGCCGGCCGTTGGTGCAGGATCCGATGAAGACATAGTCGATCGGCAGTCCGTTGATCGGAGCGCCCGGCTGCAGACCCATATAGTCGAGGGCCGCACGCATGGCCTCGCGCCGGGCGCCCGGCGCCTCGCGCTCCGGATCGGGGATCGTGGCGGTCACCGGGACGACGTCCTGGGGGCTCGTGCCCCAGGTCACCTGCGGGGCGACCGTCGTGACATCGAGCGTGATCTCACGGTCGAAGACGGCGTCCGGATCGCTCTTCAGCGTGCGCCAATGGGCGAGCGCCGCCTGCCAGTCGGCACCTTCGGGCGCATGGGGGCGACCCTTCAGATAGGCGAAGGTCGTTTCGTCGGGTGCGATGAAACCGATCTTCGCGCCGAACTCGACCGAGAGATTGCAGATGGTCATCCGCTCCTCGATGGTCATCGCCTCGACGACCGGGCCGGCATATTCGATCGCATGACCCGCCCCGCCATCCGTCCCGATCGCGCCGATCAGCGCGAGGATGATGTCCTTGGCTTCGACACCGAAGCCGCGCCGGCCGGTCAGCAGGACCCGCATCGTCGCCGGGCGGCGCTGGACGAGGGTCTGCGTCGCCAGCACGTGGACGATCTCGGAGGAGCCGATGCCGAAGGCGAGCGCCCCGAGCGCGCCCTGCGTGCAGGTATGGCTGTCGCCGCAGACGATGGTCGCGCCGGGCAGCGTCAGCCCCGTCTCCGGGCCGATGACGTGGACGATGCCGTGCCGGCCGCCGCCGATCTCGAAATTGCGGAACCCGTAGGCCGCCGCGGCGGCGCGCAGCGTCTCGATCAGCTTGCCGCCGCCGGCCAGCAGCGCGCCCGCGCGATCCGGGCGGGTCGACACCGCGTGATCCGCGGTGGCGAGCGTCAATTCGGGATTGCGCACCGTGCGGCCCTTGCCCGCAAGGTCGTCGAAGCAGGGCGCGCAGAGATCGTGGACGAAATGCCGGTCGATATGCAGGAGGTCGTAGCCCTCGCCCAGCGGCTTGACGACATGCAGCTCCCACAGGCGCGCGAACAGGGTCTTTGCGCTCATGACGGGTTTCCCGGATCGCGCGATCGACGGCGCCCGGTCACCGGACGGCCTCGACGAACCGGTTGTCGAAGACGCCCTTGGGATCGATGGCCGCCTTGGCCACGACAGGGTCCATCTCGGCGAGGAACCTGACGGCCGTTTCGGCCGCCGCGAGGTCCATGACCCCGGTCGGCGAATAGGTCGCCTTGTTGTTGCGGATGACCTCCGTATAGAGCGGCTTGTCGCCGAGCTGGTAGTCGGCGGGCATCAGCGCGACGATCTCGTCCGGCGTCGCCTTGGCGATCCAGTGCAGCGTCTTGACGAAGGCCGAGACCAGCGCCTGCATCGTCGCCGGATTGTCCTGGATCGCCTTCTGGCCGGCGAGCAGCACGGCCGCCGGATAGGGACCGCCATAGATCTCCTGCGTGCCTTCGGGCGTCCGCGTGTCGAGCATGATCTCCACCTTGCGGTCGCGCGCCAGCATGGTCACGACCGGCTCGACCTGCACGATCGCGTCAACCCGCTTCTGGTCGATCGCCGCAACCACGCTGGCGCCGACCCCGACCCCGATGACCGAGACGGAATCCTTGGCGAAGCCGTTCTTTTCCAGCAGGTGGCTGAGCAGGAAATGCGTGCTCGAGCCGGGGCCGGTCACGCCGATCGGACGTCCCCTGAGGTCGCCATAGCCCTTGATCTGGTCGGCAAGGTCCGCCCGCTTGGCGAGAACCAGCGCCGGATACCGGCCGAGCTGGACGATCGACTTGATCCGCTGCCCCTTGGCCTGCAGGTGAACGGCATGGTCGAAATAGCCGACGGTCGCATCGACGCTGCCGCCGACGAGGGCCTGGATCGCGCGCGAACCGCTGTTGAAGTCGTTGATCGCGACGGTCAGCCCCTGCTCCTGGAAATGGCCCAGCCGCTCGGCCGCCGTCAGGACCAGATAGTTGGGCGAGGACTTGCCGCCGACCGAAATGGTGACGGCCGTCTTCTCGAGAGCCCGCGCGCGGCGCGGCGCGGCAAGACCCAGCGCGGCGGCCGACAGGAGGCCGAGGCCGGCGTCGCGCCGGCTGATCGCCGCTCCCTCCGTGGTCGCCGCCGTGTCGGCGTGGCCGCCGGCGGGCGCGTGAACGATCCCGGGCAAGCCGGCTTCTGGATGGCGCGATGTCGTCATGATTCCTCTCCCCTGCTGGTGCGGCGGGTCTGCGCCGGCCGGCTTCCTGGCTGCTAGGCCTGCGACGAGGTTCCGTGGTTGGGGCTCCAGACCAGGACCTTGCGTTCGATCCGCGTCATGACGGCATCGAGCGTCAATGCGAAGGCCGACAGCACGATGATGCCGGCAAAGACGGTGTTCACGTCGAACACGCTTTCCGCCTGCAGGATGAGATGGCCGACGCCGCGCGAGGACCCGAGATATTCGCCGATCACCGCGCCGACAAAGGCGAGGCCGATCGCATTGTGCAGGCTGGAGAACACCCAGCTCGCCGCCGACGGCAGATAGACGTAGCGCAGCATGTGCTTCTTCGAGGCGCCGAGCATGCGGGCATTGGCGATCAGCGTCGGGCTGACCTCGCGCACGCCCTGATAGACGTTGAAGAAGACGACGAAGAGCACCAGCGTCACGCCCAGCGCGACCTTCGACCAGATGCCGAGGCCGAACCAGATCGCGAAGATCGGCGCGAAGATGACCCGCGGCATGGCGTTCGCGGCCTTGATATAGGGTTCGAAGAGGCGCGACCAGAACGGGCTCAGCGCCAGCCAGAGGCCGAGCACCATGCCGAGGATCGCGCCGATCGCGAAGGCGAACAGCGTCTCGGCGAGCGTCACCAGCAGGTGGATATAGATCTCGCCCGAGGTGAACCAGCGGCCGATGACCCCGAAAATATGGGCCGGCTCGCCGAAGAAGAACGGCGAGATGAGGCCGCGGCTGCTGAGCACCTGCCAGAGCGCGAACAGCCCGCCGACGATGACGGCGTGGTAGAGGCCGAAATGCAGTCTTGTCTGGTTCTTCATGTCCTGCCCCGGCGCCGTCAGCGCTTCGACTGGGCGTAGCCCTTGAGCACTTCCGCGCGCAGGGCGTCCCAGATCATGGCGTGCTGGTCGGCAAAGGCGCGCGTATGGCGGATTTCGGCGACGTCGCGCGGCCGTTCGAGATCGATCGGGAATTCGGCGATCGGGTGCGATCCCGGGCCGGCGGCCAGCAGGATCACGCGATCCGACATCGAGATCGCCTCCTCCAGATCGTGGGTCACGAACATGATCGACTTGCGATCCTCGGACCACAGCGACAGAAGCTCGTTCTCCATCAGCGTCCGCGTCTGGATGTCGAGGGCGCTGAACGGCTCATCCATCAGGATGATGCGCGGGTTCTTGATCAGCACCTGCGCCAGCGCGACGCGCTTGCGCATGCCGCCGGACAGCTGGTGCGGATAGCGGTGGCCATGGCCGCCGAGGCCGACGCGCTGCAGCCAGTCCTGCGCGCGCTCCTCGGCCTCGTCGGCGCCGACGCCATCGAAGACGAGGCCGAGCTTGATATTGTCGATCGCATTGTTCCAGGGCATCAGCGACTCCGCCTGGAACAGGTAGCCGGCCCGCTCGTTGCGGCCGGTCAGCGGCGCGCCGTAGATCTCGACCTCGCCCGAGACGGGCGCGGCCAGTCCGGCGGCAATGTTGAGCAGGGTCGACTTGCCGCAGCCGGTCGGGCCGACGATGGAGACGAACTCGCCGTCGGCGATCGTCAGGTCGGTTTCGCTCAGCGCCTGGAAGGACTGGCCCGATGCGCTCCGAAAGCGCTGCGTGACCTGTCGAAAGGTGATGGCGGCTGGCCCGGCCGGGGCCTGCGGGAGCGTTCCGGACCATGCCGGTTTCGACGTTGCGGCATCGGCAGGAGCCAAGATGACATTCCCCCTGTTGCAATTTTGAGGAAAGCTAGCACCCGCACCATCGTTCCAAAAAGTGATCCTTCCTCAATGAGCCATCTCCATTCGAGATGGCTTGGATCGACCCCCGAAAACCGGAGCGCAGGCATCCCGTGGCGGGGTCGATCCTCAGCGACCTCCATGGCGACCCTTGGGACCCCTTGCAGTCCGGCGCGGGATGGGGCCGATAGGGCCGGCGCGATCTTCAGCGTGCCGGGACCGGACGAGGTGAGTGCGATGGCCTTGAACTGCGCCGACTTCTATGACGCGGAACTCGCCCGCCACAATGGGCACTTCCAGGCCGCCGCCGATGTCGGATGGGCCGACCGGGTGCTGGATATCGGCTGCGGCGCCGGCCAGACGGCACGCGAGGCCGCCCACCGCGCCGTGGACGGCCGTGTGCTCGGCATCGATACATCGGCGGACATGCTGGCGATCGCGCGGCAGCGCTGCGCCGGGGACGGATTGCGCAATGTCGTGTTCGAGGAGGGCGACGCGCAGTCCCATGCCTTCCCGGCCTCGGGTTTCGACCTCTGCATCAGCCGGTTCGGCACCATGTTCTTCGCCGATCCGGCGGCGGCCTTCGCCAATATCGGCAGGGCGATGCGGCCCGGCGCCCGGCTGGCATGGATGGTGTGGCAGAGCCAGGACCGCAACGCCTGGTCGGTCGCCATCCGCGAGGCCCTGGGCCTGGACGCCGCCGCCGCCAGGACCCTGCCGGCCTTTTCGCTCGGCAATGTCGCGGCCGCGACGGAGCTTCTGCGCACGGCCGGCTTTGCCGCGATCGCCTTTGCCGAGGTGCGCGAGCCGGTTTTTTACGGTCCGGACGTCGACGCGGCATTCGATGCCGTCGCCGGCTTCCAGTTCGTCAGGCAGGCGCTTGCAGACACGAAAGAGCCGCCCGGCGCGCTGTCACAACGGCTGCGCCACGTGCTGGCGGCGCATGCGACCGCCGAGGGCGTGCTCTTCGATTCGCGCGCCTGGATCATCACGGCGCGCCGCCCGCCCCTGCCATAGCGTTTTCAAGCGAAGTGGGCACCGGTTCGCGTGAAGAAAACGCGTCAAAAAAGTTGGCTTGCCTTCAGCCGCCGCGCAGCATCTCGCCGAAACGACGGGTGCTGCGCGTGATGAGCTCCTGGGCGGCGGGCGACCAGCGGCCCATGTCGAAGAAGCCGTGGATCATGCCGGGGCCGGCCATGTGTTCGACCTTGCCGCCCGCCGCGCGCAGGGCCTCGGCATAGGCGGCGCCGGAATCGCGCAAGGGATCGAATTCGGCGGTCACCACCAGGGCCGGCGGCAGGCCGGCGAGATTTTCCGCCCGCAGTGGCGCGAGGCGCGGATCCAACCCATTGCCGAAGCCGCCGGCATAATGGTCGTAGAACCAGGCCATCGTGGTGGTTTCGAGCAGATAGCCCCTGCCGTTCGCCTCGACGCTCGGATAGACGGCCGCGGCATGATCGACGGCCGGATAGATCAGGAACTGCGCCGCGAGCGGAATGCCGGCATCGCGCAGCTGCTGCGCCACGACGGCCGAGAAATTGCCGCCGGCACTGTCGCCGGCGACGCCGACGCGGTCGCTGCCGCCGAGCGCCGCGGCATGGGCAACCACCCAGCGGGTTGCCGCCAGCGCATCCTCGATGCCGGCGGGAAAGGGATGTTCGGGCGCCAGGCGATAGTCGACCGAGACCACCACCGCTCGCGCGCCGCGGCAGATGTCGCGGCACATATTGTCGTGCGTGTCGAGATCGCCGATGACGAAACCGCCGCCGTGGAAGAAGGCGACGGTCGGGAACGGGCCCTCGCCCTCCGGCCGGTAGAGGCGCGCCTTCAACGGGCCGGCCGCGCCATCGACGATGGCGTCCTCTACGCTGGCGACCGGCACGACCTCCTCGGGCTTGAGCGTGCCGGCCGTCAGCGCCCGATAGGAGGCGCGCCCTTCCGTGGGCGAACCCTCGGACATGGGTTTGGCTTCGGGGACCGCGAGCATCGCAAGGACATTGGCAAGGTGGGTGTCGAGCGCCATGGCTGTATCTCCCCGGACTTCGTGTTTTCGTTGAATGTGACGGCCCCGCAGGGCCGCGGCCGACGTCAGCGATAGGTCAGTGCGGCCTCGTCGGGCCGCACGGCAGGCAGGGTGGCGGCCTCCTCGGCATATTCGAGCAGGTGCTTCCAGGGCGCGCGGTCGCCTTGCCGGAACAGCCGGTCCTGGGCGCGCATCACGTAGCCGGCGTTGAAATTGTCCGGATCCATCCAGGGCAGGCGCGGCATGCCGGCATCGGCCGCGGTGAGCCGCGGCTCGACCACGGCGCGGCCTTCGCGCCGCATATGGTCGATGACGCGGCACATGAGATCGCTGATCAGGTCCGCCCGCAGCGTCCAGCTCGAGCGGAAATAGCCCATGACATAGGCCATGTTGGGCACGCCCTCGATCATCACGCCGCGCCAGGTGACGCGCCGGGTGAAATCGACCGCCGTGCCGTCGACGCTGAACGGCACGCCGCCGAAGAGCTGCATGGTGAAGCCGGTGGCGGTGACGATGATGTCGGCATCGAGATGCGCGCCGCCGCCGAGCTGGATGCCGGTCGCATCGAAACGCTCGATCGTGTCGGTCACGACCGATGCCTTGCCCGAGCGGATGGCGGCGTAGAGATCGCCGTCCGGCGTGATCGCGATGCGTTGCTGCCAGGGGCGATAGGCCGGGTTGAAATGCCGGTCGATGTCGAAGCCCTCGGGCAGGCGGGCACCGGCCTGCTCGATGAACAAGGCCCTGAGATCGTCGGGCTGCTCGAACGACATGCGGATGATTTCCGCGCCGCGGGCGATATGGGCGCGCCGCATGATCTCGTGCATCCAGTCGTCGGGCAGGTTCAGCGCCCGCAGCGGCTCCTCCAGCGGATGGGTGCGCGGATCCGCCGAAAAGAAGGTCGGCGAGCGCTGCAGCATGGTGATATGGCCGGCCTTGTCCGCAAGGGCCGGGATCAGGGTGGCGGCGGTTGCGCCGGACCCGATGACGACCACGCGCCGGCCCGTGCAGTCGAGATCCTCGGGCCAGTGCTGGGGATGCACCACCCGACCCTGGAAATCCGCCATGCCGCGCCATTGCGGCGTGTAGCCCTTGCCGTGGTCGTAGTAGCCGGCGCACATCCAGAGGAAGCGCGCGGTGACCGTCAGCGTCTCGTCGGTGTCGGTGCGCACCACCGTCAGCGTCCAGCGCTGGTGCTGCGACGACCAGTCCGCCGCGGTCAGCTTGTGCCGGTAGCGGATATGCGGCGCGAGATCGTTCTCGGCGATCACCTCGCCCAGATAGGCGCGGATCTCGTCGGCGGTCGCGATCGACCGGCCGCGCCAGGGCTTGAAGCTGTAGCCATAGGTATAGAGGTCGCTGTCGGAGCGTGCGCCGGGATAGCGGTGCGTCCACCAGGTGCCGCCGAAGCCGGCCATCGCATCGAGGATGGCGAATGTCGCCTCCGGAAAGCGCTGCCGGAGATTGCAGGCGGCGCCGATGCCGGAAATGCCGGCGCCGACGATGAGGAAATCGAAATCCGCGCGATCGAGGGCCGGAGCAGCCGCGTGGCCGGTTGCCGTATCCGAAAGAGTGCCCATGAGACCTGTCTCCTCCTGATTTTGGGGCAGGCGAGCCCGGCTGAAAGGATAGGTTCAATGTGCCGGCGGATCTTGCTTTCATGTGACAGGGTTTTGATGTCGCGCGACAGCAGGTGCCCGATGCAAGGCGATCCGAAGCATCTGAACGTCGTCCGGGCCGCGGCCCTCGCAGGCTTCGGCGACCTCGTCAGCCGCCTTGGCGGCGATCCCACCGCCATCCTCAGGTCCTGCGCGCTGGACCCGGCCGCCCTCGCCGATCCTGACCGCTCGCTGCCCTACCGCAACGTGACCAGGGCGATCGACATGGCGGCGCGCAACCTCGCCACGGCCGATTTCGGCCTGCGCCTCTGCGCCCTTCAGGACGTCCATTCGCTGGGCCTGCTGGCCCTGGTCATGCAGTCCGCCTCGAGCGTCCGCGAAGCCATGATGCTGGGCGCGCGCTATGTCTATTTCCACAATTCGGCGCTCGGCTACCGCAGCTTCATGGATCCCGGCGGCGAACTGGAATGCCTGGAAGTGTTCCAGCGCCTCGAAGCGGATGCCGAAATGTTGCAGGTCACCGAGATCTGCGTGTCCTACCAGTGCCGCCTGCTCGTCCTCCTGTCCGGCGGTGCGGTGCGCCCGGCCGCCATTCATTTCCGCCATGCCCCGATCGGCAGCGAGGCGCAATATTGCCGGCATCTCGGCCAGATGCCGCGCTTCAACGCCGCCTTCGACGGCGTTTCGGTGAATTCGCTGGCCTGGCGGCGGCCGCTGCCGCCCAACGACCGGTCGCCGCAGCACAACCAGCTGCTGCAGCGCTTCGTCGGCGGCTTCCTGATGGGGCTGTCGCCGCCCCGCGTGCAGCCCGTCGCCGACCAGGTGCGCAACGTCCTCGGCAATCTCGTGCGCACCGACATGACCGATCTCGGCACGGTGGCGCGCGTCCTCGGGCAGCATCCCAGGGCCTTGCAGCGCCGGCTCAAGGCCGAAGGCGCAGCCTTCGAGGATCTGCGCGACGCCGCGCGCAAGGAATGGGCCCGCCAGCTGCTGCTTCAGCAGGGCCTCGGCCTCGCCCAGGTCGCCGATCTCCTCGGCTTCGCCGATCAGTCCGTCCTGACCCGCGCGTGCCAGCGCTGGTTCGGCGCGACACCGAAACGGCTGCGCCGCAATGCCGCGGCGCCGCTGGCGGAACTCGTCTGGACGGACGCGCCACCGCGCATCCGCTCAACGTCCGGAACGCATCAGACGCGGCGTACGCCCCAGAACACCGAGAACGGCGACTTGACGAAGCCGGTCAGGTCGTCGCGGAACGCTGCGGGCTGATAGTACTGGCAGGCCGGAATGAACGGCACCGAGGCGAAGGCCTCGCGCTGAACCGCCTCGCTGACCCGCCTGCGCTCCGCCTCGCTGCCGGCGTCGAGCCATTCCGACCGCAGCGCCTCGCGCGCCGGCGAGCTCGGCCAGCCGATCCAGCCGTTCGGCCCGCTGGCCGAAAGCGGGTTGCTCAGCGGGGTTGCGACCGGCAGCCCGTTCCATTGCACGGGAAAGCAGCTCCAGCCGCCCTGGTCGACAGGCTCCTTCTTGTTCCGGCGCGCCACCATGGTGGCGAGGTCCATCGTGTCGGAGCGCACATTGAGGCCGACCTTCTTGAACAGGTCGGCAGCGACCTGCGCGACCGCGCTGAGCGGCGCGACATCGCTCGGCTCCATCAGCACGACCGGCTCGCCGGCATAACCGGACGCGGCCACGAGCTCCCGGGCGCGGGCGATGCTGCGCGGGCTCGTCAAGGCCTCCATGCCGACCGTCGAGGCGGAAGGCGATCCCAAGGGAAAGAAGCCCACCCCGGTCCGTCCGAGATCGTCCTGGTCGCCGACGATCGCGCGCACGAAATCGGCCTGGTCCACCGCCGGCAGCAGCGCACGCCGGAGCTTT
Source organism: Phreatobacter sp. AB_2022a (assembly GCF_026847585.1). Lineage (NCBI taxonomy): Bacteria > Pseudomonadati > Pseudomonadota > Alphaproteobacteria > Hyphomicrobiales > Phreatobacteraceae > Phreatobacter > Phreatobacter sp. AB_2022a. The sequence continues at coordinate 81,239 of NZ_JAPSET010000019.1, forward strand.
TCGTTGTTGAACGGCGCCTGCAGGTGGTTGAACACGAGCATATAGACCGTGCCCATCGGATCGAAGGGCTCGACCTTCACGCCGCGCGCGCGCTTGAGCGAGGGAACGAGATCGAGCAGGGGCTGCTCCACCCAGTCGACCTCGCCGGTCCGCAACGCCGCCGCGGCGGTCGCCGGGTCGGGCTGGATCGACCAGTGGACCCGGTCGAAATGGGCGACCTTGCCGCCGGCATAGCAGTCCGGAGCTTCCTGTCGCGGCCGATAGCCGTCGAAGCGGGCATATTCGGCCTTCACGCCGGAAACCCACTGGTCCGGCAGGAACCGGTAGGGCCCGCTGCCGACGAACTCCGTGATGGCCTTGCTCGAGGGCGTCGCGGCCATGCGCTCGGGCATCATGAAACAGGCGGAGGTGCCGGCCAGCGCATAGAGCATGGGCGGATAGGGCCGCTTCAGCCGGATCCGGAAGCGCCTGTCGTCGAGCGCCGCGATCTCGTCCATGCGCGCGGCGAGCAGCTGGCCGAACGGGTTGCGCTCGGCCCAGCGCCGGATCGACATGACGCAGTCGGCCGCCCGGACCGGCTCGCCGTCATGGAACATCAGGCCTTCGCGCAGCGTGAAGGTCCAGGCCAGCCCGTCGTCCGAGACCTCGCTGCCCTCGCACATCTGCGGCTTCGGCGTCAGGGTCCGGTCGACGCCATAAAGCGTGTCCCAGATCATGAAGCCGTTGATGGTCGCCATGGTGGCCGTGCTCCACACCGGGTCGGGGTGGGCGAGATTGGCCTGCGGCACGAAGCGCAGGATGCGCGCGGCGGCCGGCTGGACCAGCGCCGGCGTCGAAAGCGCGGACACCGCGCCGCCGGCGGCGACGCCCATCACGAAATCCCTGCGCCTCATGGTTTAGTCCCCCTCTCGGTTTCTGGTGTCCCGGACCGGCGCCTTCAGTGCGGATCCAAGGGATGGATCGGGCGCCGGACCTTGCGGAAATCGAACTTCGAATAGTCGAGGCTGGCATAGCCGGCGCCGTTGCATTCGAGGATCTCGCCGGCAATGGCGCCGAAGGTCGGCCGATACTGGATCTTCGACTTGATGATCAGGTAGCGCTCGCTGGTCGGCTCGATGCCGACGAATCGGAACATGGCGAGGTCGAGCGGCTCGCAGCGTCCCTCGCTGACGATCAGCTTCAGGGCCCCGGTATCGAGCACCACGGTGCGGCCGAGGTCGATGACCGAGCCGGTGAAGACCGGCCCGCGCACGGTGAAGCGGCCGTCGGAGATCGTGCGGACCGTGCCCCGGAGCGTCAGCGGCCCGCAGGAGCCGCCGACCGGCGACAGGTCGGTCCGGCCGCCGACCGGCAGCTCGACGACCGCGCCGACCCCGGCCTCGATCATGCGCGCCACCGCCACGGGATCGGCGATCGGCCCGGCGGCGATGCCGGTCAGGCCCTGGGCGAGCGCCTCGGCGATGACGTCCATGGAATCCTGGGTGCCGCCGGAATTGCAGTTGTCGGCATGGTCGACCAGAAGCACGGGCCCGGCTGTCGCCCGCCGGGCCCGGGCAATGGTGTCGCCGAGCGGCTCGAACGCCATCTGGAAAGCGTCCCGGCGCGCCCAGGCGGCCTTGCGGATCGTCTCGCAGATGGCCTCGGCCCGGGCGGCGTCGCCGTCGGTCATGGCGATGACGGACATGCCGGTGTCGGCGCAGTCGGCCAGCGGGAAGCCGCCGAAGACACTGACGGCGAGCGCGCCGTCGGCCTCAGCCTTGGCCGCCATCGCCATGATCTCGGCCATGGCGCCGCTGTCGGTCGCCATGCGGATCATGTTGGGCATGATGCGGCAATGGGCATAGGCGAGCGTCGGGCGGATCTCGCCGCGCATCGCGGCAATGAGGGTTTCGGCCGCGCGCACGCCCGTCTCGACGATGTCGACATGCGGATAGGTCCTGTAGCCGACGAGCGTGGTGCAGTTCTCGATCGTCCGGGCGGAGATATTGCCGTGGAGGTCCAGCGCGACGGCGATCGGGACATCCGGCGCGATGGCGCGGACGCGGGCGAGCAGCTCGCCCTCGCCATCGCCGAGATGGCTCGTCACCATGGCGCCGTGAAGCTCCAGGAACACTGCGTCACAGCCCTCGCGCACGGCGCGGCAGAGGGCATCGGCCATCTGCTCGTAGGCCGCCTCGTCGACGGCGCGCGAGGGCTGGGCATTGCCGGCCACCGCCATGACCACCTCGGCCCCGGCCTTCTCCGCGACCGCCAGCATGCCGGTCATGGACCGGCGCCCGGCCTTGACCCAGGCAAGGGCTTCCGCCCCGTGGCGCGGCCCGCCCGGCCCGAAGCGGTCGAGGCCGGTCGGCAGCGGCGAGAAGGTGTTGGTCTCGTGGGCGATGACGGCTGAGACGATCTTCATGGCAATGCCCTTCACTGCGCCCGATGGGCCGGGGACGGCGCCGGGCCGCCCTCCGGCACGGCGACCATGGCGGACGTGTCGAAGGCGAGGCCGACCGTCCGGCCGATCTCGGGCGCGCCGCTATAGCCGCTCACCGCGGGCAATTCGATGAGAACGACGGTTCCCGCCGGCGTGCGGACGAGGCAGTGCAGGACATTGCCGACATAGGACCGCTCGGTGACGACGCCGGTGAGCGCGGCCGCGCCCGGCTCGGCGAGGCGGATGCGATGGGGCCGGATGGCCACCTGGACCGCGGCGCCGGGCGCGATCTCCGTGGTCCGGCGCACCGCGCTTTCGCCGCCCTCCCAGGCGACGCGGATGGCCCCGCCCTCGGCCGCCCGGGCCGTGGCGGGGAAGAAGTTGCTGCGGCCGAAGAAGTCGGCGACGAAATGGCTCACCGGCGCCTCGAACAGGGTCTCGGGCGTGCCGTGCTGGACGATGCGGCCGCGCTCGAAGATGGCGATGCGGTCCGACATGGTCAGCGCCTCCTCCTGGTCGTGGGTCACGTAGAGAAAGGAGACACCGAGATCGCGGTGGAGCGAGCGCAGCTCCCATTGCAGCTCCGCGCGGAGCTTGCGGTCGAGCGCGCTCAAGGGTTCGTCCAGCAGCAGCACCTTCGGCTTGTAGACGAGCGCCCGGGCCAGCGCGACGCGCTGCTGCTGGCCGCCGGAGAGGGCGCGCGGCTTGCGGTCGGCATAGGGCAGCAGCTGCACGCGCTCGAGCGCCGCCCTGACCTCGGCGTCGCGCTCGGCCCGGCCGAGCCCGCGCACGTCGAGCGGGAAGGCGACGTTCTCGGCGACCGTCATGTGCGGAAACAGCGCGTAGCCCTGGAACACCACGCCGAAGCCGCGCCGTTCGGGCGGTTCGCCGGCAAAGTTGCGGCCGCTGATCCGGATCTCGCCGCTGTCGAGCTGGACGAAGCCGGCGATCGCCATCAGCGTGGTCGTCTTGCCCGAGCCGGACGGGCCGAGCAGGGTGAGGAACTCGCCCGCCGCCATGGTGAAGCTGACGCGGTCGAGCGCTGTGACGCCGCCATAGCGCTTGACGAGATCGACGACCTCCAGATCCTGCGGATCGGCCATGTCAGTTCCTTCCGGCCCGCCAGGCGAGCCATTGCACGATCAGGAGCCCCGTCACGGTGACCAGGATCATCAGCGTCGCGACCGCAGCGATGACCGGGTCGACATTCTCGTTGATGCCGTCCCAGATGGCGCGGGGCAGCAGGTAGACGTGGCGGCTGGTGATGAAGAGCAGCACCACCACCTCGTCCCAGGAGGCGATGAAGGCGAAGACGGCGCCGGACGCCATGCCCGGAAGCGCGGCGGGAAAAAGCACGCGCCGCAGCACGATGCCGGTGCCGGCGCCCATGGAGCGGGCGGCCTGTTCGAGCCGCGGGTCGAAGGCGGCGAGCGCCGCCGAGACGGTGACGAAGACGGGCGGGATGCCGCCGACCGTATGGGCGAGCACGACGCCGGCATAGGTGTCGAGCAGTCCGAGCGGAATGAACATGCGGTACCAGGCAAGGCCGGCGACCACCCCCGGCACGATCATCGGCAGCAGCAGGGCGAGGCGCAGCCGGCCGGCGATCGAGGGCGCGAGGTTGCGGCAGCCGATGGCCGCGAGCGTGCCGAGGATCACCGACAGGGCCGTCGAGACGACGGCCACCACGACGCTGCGGACGAGGCTGTCGCGCCAGAGCGGCTCGCTGGCGAGCGTGCGCCAATGGTCGAGCGACAGGCCGTTCTGCGGCAGGGCGAGCCATGTCGTGTCGGTCAGCGACACCGGCACGACGACCAGCGCCGGCAGCACCAGGAAGGCGAGCACGCCCACCGCCATGATCCGCCAGAACTGGAACCAGGCCGAGGGAACGAGGGTCATTTGGCACCGAACAGCTTGTCGGCCGGAACCAGCTTCGCGACGAGCGCCAGGGAGAACACGACCAGCATGAGGAGGCAGGTGGCAAGCGCCGTCGCGATGCCCCAGTTCAGGGTCTCGCTGATGCCGAACTCGATATACTGGGCGACCATCACCACCTTGCCGCCGCCGAGCAGCGCCGGCGTCACCAGGAAGCCCAGCGACAGGATGAAGACGAGGATCGTCGCGGCGACGATGCCGGGCAGGGACAGCGGCAGGAACACCTTGAGGAAGCTGCGCACCGGCCCGGCGCCGCAGGCCCGCGCGGCCGGCACCAGGCGATGGTCGATGCCCATCATGGTCGAGAGCAGCGGCAGCACCGCATAGGGCACCATGTAGTGCACCATGCCGATGAGCACGCCCGTCTCGTTGCGCAGCAGCGCCAGCGGCTGGTCGACGAGGCCGAGCGACATCAGCGCGGCATTGACCAGGCCCTCGCGCTGCAGCAGGACGACCCAGGCGAAGGCCCGGACGAGCACGGACAGCCAGAACGGCATCAGCACGGCGAGCAGCAGCCATTGCCGGTGGCGCGGCGCGGTATGGGCGATCACATAGGCGACGAGATAGCCGAGCAGCACGCTGATCGCGGTGGTCGCCAGCGCCATGCGCAGCGTGGTCGCGGCGATGGAGCGGTACAGCGGCTCGGCGACGAGCTCGACATAATTGCCGAAGCCTGCGGCCGGCTCGACGAAGGACAGCCTGAGGACATTGGCGACGGGAACGGCGAAACAGACCGCCGTGACCGCGAGGGCGGGCAGAACCAGGGCCCAGGAGGTGGAGAAGCGGCTGTCACTCATGGAGGGCCGATGCCTTGGGCCGCCCGGCGCCGGCGCGGTCGAAGATGATCGCGCCGCCGACGATGGTCATGACCGCGGAAGCTGCCGCGATGGCCTCGTCCGGACAGGCGAGGAGATTGGTATCGACCACGGTGATGTCGGCGAGACGGCCGGGCGAGAGCATTCCGAGCTCATGGCCGAGGCCGGCGGCGATGGCCGGATGGGTGGTGTAGGCGCGCAGCGCCTCCAGCCGCCCGATCGCTTCATGAGGCCCTATCAGCGCGCCGGAGCAGGTGCGCCGGGTCACCATGGCCGCGATCGTGGTGAACGGGCTGCGGCCGCAGACCGGCGCGTCGGTATGGGCGCAGACGAGCGCGCCGCGCGCCATCATCGAACGGTGCGGCCAGAGCCAGGGATGATCGCTCTCCGGCCGCTGGCTGAGATAGCTGTCGCCGAGATCGTGCAGGAAGGCCGCGGCCGACGAGACGATGGTGCCGCTCGCGGCAAAGCGCGCCTGCGTCGCCGGCGGCATGCAGCAGCAGTGCTCGACCCGGGCGGGAGGGCCGCCGGCGCCGGCCGGCGCGCTCGCCGCGATCGCGTCGAGCGCGAGGTCGATGCCCCGGTCGCCATTGCCGGTGAGGCAGAACTGCAGCCCGGCCGCGCGCACCGCCCGCCCCCTCTCGGCAATGTCCTCGGCCGCATAGTTGACGAAGCCGCTGGTTTCGCCGTCATCCCCCGGCACCGGCCGGTAGGGCCGGTGATAGGCCGCGGTGCGGCCGCCGGTGCTGCCGTCGAAGCCGAATTCGACACCCGCGAGGCGCAGGCGCGCGTCGCCGGCACCGAAGCGCTGACCCGACCGGAGGAGCCGGTCGAGCAGCTGTTCATCGCGGCCGTCGGCCATGATCGCGACGCGGATCGGCAGGCGGCCGTCCTGGTGGAGCCGGCGATAGGCATCGATCGCGTCGGCGGCCGTGAGCGCATTGTGAACGGCGGTGATGCCGAAGGAAGCGATTTCCCCGAACACAAAAGGAAAGCCGGCAAGGAAGTCGCCGATCCCCTGGCCGCCATTGGCGACCTTCACCACGTGCTGGGTCATGCGGCCGCCGGTACGGCCGGTGGTCTCGCCCCCGCCGTCGACAGCGACCTGGTCCGGAGCGGCCGCGGGATGGCGTGTCGCGATGCCCGCGAGCGCGAAGGCGGCGCTGCTGGCGATGCCGACATGGGCGTCGCGCCGGAGCAGGAAGACCGGCCGGCCGGGCGCGGCGACGTCCAGCTCCGCGCGGGTCGGGTGGCGCCCGCCGACGGCCTGCTCGTCGTAGCGGTAGCCGAGGAACCAGCGGCCGGCCGGCGCGGCGGCGTCGAAGGCGCGGATCCGCGCGAACAGATCGTCGAGCCTGCCGCTCAGCGTCGACAGGTCGTGCCAGCGGCTGCGCTTGGCGGCCTCCCCGTCGGGGTGGCAGTGGCTGTCGACGAGCCCCGGCATGACGAAGGCGCCGCCGAGATCGACGACACGGGCCGCCCGGCCGGCATAGGGCGCGACCTCGCCGTCGCTGCCGACGGCAAGGATCCGCCCGCCGCCGATGGCGAGGGCTTCCGCGAAGGGCCTTGTCGCATCGAGCGTCGCGATGCGCCCGCGCGTCAGCACCAGGTCGACGGTATCAGACATCAGCCGGCGATGACCTTGACGTAGTCGTTGTAGACGCGGTCCTGGTTCTCGCCGTGCCACTCCGGGTTGGCGAGCAGCTGGACGGCCATGTTGGCCTCGTCCGTCGGATTGTCCGGCTTCAGCTCCGCCGGCACCAGCGCGGAGGCGGCCGGATTGGCCGGGCCGTTGCCCATCAGCCGCAGGAGCTCGACCTGCGATTCCGGCGACTGGGTGGAGGCGATGAAGTCGAACACGGTGGCGCCGGCGGGGTTGCCCTTCGGCACCAGCCAGCCGGCCGGGATCAGGATGCCCTGGTTCCAGGTGAAGTCGATCCGGCTGTTGCGTTCGCGGCGCATGACGACGGCGCGGGTGTGCCAGAGCATGCCCATCGACACTTCGCCCTGGCGCATCAGCTGCTGGCTTTCCGCGCCGGTCTTCCAGAACACGGTATTGGCCTTGATCGCCCGGATCTTCTCCAGCGCCCGCTTCTCATCGATCGGATAGATCGTCGCCCGCTCGGCGGCGACGCCGTCCGCCATCAGCGCCCCTTCGAGCGCGCCGAGGATGCGGTCGGGGAGCGTGCGGGTTCCCGGGAAGTCCTTGGTGTTCCAGAAGTCGGCCCAGCTCTTCGGCGGGTTGTCGCCATAGCGCCGCCGGTCGTAGGTCAAAACGAAGCTGTAGAGGAAATGCGATATGCCCCAGTCGTTGTAGAAGCCGGGCCGCACCTTGTTGCGGTCGACGCGGCTCCAGTCCATCGGCTCCAGATAGCCGCGCCGGCCGAGATTGTAGGCGGCCGCGAGATTGGCGTCGCAGACGTCCCAGACGACGTTCCGGCTTTCCACCATGGTCCGGATCTTGCCGAAGCTCGGGCCTGAGCCGTCGAACTCGACCTTCACGCCCGACTGCCGCTCGAACGGCTGGCCCCATGCGGTGGGCTGGTGCTTCAGCGCGTCGCCGCCCCAGTTGCAGACGACGAGGCGCCGGATCTGCGCCGAGGCAGGCAGAATGCCGGCAAGCCCCGCCGCGCCGAGCGCGGCGAGCAGCTGGCGTCGCTGGACGGGCTGCTGCACGTTAGTCTCAAGCGCAAGCGCAAGTGCGTCGCGAAGGTAGCCCGTATCGGCCATGGCAGCGTTTTCCCCAGATCCGCAGTTGTGCGAAGGATAACTTTTTGTCGATTCATTGCAAGACATATATCCTTTACTCATGATTGAGGCAGGGTGACCATGGATATGACCGAGACCGGTCCGCTGAGCCCGCGGCTGACCCTCGCCCAGCTCGACGCGCTGCGGGCGGTGCTGGCGACCCGTGGCGTGAGCGAGGCGGCGCGGCTGCTCAACGTGTCGCAGCCGGCGGTCAGCAAGATCCTGCGCCAGGTCGAGCGCAGCCTCGGGCTGACGCTGATGCAGCGGGACGGCAACCGCGTGATCCTGACGCGCGAGGCCGAGCTGCTGCAGGCCGAGGTCGAGCGGCTGTTCGGCACCTACGAGTCCATCCAGCGGCTGGCCGCGTCGCTGCGCGGCGACGCCGGGACGACCATCTCGGTCGCGGCGATCCCGACCCAGGCGACCCGCTTCATGGTGCCGGCGATCAAGGCGTTCCGGGCCCGCCATCCGGACGTCAGGGTGAAGCTCGAGATCCTGGCCAACCAGCCGATCATCGACGCGGTCGCCTCCGGGCGCGCCGAATTCGGCCTCGCCCATTCCATCGCGGTGACGCCGGAGCTGAAGACGGAGGATTTCGGCGACCAGCGCGTCTTCTGCATCGCGCCGCCAGGGCACCGCTTCGCCCGCCTGGACCTGGTGTCGCGCGCCGATCTCGCCGGCGAGACCTTCGTCTCCTATGGGCCGAACACCACCTTCGGCCGCTGGATCAGCGCGGCCTTCGCGCGCTCCGGCGACGACCTCCAGGTGGATGTCGAGATCACCGCCTCGCCCACTTTGATCGAGGCGGTGCGGATCGGAACCGGCGTCGGGCTGGTCGAGGAGGCCGCGCTCGGCCCCCATGCCGGCCGCGACCTGGTCGTCCGGCCGTTCGCGATCCCGCTGTCGTTCCGCTCGCGCATCCTGCGCAGGCCGGGGCGCGCCCTGTCGCGGCCGGCCGAACTGCTGCTCGACGAATACCGGCGCATCGTCGAGGCCGGGGACTGGCGCCAGCCGGACGCCGCCTGAGGCTGACGGAAACGGCGCGGCGCGCCGCATCCGCCGGCCGTTCGGCCGGGCTGGCCTTGCGGCCGGCCGCCGACTAGCCTCCCGATCATGGCAGATGAGGGAGGGATGGTCCGATGCTGATCCTCAGCGGCTTTGCCGCCAGCAACTATTACAACAAGGTCAAGCTCGCGCTGCTCGAAAAGGACGTGCCGTTCGAGGAGGAACTGGTCTGGATCGGCGAGGTCGACCGGTCCGCCTCGCCGCTCGGCAAGGTGCCTTATCTGAGGACCGAAGCCGGCAAGCTGTGCGAATCCTCGGCCATCAACGAATATATCGAGGCGGCCTATCCGCAGGTGCCGCTGCTGCCGGCCGATCCCTTCGCGGCCGCCAAGGTGCGCGAGCTGACGATCTATCTCGAACTGCATCTCGAGCTGGTCGTGCGCAACCTCTATCCGGAAGCCTTTTTCGGCGGCACGGTCGACGACGCCGTCAAGGAGCGGACCGAGCGGCAGCTGAAGAAGAGCCTGCCCGCCTTCGCCCAGCTCGCCCGCTTCGACACGCCCTTCATCGCCGGCGACATGTTCACCATGGCCGACTGCGCCGCCGTCACCCACCTGCCGATCCTGGCGAGCGCCACCAAGATCATCTACGGCCGCAACCTGCTCGCCGAGCTCGTGCCCGACGCCCTGCCCTATCTGCAGCGCCTCGCCGAGCGCCCGCATGTCCGGCGCGTCAATGCCGACCGCAAGGCCAATACCGAGGTGATGCTGAAGCGTTATGCGTGAGGCGGCACGGGCGCGAAGCTGGCGCCCGGAATGGGCGATGCGCCCGGCCGTCGTGCCGGCCGGGCGCTCGCGGGAGAGGGGCGGCCTATCGCCCGCGTCAGGCCTCGCAATCGGCGAGCTGGCGGGACGTCTCGCGGCCGCCGATCAGCACCAGGCCGAGCCCGGCCGCGGCGAGCAGGCCACCAGCGACCGTCACCGCGGCGTAACCGAGCCCCAGGCTGATGACGCCGGCGCCGAGCGCCGCGCCCAGCGCATTGCCGAGATTGAAGGCGCCGACATTGATCGAGGAGGCAAGGCCCGGCGCTTCGGCGGCCGCCTGCATCACCCGCATCTGCACCGGCGGGACGATGGCGAAGGCGGCGGCGCCCTAGGCGAGAAGGCCGATCGCCGTCGCCGCATGGCTTGCGAAGGCGAGCGGCAGCACCACCATGATGGCGGCGAGCGCGCTGAGGAAGATCTTGGCCGCGCCGTCCAGCGACCAGTCGGCGAGCCGCCCGCCGAGCCAGTTGCCGAGGGTGAAGCCGACGCCGATCAGCGCCAGGGCGAAGGTCACGAAACCGTCGGACGCACCCGTCAGGGTCTTCAGCGTCGGGGCGACATAGGTGTAGAGCGTGAACATGGCGCCCGCGCCCATGACGGTGGTCGCCATGGCGAGCAGCACCACCGGCCGGGTCAGCACGGCGAGCTCGCGCCGCACATCCGGCATCCGGCCGCGCGCGCCCTGCGGCAGGGCGAGCCACAGCGCCGCCATGGCGGCGACCCCGATCAGCGCGGTGCCGGCGAAGGCCATGCGCCAGCCGATCTGCTGGCCGATCCAGGTCGCGGCCGGCACGCCGCCGATATTGGCGATCGTCAGGCCCATGAACATGGCGGCCACCGCGCTCGCCTGCTTCTCCTTCGGCACGACGCTCGCGGCCACCACCGCGCCGAGGCCGAAGAAGGCGCCGTGGTTGAGGCTGGTGACGAGCCGCGCCGCCAGCAGCGTGACATAGCCCGGCGCCATGGCCGACATCAGGTTTCCGGCGGTGCAGATGACCATCAGCAGGATCAGCGCGGTGCGCTTGCCGAAGCGGCTGAAGGCGAGCGTCATCACCGGCGCGCCGGCCATGACGCCGATCGCATAGGCGCTGATGAGCAGGCCGGCGGTCGGGATCGACACGTCGACGCCTTCGGCGATGACCGGCAGCAGGCCCATCGGCGAGAATTCGGTGGTGCCGATGCCGAAGGCGCCGATGGCGAGCGCGAGCAGCGCCCAGCGGGCATGAGTCGAGGGTTCAGCCGCAACAGTGGCCGTCGAGGCGGAGCTGGTCACGGGTCCTGTCCTTATGCGTCCCAGTCCGGCGCGAGGCCGGCGGGGCTGACGATGCGGCCGTCCGGTCGCGCCAGCGCGGCGATCGCGGCCATGTCGGCTTCGGCGAGGCTGAAATCGAAGATGGCGATGTTTTCCTTCACGCGGTCCGGCCGGGCGGTCTTGCTGAGCGCGACATGGCCCTGCTGGATCAGCCAGCGCAGCCCGACCTGGGCGGCGCTCTTGCCGTGTTTCGCGCCGATCCGCTGCAGCACCGCGTCCTGCGGCACGGCGCCGTCGGCCATCCCGTAATAGGCCGTCAGCACGATGCCGGCGGCCCTCGCTGCCGCGGCGAGCGCGGCCTGCGGCAGATAGGGGTGCAGCTCGACCTGGTTGGTGACGATCGGCGCCTTGGACCGGACGAGATCGTCGACCTCTATCTCGACCGGACCGACATCGCCTTCCGCATCGGCCCCCTGCCGAGCTCGGGCATGATCGCGCGGCGCATCGGCCTCGCCCACCGCAAGATCGTCGCCGCCCCCGCCTATCTCCAGCGCCACGGCACGCCGCGCACGGTCGACGACCTCGCCCGGCACCAGTGCCTCGGCTTCAATTTCCGCCGTTCCGCGCCGGTCTGGCCGCTCCGCGAGAGCGGCCGCACCGTCGACCGCGCGGTCGGCGGACCGCTGCTCGCCAACAATGGCGAGACGGTGCGGCGCATGGCCCTCGCCGGCGCCGGCCTCGCCCGCATGGGCGACTATCACGTGCGCGCCGACCTCGCCGCCGGCCGCCTCGTCGAAGTGCTCGCCGACGTGATCGAGCCGGACGAGGAACCGATCCACGCCGTCTTCCTCGGCGGCCCCCGCATGCCCCACCGCGTGCGCGTGTTCCTCGACTTCGTGGTGCCGCGGCTGCAGGGGTTTCTGGGGAAGGGAGGTGAGGGGGCTATTGCGGGAACGTGTCCTCGTGCTTGCGCGCCGGCAGGAATCCGCTAGCCTCCGTTGCAAAGCAGGCAGCTCACCAGGAACCTAATGAATGTCGGTCATAATGGGTTCCCATTCAAACGAAGCGATCATTCCTCTTCGATGAGTTGGTGAAGCGCCCGTCTGAAGTAGCTGTTCACATGCTCAACGGCTCCGATCACGGGAAACGAGAAGTGGTCATCCAACTCACTGCCCGCAATTGCCAGGGGTTTTGGAATCGACAGCAGTCCATAGTAAAATACGATGTGAGCCTGGGCTGATATGGGTTCAATGCCCACGCTTTTGCCGTAATCCAGCAGGTGCATGTTGGTTCGCAGTAGATCTGCTTTGATAATGCCCCGCCTTCCTCCATCGTATGAACCATTCCCACGCTTGATATTATACGACGTTAGGCGGCGTGTTTCGTTGTCAAAAACCAGGATATCAATCGGAATTGCGCGCTCTCTATCACCATAGGCAAGTTCAATGCGCAGGCATTTTTCCACACGCTGATGCACATTCAATTCTTTCAGTGACGCATGCGATAGCTTGAATTCATCCTCGCGCCAAACTTTAAAGCGCGGACAATCCTTCAGTCTTTCCAATATCGCCTGGTCGATAATTTGTCCGTGGCGCTTGTAGGCCGAGCTTATAATGCTCGTGGCCCGTGAGTATTTTCGATCCGCGATGGGATCCTCGCGGAACGTCGAGCGCCGGAGTTTGTCCATCGTATCGTCGATAGTAGGCCGTAGCCGCTCAAGCACGTCATCCAAGCTGGATTGCGGTATTGGCTTTCCACTTGGTGGATGCATGTCGGACAAATTTTCCCTTTTCGATAGTACGCTTGGCAGATATCATTTTAGATATTATCTGTGCGTATTCTTAACACAAAATACCAAGTGGTTGCATTGGGGGGAAGGCATGAACGATACGTCAGCGGGCGCGGGCTCGAAGGAATTTGACCTTCAGCCGGATACGCGCGTTCTGCCAATGCTCGGCGAGATCAACATCGATCAGTGGCGGTGTATCGCCGAACTCGTGGACAATGCGATTGACGGCTTTCTGAACTCACATCGCGCTGGCGATTCTATCACGGGGCCTCGTGTCGATGTGACACTGCCCAACGCTGATAAGGAAGGCGCTCAACTAAAAATTACAGACAACGGCGGTGGCATGAGCCCGGAAGTGCTGGAGCGTGCTGTCCGCGCGGGTTGGTCGGGGAACAACCCCATCGACAATCTTGGCCTTTTTGGAATGGGCTTCAACATCGCGACCGCTCGCTTGGGGTCGGTCACGGAAGTGTGGACGACCCGCAAAGGGGAAGCTGAATGGCATGGGCTGTCGATCGATTTCGACCAGCTGCGTAGCCAACGCCACTTCAAGACGCCACATCTTCGTCGTCCCAAGGCCGACATAGATCAGCACGGCACGGAGGTGACAATCAAACGGCTCAAGCCCGAGCAGAGGAAATGGCTGGCTCGTCCCGCCAATCAGACTGGCGTGCGCAAACGGCTTTCGCAAACCTATTCATCGATGCTCCGCAAGAATGGCGTTCCGATTTCCTTCGACCTTTTCATCAATAACAAACGCGTGGAAGGGTTGCGGCATTGCACTTGGAGCGAAGATAGGAAAGTCGATTTACCGGACCTCGGGACCGTGCACGCTGTTATCCCGATCAACCATTCAATGGCTCAGCGCTTTTACTGCACGAACTGCATGAGCTGGCTAATGGATGTCGATCCAAGTGCCCCGTGCCCCATCTGTATTTCAAAGGGAACAGTGACGAAGCGGAGCCGCAAGGTCACGGGCTGGATTGGTATTCAGCGCTATCGCAATCAGAATGAGTTCGGTCTGGACTTCATTCGCAATGGGCGAAAAATCGAGATATCGAACAAGGATCTCTTTATCTACCGCGGGGAGGATGGTGAAGAGCGGGAATATCCCATCGACGATCCCCGAAACGAGGGCCGGATCGTTGGAGAAATCCATATCGACCATTGCCGTGTAAGCTACGCCAAGGATCGGTTCGACCGCACCGATCCGTCCTGGGACGAAATGGTTAGGCTGATCCGCGGAGAAGGGCCGCTTCGCCCCGAGAAGGCGAAGAGCCTTGGCTACTCTCAAAATGACGCTCCCCTGTTCGCGCTGTTCAAGGCCTTCAGGCGTACAAGCCCACACAGCAAGACCGCTGGCGCGTATGCGCGCATCATGATTGTGAAGGACAACGCCCGCGCGTCGGAGATGGCCAACCTCTTCCACGATGGAAATCCTGAATATCAGGATGACACAAAGTGGTGGGAATTGGTCGAGGAGGCGGATCGCGAGTTGCTTTATGGCACTGGCGGAAAACCCAAATCCGATGACGACGACAAGAAGCCAGGCGAAACCCTCCCCGCTGGCCTTCTTGATCCCGATGATAGTGCAAAATCGGCGCTGCCGGCAGACCCGCAGGGATCTACGCCCGAGCCGCCGAAACCGCCCGCACGGCGTGAAATTCCGAGCCTGTCGCGTAAATATCTCTATCAAAAATCAAATACCTCATGGCCGGTGGTCGCCTTCGAGGTCGCTTCGACGGATCCGCAGCTTCCGGGCGGTTCGCCCTGGGTGACTGTTTTGGCCGATGTGGCGACCAGGACGTATCACTTCCTCTATGACCCGGCCCACGAGGTCTTTCATTCGATCACCATGACACCGCGCGACGCCTTGTTGACCGATTTGGCCTGGTTAACGGGCGAGCTGCTGCGGACATCGCAGGAAGGCCCAAAACTCGGAGAAATCTTAGCGGAGCTTCGGTCCAACTATGGGGATGAAACGCTTCTCGACGCGAAGACCATGGGAGCGGATGCCTCCAACATTCTCACCGACATCGCCAGGGCTTTCGTTCAAAGCTGCAAGGAAGAAGATCGAGCAGCGCTGTTCAACGAGCTGACTGTCGCGAACCAGCAAATGGTAATGCGTGCGCTTGCCGCGAAAAAGATCAAGCCCACGGATGTGACAGGCGACGGATCGTTCTTGCAATATGCGCCCATGGAGATCTTGCGCTCGTTGATCGAGCAGCACCCAGAGTATTGCTTCGAAGGCAAGATCTGGGATGAGCCGTATGAATCCCTTGACTACGGGGACACCGAAATCACCGACGGTGTCCGATCAGGAATCGTCTCCAAGTATATTGGGTTGCTCAACGATGCGATTTGGCTATCCAGGCAGGACAGCAGCGACCTTGTGAACGCCCCACGGGAAGAGTTGATCAGGGCGACGATGTCGCTGCGGCTACTGAGGCCCGACGCGGAGCCAACCTGATGGCTCCATCGTTTCTCGATGAGCGACGCCTTTTAAAGGGGCCATGGCAAGCGTTTGAGAGGGATGTCGCACGGCTGCTCATCTGCGCCGGCTTCGAGGATGTGCGCGTCGTCGGCGGCAGCGGTGATAAGGGCGCCGATATCGTTGGAGTGAAGAACGGCCAGATATGGGTCGTTCAATGCAAGCACACAACGACGGCCCCCCCTCAAAAGAGCGCCGTTCAAGAGATTGTTGATGCGGGGGCCTTTTATAAGGCCGACCGGCTGCTCGTGGCCACATCGCGCGCGATTGGCGGAAGCCTGCAGGCCGAGATCGAACGCTTCGCGCGCGTGGGGATCATCGTCGAGACGCTCGATCCCGCGAAGCTCCGGAGCTTTGTGTCTTCGGTGCCGGAATATTCAAAATAGCGCCGCGGGCTTCGGCCTTACCAGCAAGCCACTCTCGAGGCGTTCCGAGAAGGGCTTCTCGATACCGGCAGGGCGCAGGTCGTGCTGGCCACGGGCCTGGGCAAAACGGTCGTCATGGCCGAACTGGTCGCTGATCTTTATCGCGATGGCCTGATCGAGGGGGGCCGCGTTCTGGTCCTCGCTGACAAGCGTGAGCTCGTGAAACAACTGCAGTTCGGATTTTGGTATCAGCTACCCAAGTCCATCCCGACGCATTTGCTGTCGGGCAACGAAAGCCCCAGCTTCTGGGACGGAATCACTTTTGCGACAGTGCAGAGCGTCATAGGACGCACCGATAGTCTCCCCAAGTTTGGTTTGGTCCTGGTTGACGAAGCGCATCACATTGGATCCCCGACGTTCAGGCGGGCCCTGGAACTACTTCGGCCACCACACGTGGGCGGCGTGACGGCAACGCCCTGGCGAGGCGACGCGTTCGACATCAATGAGATTCTTGGCCATCCGCTCGCACAGGTCGGCATTTCAGATGGTCTCAAGAACAAGTATCTCTGCGAAGTCGATTACCGGCTTCTAGCCGACAATGTTGACTGGAAGTTCGTTCAAGAGCTTTCACACCACAAATACTCACTCACGCAACTGAATAAGAAGCTTCTCATTCCGACACGTGACGAGGAAGCCGCTCGACAAATCGCGGATGTCTTCCAAACGGAGAAGCGGCGTGGCGGGATAATCTTCTCCCCGACCGTCGATCATGCGGAGAGCTTCGCCGGTCATTTGCGGTCATTTAGCCTGCGCGCGGAGGCGATCTCATCTCATCAGGACGATCGAGAGCGCGACCGGTTAATGGCATCGTTCCGCCGCGGCGATATTGATGTTCTCGCGAGTGTCGATCTCTTCAATGAAGGCGTTGATGTTCCTGATGTCGATCTGATCGTTTTCATGAGGGCAACCCACAGCCGACGCATTTTCGTTCAGCAGCTCGGGCGTGGCCTTCGCATGAGCCCGAACAAGGACAAGGTCGTGGTGCTGGACTTCGTGACGGACTTGCAGCGCGTCGCCGAAGTTATTCAATTGGAGAAGGCGTCCTCCGGGCCAACCGAACGGCTGCCCTTGGGCCATCATCTGATCAGCTTCAGGGACGAGTCAGCAGGGAGCTTCATGCTCGAATGGATGAAGGATCAGGCCGATCTCATGCTTCGCGAGGGCGACGCACGGCTCGAGCTCCCGAAATTCGATTATCCGAATACGCCCTTGCCGGGAGGCGTGGATTGAGGATTCCAGAGTCAATTCGCGAAGATGTTCGGATAAAGTTGTGGTCAGAGGCCGATCGCCTCGATTGGCCGACACTGACCTTACCCGCCAAGTCGCGCTACTACACTATTTGGACCGAGACACCCGACCTTGGCGGGCGCCTTGGGGCTTTCATGGATGCGCGCCAAGTCCGCGTTTACATCAAGGATACGTTGTTGAAGGCTTACACTCGAGAACGCACGTCCGATGCTTCGCGTGTCCTCCGTGTCTTAGGCCTGCCCGGCAATATCGATTTCAGCACAACGTATATTAAACCCCACGGACGGCGTTTGACGGATGGCCGCGAAATTGCGTGGAGCCGCGCCACGGAGTGGAAGGCAACCCTACTTGCGTTGCACGAGCGCGCGTTCGAAGGAAACGCCACGGCATTCGGTGCCGTTCTATTTGAGGCGAATGCCCGGCATTCCAGTCCAGAGTCACGTGCTGTTGTCGAGAGCGCAGCCAAGAAACTCGAAATTCAAAAGCTGGTCTGGCTTGAATAGAGCGCCATCGGACGCGCGCCTAGGACCGCCCAATCGTGACGCCCCAGCGGTAATCCTTCGCTTCCTTGTAGAGGATCACGCGCCCAGCCAGGAGCGTCGCCTGCCAACCTGCAGGCAGTGAAGCCAGGATGGAAAGCACCGCAGTGCGCATCGTGGGCTTGAAAAGCGCTGGTCCGACGAACGTTGCCGCCTGGAGATCGGGATGCGAGACGCGGCTGCGCGGCGCCGCCGCCTCGGCCCGGAAATAGTACGGCAAGGCCTGACGGATGGCGCTGATGATCGCGGCGAGTGAAGCGCCTGGTACCAGTTCGATGTCAATCGGCTGATCTAGATCGATTGGATAATTCGCATCGAAGCCTTTCGGCTTGAGATCGGTATCGTCGCGGTTGCGACCAGGGTCGTTCGACCCAAATCCACTGTTGTTCCAAGCCACCGGCTTCGTCGCGCCGTAGTGACGGATCAGTTGTGTTTCAAGATCGATCGCCGTGAACACGAAGACGCGCACAGCCTTGAACACCACCGTTGCCGTATCGAGGTTTTGACGGTGTTGGATCGTGAAGGAGTGGCGGCTGAGACGCTTGCGCAGCCCGGCATCACCGTCGGTCTTGCCGATGTAGACGATCTCATCGTTCAGCAATAACTGATAGACTCCTTGCTCGTCGGGAAGCGTCGCGACGGCTTCGGGCGTGAGCGGAGCGGCTTTCATCTTGTCGAAGATACCAACAAGGCTGGTGAGAAGCGCGTCCGGGAGATCGAATTCGAACTCAACGAAGCCGGATGTCATGCGGCTTCCTTCAGATGGCGGGCCACGTCCTCACCCACCACGCGGGCGAGCTTGACGGGAACCGCGTTTCCGAGTTGCCGCATCGTCTCTGTCCATGAGCCGTGGAAGAGAAAGTCGTCGGGGAACGTTTGCAGGCGAGCGCTCTCACGAACGGTGAAGTACCGAATGCTCCCGTCGGGACGCACCAACATGTTCTCACCGCCCGGCACGCCATGCACGCCTGCCTTCAGCGTCTTACCAGGTTCATCGAGCGGACTGCCGGTGTGGCCTGGATAGGAACGCGCGCCTGGCTGAAAGCGGTGATTGAGGAGCGTCGCCGCAACGTCGGGCTGATGCTCTGGATCCGGAAGCCCCACTAGCGCATCACGGACCGTATTCCATGGATGCTCGATAGGCGGCCCGTCCATGCGTCGAATGTGATCAGTGCTCCGGGAAATGAAGCGATCCTTGCGGGCCACCTTGTGGCGGTCCCAGTAATCACCCTTCACTTGATCCCAAAGCAGCGCGTCGTGCGAGTGGGTCGAAAGCGGAAAGTGCCAACTAACGCCGAGATCATCGCGAAACCCTACGAAGAACACGCGCTCACGCTTTTGCGGCACGCCGTAGTCGGCGGCATTCAACACCTGCGTCACAACATGGTACGTTAGATCGCTTCGGCGACCACTGGTGTGGTGCTGCTCGAGGCGGGCAAGATGATCAGCCCAATCCTCGCTCTTGCGCGCCACTATATCGGGGTGCTCAAGCTGGAGCCGGATGTATTCGAAGTAGTTGCGGAAGGTGGCACGGGTAAGCCCCTTCACATTCTCAAAAATGAAGGCCTGGGGTCGCGCTTCACGCACGGCGCGGATCGCTTGCGGGAACATGTCGCGCGCGTCGTCGTAGGCACGATGGCGCCCGCCAAGGGAAAACGGTTGGCACGGCGGACCGCCAGAGATCAACTTGATTTGGCCTTCGTATTCGCGAAAATCGACGGAGCGGACATCGCCTTCAGTCAGATTCCATTTATTGACCGCGTTAATGCCGCGCGTCTTGTTTTCGCGGATAGTATCGCAGCAGTAAGAATCCCATTCAATAACGTTTATGGGCCTAAAACCGGCTTCGTGTAATCCGATGCCGAGGCCGCCTGCTCCCGCGAATAATTCGATAGACTTCATCATCGCAAGAATGCCTGGATTCTATGCCCAAGGAACGTCAAATCATTGAGCTCGCATTCCCAAATGGTCATGACGTCCCACCCCAATGCCGTGAGTTCCGCCACGTTCCGCTTGTCGCGCTCGGCATTGGCAGTCAGCTTGGGCAGCCAGAACTCGAGTCGCGATTTGGGAAGCCGTGCGAGCTTACACGCCGAATCGTCATGACGATGCCAGAAACACCCGTGGACGAAAATGACTTTGCGACGCTTTGCGAACACCAAATCCGGTCGACCGCACAGATGCTTGCCATGCAGCCGATAGCGGTAGCCCAGTCCATGGACAAGCCTGCGAACGATCATTTCGGGGCCGGTGTTTTTCCCGAGAATGCGCGCCATGCGTTCGGAGCGAGCTTTTTCCGATAGCGTATCGACCATAGTGGAAAGATAGAGTGATCACATTCGTACGCCATCCCTCCGCGAACCATAAGGTCGCTCGGCTTTTCGAACTCGAAAATTTCCTTGCTGTTCAAGCTGTAAGAGGGCGCGCGACCCAAATGAGCGGCCTGAGACGCAGGTGACAGACCGTACGGGACACATGGGTTCCATTGTCCGCTTTTGTTCTGGAAGCGGAGGGTGGGATGCCATGGAAGGAGAGTTCGGTCATGGACGAACGCCTGCGCTTCGTTGCCCGCCTGTTGGATGGAGAGGCGATGACGGAGGCCTGCCGGGCCTTCGGCATCTCGCGCAAGACGGGCTACACAATCTTCAGCCGCTACCGCGCGCACGGACGTGAGGCTCTGAGCGATCGCTGAACGCCGGCCGGTACGTTATGCCAATCATCTGCCCGGCCAGGCCGAAGGCCTGATCGCGGCGCTCAAGCGCGACAAGCCACATTGGCGCGCGCGCAATCTGCGCGAACGGATCGTGCGGCGGCTGGCCAGCGACATGCGCGTGCCGGCCCGCAGCACCATCCACGCCGTCCTGCATCGCCATGGATTGGTGAAGCCTCTCAGGCACACTTGGCCGAGAGTGCCGTGTCGGAGGCAGCCAGTTGAATTGCGAAGGGATCGTACCGCCTGCCAGAGCCGCTTCCGGGCAAACGCGTGGCCGGAGCCCGATTTCAGATAGCGTTCGAAAGCCGATGCCTTGTCCGGCGTCGAGAACGCAATGTAGGCCGCCAGACGCCAGGGCAGCTGTTTCGACGTACGAGGTGACTTGCCGGCATTGTGCTCGGCGAGCCTGCGTTTCAAATCGGAGGTAGCGCCAACATAGCGCTGGCCGGCATGTTCGATGCTCTCGAGCAGGTAGACATAGCGCATCGAGACGGCCCTCCTACGCTGAAGCTCCGGAGGGCATCGTGCTTCGCGCGGCGGACACTGCCAATCCTGCGAAGCTCGCAGAGCGAAGCAGGATGGCGGAGAGGGAGGGATTCGAACCCCCGATACGGTTGCCCGTATGCCGCATTTCGAGTGCGGTGCTTTCAACCACTCAGCCACCTCTCCGCGGTGCCAGAAAAAGCGGGTCGAAGACCGCCTCTCCCGTCGAAAGCATGCGCCGTTTAGCGGAAGGCGCGCGCCGGTTCAAGCGCCTCGGCGCGGAATAACGAGGCGATGATGAAACCGCCCACGGTTTTCCTTGACTTCGCGCGGCTTTTCCCGCATTGAGCGCCGCTTGAAGAAGCGCGCGCCCGGCGGCCCGTCCGGCTGGCACGCGCTTTTCGTCGTGAGAACCGTGCCCCTTCGAGGGCCGGCAAGATCAACCAAGAAGACGGCCGGCGGGCCTCATCGGGCGCGCCAAGGTTCGTCGAATGCAAGGATGTTCAACATGTACGCAGTCATCAAGACTGGCGGCAAGCAGTACAAGGTCGCCGCGGCCGACACGCTCACCATCGAGAAGCTGACGGCGGAAGCCGGCGAGATCGTGGTGTTCCCCGAGGTGCTGATGGTCGGCGGCGACGCCGGCATCACGGTTGGCGCCCCGCTCGTCGAGGGCGCGTCCGTTGCGGCCGAGGTCGTTCGCCAGGCGCGCGGCCCGAAGGTCATCTCCTTCCGCAAGCGCCGCCGGCAGAATTCCAAGCGCAAGAAGGGTCATCGCCAGGACCTGACCATCGTGCGCATCGCCGAGATCCTCACCGGCGGCGCCAAGCCGACGGTCACCTCGAAGGCCGCCATCGCCGCCGCCACCGAGAAGCCGGCCAAGGCCGAGAAGGCCGCCAAGACCGAGGCCGCGAAGCCGGCCAAGGCGGAGGCTGCCGCCGCGGCGGGCGAGGTGCGCGACACCTCGAACCTGTCGCTGATCGCCGGCATCGGCCCGACGATCGAGAAGAAGCTGCGCGCTGCCGGGATCACCTCCTGGGAGCAGATCGCCGCCTGGACCGAGGCCGACATCGAGGCCAAGGACAAGGAGCTGGCGCTGCGCGGCCGCGCGACCCGCGAGGAATGGGTCGAGCAGGCCAAGGAGCTTCTCGCCGGCAAGCCGCCGCGCGCGAAGGTCGACCAGGCCGAGCTGAAATCCGGCGAGGACAAGTAAGCGGTTTCCCGCTTGTCTTCGCAACCAAGACCACGTTTTATAGATTGAACAGATCGGGAGCTTGATATGGCTCACAAAAAAGCAGGCGGCTCGTCGCGTAACGGCCGCGATTCCCACTCCAAGCGCCTCGGCGTGAAGCGCTTCGGCGGCCAGGCCGTCGTATCCGGCAACATCCTCGTCCGTCAGCGCGGCACCAAGTTCCATCCCGGCACCAATGTCGGCCTTGGCACCGACCACACCCTCTTTGCGACCGCCGACGGCCGCGTCGAGTTCCGCACGAAATCGAACAACCGAACCTATGTGTCGGTCGTTCCGATGATTGCCGCAGCCGAATAAGACGGCGGCATCCCATCGGAGCCGCCGGCGAAGACGCCAGGCAGCTCCGATGATCAGGGTTCAAGGATCAAGGGGCGCCCGGCGGCAAGGCCGGCGCCCCTTCTTCTTTGGTCCTCGGGATGGTCTCGGGGTCCGCATCAGGCCCAAGGAGCCTCGTCATGACCGCCCTGGAAACCATCCTGGAATGCCGCGGAAGCGGCCTTTCCACCGAATGCAGTATCCCCGTCCTCGAGACTGAGCGGCTCGTCCTCCGTGCGCCGCGTTTCGAGGACGCGCGTGCGATCACTGGCGTAGCCAATGATCGCCGTATCGCCGAAATGACGGCGAACCTCCCGCATCCCTATGCGGAAAAAGACGCGGAGAACTGGATCAGCAATGCCTGGCAAGGCGAGGATCATCCTTTTCTCATCACGTCGAAAACCGACGGCGCCCTGATCGGAGCGACGGGTTTCGTGATGCCTGAGATCGGCGATCCCGAAATCGGCTACTGGATCGGCACCGCCTGGTGGGGCCGGGGTTTCGCGACCGAGGCGGCGCGCGCCGTGGTCGATCATCTGTTCACCGACCATGGCGCCAAGGCGGTCGCCGCCCGCGCCCGCGTGGTCAATCCGGCCTCGCGCCGGGTCATCGAGAAATGCGGCTTCCAGTGGGTCGGCGCCGGCCTCACCCGCTCGCGCCTGCTCGCGAGCTCAGTGCCGGTCGACAAGTTCCTGCTCGACCGCAGCGTCTGGACCAGCCTGAAGGCCTGGCGCGACCCGATCCTCAGGCGCAGCGCGCCGAAGGTGGTGATCGGCGAGCTCGGCTGATATTCAACCACCCCCGGCCCGCGACGGGCCGGGGGTTTTTTGCGGCTTCAGGCTGGCCCGGACATGACCGAGACGACATCGCCCTGGCGCGGCGCGGTTCCCATCGAGACGCCCCGCCTCGTGCTGCGCGAGCTGCGGCGGGGCGATGCGCCCCGCATCGCCCGCTATGTCGGCGATATCGGGGTTGCCCGCATGCTGGCGGTGGTGCCCCTGCCCTACAACGAGAAGGACGCCGAGACCTTCGTCGCCGCCATGGGAGCGATCAATGCCGACGGCCGCGGCCTCGGCCTCGCGGTTGCCGAGAAGGGCGCGCCGGACCTGCTCATCGGCGTCATGTCGTTCATCGGCGCGCTGCCGGTGGTCGAGATCGGCTGGTGGCTCGGCCGGCCCTATTGGGGCCGCGGCTTCGCCACCGAGGCGGCGCGGGCGCTGATCGCGGTGGCCTTCCGCGAACCGCGGCTCGACCGTATCGTCGCCGGCGCCTTCTTCGACAACCCCGCCTCGCTGCACGTTCAGGACAAGCTCGGCTTCGCACGCACGGGCGAATCGCAGCGCCACAGTCTGGCGCGGCGCGCCTTCGTCCGGCATATCGATACCGAGATCGTGCGCCCGGCCTCCGCCTGAGCGGGGCGCGCGCCAGCATCGAGGGTGCCATGACCGAAACCTCCGTCCCCATCGGCGTCGTCACCGTCTCCGACCGGGCGAGCCGCGGCCTCTACGAGGACAAGGGCGGCCCCGGCATCGTCGCGGCGCTGAGCGAGCTCGTCGCCTCGCCCTGGCATCCGGTCGCGCGGGTTATCGCCGACGAGCGGGCGCTGATCGCCGAAACGCTGATCGCCCTCGCCGATGCCGAACGCTGCCCGCTGATCCTGACCACCGGCGGCACCGGCCCGGCGCCGCGCGACGTGACACCGGAAGCGACCGAGGCGGTCTCGGACAAGCTGATGCCGGGTTTCGGCGAACTGATGCGGGCGGTCAGCCTGAAGGCGGTGCCGACCGCCATCCTGTCGCGCCAGACCGCCGGCATCCGCGGCTGCTCGCTGATCGTCAACCTGCCGGGCAAGCCCTCGGCGATCCGCGAATGCCTCGACGCGGTGATGCCGGCCATTCCCTATTGCATCGACCTGATCGGCGGGCCGCGCCTCGAAACCAATCCGGCCCATTGCATCGCCTTCCGCCCGAAGGGCGCCTGAGCATCGGCACGAATTGACCGGCGCGCCGGGCGGCCTATCCTTCCCCGCCGAAGAGGCATGTGATGGCCCCGGGGGGAGAGACGATGAACAGGCGCACATTCGGGTCGAAGGCGGCCCTCGGGCTCGGCACGGCGCTGCTGCCGCTCGCCGCTGGCGAAGCCGGCGCCCAGGGCCAGGCACCGACCCAGGCGCCGGCGCCGAGGCCGGCGCTGGAGGCGCTGAAGGCGCGCGTGCTCGGCGGCGCCATCACCGACGTTCCGGGCATCCGGATCGGCCATTTCACCGATGACCGCCGGCCGACCGGCTGCACCGTGATCATCCCCGAGGAGGCCGCGACCGCCGGCGTCGACGTGCGCGGCGCCGCGCCCGGCACGCGCGAGACCGACCTGCTCAACCCGACCAACATGGTCGACAAGGTCCATGCCGTGCTGCTCGCCGGCGGCAGCGCCTTCGGCCTCGATGCCGCCACCGGCGTGGTGCGCTGGCTGGAGGAGAAGGGCATCGGCTTTCCCGCCGGCCCCGCCAAGGTGCCGATCGTGCCGGCGGCGATCCTGTTCGACCTCGGCGTCGGCGACCACCGGATCCGCCCGGACGCGGCCGCCGGCTACAAGGCCTGCGAGGCGGCGAGCACGGCGGCGCCCGCCGAGGGCTCGGTCGGGGCCGGCACCGGCGCCAGCGTCGGCAAGCTCTACGGCATGGCACGCGCCATGAAGGGCGGCATCGGCACGGCAGCGGTCAAGGTCGGCAAGATCACGGTCGGCGCCATCGTCGCGGTCAATGCGGTGGGCGACGTCATCGATCCTGCGAGCGGCCAGGTCGTCGCCGGCACCCGCACCGAGGACGGCCGCCGCACGCTCGGCGTCACCCAGGCGATCCTGCGGGGCGAGCTGCCGCCCTCGATCCAGGCCGGCATGGCCACCACGATCGGCCTCGTCGCGACCGACGCGGTGCTGACCAAGGCGCAGGCCCAGAAGCTCGCCCAGATGGCCCATGACGGCCTCGCCCGGGCCATCGACCCGATCCACACCATGTGGGACGGCGACACGATGTTCGCCCTCGGCACGGGCAAGAGCGGCCTCCCCGGCAACATGATGGCGCTCGGCGCCATCGCCGCCCAGGTGACCACCGCCGCGGTGCTGAGAGCCGTGCTCAACGCCAAGGCGGTCAGCGGCCCGGGCGTGCCGGCCATGCCGATGGCGGCCGATCTCCTGTAGGGCCGGAGCGCCGGGTCATCGGCGCTGCATCTGGACGGGCCGTGGTTCGAGGCTCGCCCAAAGGGGGCGAGCACCTCGCCATGAGGATCGGGAAAGCGTGGTATCGCGCGCGGTTGCGAAGCGCCGTGCTCGGAGCCTCATGAGCAACCCTGCTGCCATTCACCTCCCAACCTCATGAGGCGCCCACGCCCTCGCGCGGGCCTCGAACCACGGGCTCGCCCGGTGCCGCGCGCCCTGCCCGAGCCCATCGCCCGAACCCTAAGAAAAAGCCCGCGGACCGTCTCCGGCCGCGGGCTTCTCGATCGCGGAACCGCCTGCGGTCAGCGCAGGCGCTCGAGCACGCTCACGTAATTGGCCACGGCCGCGCCGCCCATGTTGAAGATGCCGGCGAGCTTGGCGTCCTTCACCTGGATGCCGCCGGCATCGCCCATCAGCTGCATGGCGCTGAGCGCGTGCATCGACACGCCGGTGGCGCCGATCGGATGGCCCTTGGATTTGAGGCCGCCCGACGGATTGACCGGCAGCTTGCCGTCCTTGGCCGTCCAGCCTTCCTTGATGGCGCGCGCCCCCTGGCCTTCGGCCGTGAGGCCCATGGCCTCGTATTCGATCAGCTCGGCCACGGTGAAGCAGTCATGCGTCTCGACGAAGGAGAGGTCGCTCAGCGAGATGCCGGCCTCGGCCAGCGCCTTGCCCCAGGCCACCGTGCAGCCCTCGAATTTCAGGATGTCGCGCTTCGACATGGGCAGGTAGTCCTGCACATGGGCGGCGCCGCGGAAGGCCACCGCCTTGTTCAGCCTGAGCGCGGTCGCGACGTCGGTGACAACCAGCGCGGCGGCTCCATCCGACACCAGCGAGCAGTCGGTGCGCTTCAGCGGGCCGGCGACGAAGGGGTTCTTCTCGCTCTCGGTGCGGCAGAACTCGTAGCCGAAATCCTTGCGCATCTGGGCATAGGGATTGTCGACGCCGTTCTTGTGGTTCTTGGCGGCGATCATGGCGAGCGCGTCGGACTGGTCACCCCAGCGCTGGAAATAGGAATGGGCGATCTGGCCGAACACGCCGGCAAAGCCCGCCGGCGTGCCGCCGTCCTCGGGCAGGTAGGAGGCCTTCAGGAGGTTCTTGCCGATCTCCGGCCCCGGCGTCTTGGTCATCTGCTCGACGCCGACCACCAGGACGACACGGGCGTCGCCCGCCTTGACCGCGCGCACCGCCTGGTGCACCGCCGCCGAGCCGGTGGCGCAGGCATTCTCGACCCGCGTCGCGCGCTTGAAGCGCAGCGCCGGATCGGCCTGCAGCACGAGGGAGGCGGTGAAGTCCTGGGGCGAGAAGCCGGCGTTGAAATGGCCGAGCAGGATCTCGTCGACATCGCCCGGGCCGATGCCGGCATCGACGAGCGCGTCGGTCGCGACCCTGACGATCAGGCTTTCGACCGTTTCGTTTTCAAGCTTGCCGAAGGGAGTATGGGCCCAGCCCACGATACAGGCGGTCATTGCGAAAGCTCCTCAGGGGGTTGCCCTGATTATAGGTGCGCCACCCCGCTCTCGCCATCGTCCATCAGGCGCATGCCTGCCGTTCCGACAGGTCGGGTCGCGTGAGAGCCCGGCGCCTTGAGCGGCTCAGAGGGGCAGCGAGAGCAGCGCCCAGAGAAGGGTGAGACTGGCGAACAGGAGGACATGCTTGCGGCGGCCCTGCCGTCCGTAGCCGATGGCGATCCCGGCGCTGGCCAGGGCATTGGCGAGAAGGCCGATCCGTGGCGGGCCGCTGCCTGACACGGTCACCGCGAACGGCAGCGCCGTGACGTCGAAATAGGCGATGATCGCGATCATCCAGATCACGACGGCCGCGGCGTAGAGCAGATATTCGATGGCCCGCAGCCCTGTCGACGTCGATGTCATGGCGTCCCCCACAAGCCTCGCCGCCGCGCGCGGCCCCGGCGCCACCCGGCCAGGCGACAAGCTTCGCACGCAAGCGGCAGCCCATTATGTCTCGCCTGCCCACGGTATATTTCGCCGCCCGGCGGCACCGTCCCCGCCTGGCGCATCCGGCGGATGGAAGCGCGGTCCGGCGCGTCGGGGCCGTGATGCCCCAGGCCAGGGCCCACCCCTTCGCACCCGAACGCAGGTGCAGGACCGCAACACCGCCCGTGCCGGTGGCATTGCCGGCCGTGCCCGCCGGACATGGACGGGCCGCCGAGACGGTCGCGCGCACCGGCACAGGTCCAGGATCGCAAAGCGCGGTCGCCACGGCTGCCCAGGACGCCGCGGCCAGACCGATCAGGACATATTGCGGGATGCGCGATATCGCAGCCCCGGCCGGTCTTTCCCGCCGTCCGGCAGCCTCCTATCGGCCCGCATTGAGCTCGGTCACCCTGACCATCGAGAGATCGATGGCGCGCTCGATGAATTCGGCGATGAGACCGAGCTGGTCGGCATCATAACGCGCGAAAAGCTCGTTCATGGCCCGCTGCATCGGCTCGAAATGGACGGCGAATTCACCGATCCGCTCTTCGCGCACCTTGACCAGCACCTTGCGCCGGTCGCGCGCGTCGGCGGTCCGCTCGACCAGGCCGTGGCGTTCCAGCCGGTCGATCAGGCCGGTGACCGCGCCGCTGGTCAGCCCGGTCCGCCGGCCGATCTCGCCCGCCGTCGCCGGGCCGCCCATGAGGATCAGGTCGAGGCATTCCAGATCGCTCGCGTTGATGCCGATCCGGCGCGCGACGGCCTGGCTGTGCAGCACGCCGACAGCAGAGGACCGGCGCAGCGCCAGCATCAGGCGCGCGGCGACATCGGCCGCCGGGCCTTGACGGTTTATCTCATTTGCCATTATTCTTAGCCACAAAGATATATACTCTTCAAGATTGTGCCACGGAGCGGCCGCCGCGTCGATGGCTCCCAGGCGCCCCCCGAGGACATCGACCCATGAGCGACAAGGCCCATCCGGCGACCGCCGGCGACATCCTGGTGATCGGCGGCGGCATTGCCGGCTGCGCCACCGCCCTCTTCCTCGCGAAGGCCGGCTTCCGGCCGCAGGTCTTCGAGGCCTATCCCGACATTCGCGGCATCGGCGGCGGCCTGCAGATCGCGCCGAACGGCCTTGCCGTGCTGGATGCGCTGGGGCTGGCCGAGACGCTCAGCGCCCGCGGCTGCCTGTGCGAGCGGGCCGAATTCCGCGACGGCCGCGGCCGTCTGCTCGGCACGATGGCGAACCGCCCGGCCGCCGGCGGCCGTCTGCCGGTCATGATGGCGCGCGCGAGCCTGCAGGAGGTGCTGCACGACCAGGCGCTCGCCGCGGGCATTCCGGTCGTCCACGGCAAGCGGCTCGCCGGCTACGAGGAGACCGGCG
This sequence comes from Phreatobacter sp. AB_2022a, assembly GCF_026847585.1. NCBI lineage: Bacteria > Pseudomonadati > Pseudomonadota > Alphaproteobacteria > Hyphomicrobiales > Phreatobacteraceae > Phreatobacter > Phreatobacter sp. AB_2022a. The sequence goes on from NZ_JAPSET010000019.1 coordinate 110,029, forward strand.
ATGCGGTCATCGCGCGCTTCGAGGATGGCACGACGGCGCGCGGCGACCTGCTGGTCGGTGCCGACGGCCTGCATTCGCGCGTGCGCCGGGTGCTGCTGCCCGACGGGCCGGAACCGACCTATACCGGGCTGACCGGAACCGGCGGCTGGGTGCCGGCCGCGACCCTCGCCCGGGCCGGCCTGCCCGGGGCCGGAGCCATGACGCTGTTCTTCGGCGCCGGCGCCTTTATCGGCTGCGCCCAGGCCGAACAGAACGGCGCGGCGGCCGGCACCTGGTGGTCCTCGCTCGCCCGCGATGCGCCGCTCGATGCCGCCGCGCGCGTCGCGCTCACCGGCAAGGCCGGTCTCGACACCACGCTGGCCGCCGGCGGCGGCTGGAACCCGATGGTGCGGCAGATCCTCGGCACGACCACCGAGATGATCCCGCCCATCGACATCTTCGACATTGCCAGCCTGCCGCGCTGGTGGCGCGGCCGCGCCGTCCTCGTCGGCGATGCCGCCCACGCCGTCGCGCCCCATTCCGGTCAGGGCGCCTCGATGGCGCTGGAGGATGCCGCGACGCTGGCGCGCCTCCTGCGCGAGCGGGGCCTCGCCGACCTTGCCGCCACCCTCGCCGCCTTCGAGAGCGAGCGGCGCGGACGGGTGGAGCGCGTCGTCGCCTATAGCCGGCGGATCGGCGCGACCAAGAAGCGCGGGCCGATCGGCGCCTACGTGCAGAGCCTCGTCCTGCGCCTCGTCCTCAGGCTGTCGCCGCCCGATTTCGGCTGGCTCTACGACCATCGCGTCCGCTGGTAGCCCGGCCTGTCGCTACGGCAGGTTGCGCGCCGATCAATTCAGGCGTGCATCGATGCGGCAGCATGCGGGCAGGCGGGGCCATGCTTTGGCCGCCTTCCGGCGCTTGATAGCCGGCCTCGCCCGTCCTGACCGGCTTTCGAGAGGGTCTGCGGCGTCGCCTCGCCCGTTCCGCGGACGACAGTGGCGCCACGCTATCGCCATGGCGCCGCCACGGCGGCGTCGCCACGGCTTGGCGAAGGCCCCGCGAAGCAGGTACAAGACGTCAGTTCCCACCTCATTGTTCCGACAGAGGCTCGATTTTGCGGATCTGCGCCCCAGCCTTCGCCGCCACGATCGCGCTCAGCCTCGGGGCCGGCGTCGCCATGCCGCCGCCCGCCGCCGCGCAGCAGGTCGGCCCGACCATCGTCGTCGACGTCGCGACCGGCCAGGTCCTGCAGTCCGACCGTGCCGGCGCGCCCTGGCTGCCGGCTTCGCTCACCAAGATGATGACCGCCTATGTCGCGCTGTCGCAGGTACGCCAGGGCCGGGTCAGCCTGAATACCGGCCTCACCGTGTCGCAGCGGGCGGCGCGGGCCGCGCCCTCCAAGATGGGCTTCCGGCCGGGCACCGTCCTCACCATCGACAATGCCCTGAAGATCATCATGGTGAAGTCGGCGAACGACGTCTCCATCACCATTGCCGAGGGACTCGGCGGGTCGGTGGAAAACTTCGCCGCCATGATGAATGCCGAGGCGCGCCGGCTCGGCATGACCGCGACCCATTTCGTCAACCCGAACGGCCTGCCGGCGACCGGGCAGCAGACCTCGGCGCGCGACATGGCGGTGCTCGCCCGCGCGCTGATGCGCGAATTCCCGGACCAGTCGCTGCTCTGGCGCATGCCGGCGATCCGCTACGGCAACCGCGTCATCCGCAACCACAACCACCTGATCGGCCGCTATCCGGGCGCCGACGGCTTCAAGACCGGCTTCACCTGCGCCTCCGGCTTCAACGTGGTGGCGACCGCCACCCGCGGCGGACGCCAGCTCATCGTCGTCGTGCTCGGCGCGACCTCGGCGCGCGGCCGGGCCGAGACCGCCGCCGGCCTGTTCGAGCGCCATTTCGCGAGTTTCGGCGGCACCGGCGTCAGCCTCGACAGCGTCGCCAACGACACGTTCTCGGCGCCCGCCAACATTCGCGACCAGGCCTGCCGGCGCCGCGGCCGTGGCGGCCCGGTCTATATCGAATCGGGCGAGGACCTGGAGAACGAGCCGGTCGCCTCGGCGACCGATCCGGGCAATCTCAGCTACGCGCAGATGATGGCGCAGCCCTCGGCCGGCCGCCGCTCGGCCGGCATGCAGGCCATTGCCGCCGCCTCCGGCCAGGTTCCCTCGCTGCTCGGCCCCTATCGGCCGACCATGGATCCCGTCCCGGTCTTCATCGGCGGGGCGAGCTCGGCGCCGCCGCCGGCGCGCGCCGTGCCGGCGGCCCCGGCCCTTGCGGCCGT
>NZ_JAPSET010000002.1:0-115000 GCF_026847585.1 Phreatobacter sp. AB_2022a
GCCGTGACGCCGGGGGCGGCAGGCGCGGTCGGGGCGGGCTGCGCCTGCGCCAGGGCCTGGCCGATCAGAAGCGTGGAGACCGCGGCGGCGGTGAGAAAGCGCGACAGGATCATGACGAACCCATTCGATAGCCCGGCGCTTGCCTCCCTTAGGTCCACGTCAGGCGGCCGGGCGTGCCGCCGTGGAACAAGGCCGTATCGGATCGATCCGGCATGCTGATCTCGCCCGGCGACGATGACGCGCCCGTGAGCGGTTTGCATTTTTTTTGTGGCTGGGGATGAACGGCGGCTGAATTTGCACTTTTCCGGCCTTTTTTCGGCGATCCCGGGCGCTTATCCCTCCGCCACGCCGCCGATAGCCGTCGACGCCCCGCCCGCGAAACCTGATGGCTGGCTTCAATGATCGGAATTGGCGCGGCCGCACGGCGGTGCTCTAAGGTGAGGCATCGGAGCCGGCGTCGGTGAACATTCTGCCATGAATATCCTGTCCATCCAGTCCTGGGTCGCCTACGGCCATGTCGGCAATGCCTCGGCCATGTTCCCGATGCAGCGCCTCGGCCACGAGGTCTGGGGCATCCACACCGTCCAGTTCTCCAATCACACCGGCTATGGCGCCTGGAAGGGGCGCGTCTTCGACGCGCCGATGATCGAGGAACTGGTCGACGGCATCGCCGAGCGCGGCGTGCTGTCGCGCTGCGACGGCGTGCTGTCAGGCTATATGGGCTCCGCCGATATCGGCACCGGCATTCTCAGCGCGGTGGCGCGCGTCCGGGCCGCCAATGCCAAGGCGCTCTATTGCTGCGACCCGGTCATCGGCGATGTCGGCCGCGGCGTCTTCGTCCGCCCCGGCATTCCCGAATTCATGCGCGACCAGGCGCTGCCGGCCGCCGACATCGTCACGCCCAACCAGTTCGAGCTCGAATATCTCGCCGGCCAGACCATCACCACCCTGGCCGACGCGACGCGGGCGGCGGCAGCCGTCCATGCCAAGGGCCCGGCGACGGTGCTGGTCACCAGCCTGGTGACCGAGGACACGCCGGACGATGCCATCGACCTCTTGGCTTCCGGGCCGGCCGGCCGGTTCCGCGTGCGCACGCCGAAGCTCGGCCTGTCGATCAACGGCGCGGGCGATGCCATCGCCGCGCTGTTCTTCGTGCATGCGGCGACCACCGGCGACATCGCCTTCGCGCTGTCGCGCGCCGCCTCGTCGACCTATGGGCTGCTGAAACGCACTGACGAAGCAGGCTCCCGGGAAATCCTCACCGTGGCGGCCCAGGACGAGTTCGTCGCGCCGAGCCGGGTCTTCACCCCGGAAAAGCTCGACTAGATTCCCTGTTCAAAGACGCGTTCTCTGCAGGCGAACCGGCCGTCGGTTCGCCCGAAACCGCGATGGACGTCTGCCATGGCCCGCCGCTATCACACACTCGATGTGTTCACCGACAGGCCGCTGAGCGGTAATCCGCTGGCGGTCGTCCACGATGCCGCGGATCTCGACACCGCCGCGATGCAGGCGATCGCGCGCGAGTTCAATCTGTCGGAAACGGTCTTCGTGCTGCCGGCGACCGGCGATCACCGGGCCGATATCCGCATCTTCACGCCCGGCGGCGAATTGCCCTTTGCCGGCCACCCGACGGTGGGCACGGCGGTCCTGCTCGCAAGCCTCGACGGCCTGAACCCCGGCAGCGAGACGACCTTCCGGCTGGGCGAGCAGGCCGGGCCGGTGCCGTGCCGCGTCCAGCGCCTCGCCGACGGCCGCTTCACGGCCACCTTCGAAGCACCGCGCCTGCCCGCGGCCATCGACCATACGCCTGACACCGCCCAGCTCGCCGGCATTCTCGGCCTCGACAGTCGCGATGTCGGCTTCGGCGCCCATGTGCCCAGCCGTTTCGGCGCTCCCGTCTCGTTCTGCTACGTGCCGGTGCGCTCCCGCGCAGCGGTCGATGCGATCCGCGTCGACGTCGGCTGGTTCGGCGAGACCTTCGCCGCCATCGGCGAGAATCATCCGGCGATCTTCGCCTATTCCTCGGAGACCGCGGCTGCCGAGGCCGCCTTCTATGCCCGCATGTTCGCGCCGGGCCTCGGCATTGCCGAAGATCCGGCGACCGGCTCGGCGGCCGCCGCCTTCGCCGGCGTGCTCAACCGGTTCGAGCGCCTGCCCGATGGCCGCCACGGCTTCATCATCGAACAGGGCTTCGCCATGGGCCGGCCGAGCCGGATCGAGCTCAGTCTCGTGACCAGGGACCGGGTGGTGACAGGCGTCGCCATCGGCGGCGGCGCGGTGATCCTGATGGCTGGGCACCTGTCGGTCTGAAAGCCGGGCCGTGTCGCAACCGTCGGTGGCCGTTGCCCGGCCGCTCTCAATAGAAAGGCCCGCCGGACCGTCTCGGTCCGGCGGGCCTTTTTTCAACCGACAGCCCCGTCAGTAGACGCGGCGGCAGCGGCGATAGCCGTAATCGTCGATCCAGCAGCGACGACGCGGCGTCGTTTCGGCGCCGATGATGGCACCGCCCACGCCGCCGATGGCCGCGCCAGCGAGGGCGCCGCCGCCCGTACCGGTGGCCAGGCCGCCGATGATGGCGCCAGCGCCCGCACCGAGGGCCGCGCCGCCGGCCGCACGCTCTTCGCGCTCAGAGCAGGCGCCGAGCGTCAGCGCCAGCGCGCCGATCAGAACCAGTTTCTTCATCATTGCAGACCCTCCTGAGTGCCCCGACCCGCCGCGACCATAGGTGATCCGGCGCAGCCTTGCCAAGTCTTGGCCGGTACGGCTCATGTTCAAGCCTAACCGGGTGTTGCCGGCGCGCAATGGTAAACGCTGCCGGGCGTCCACCACTCCACCGCTAGCCGCAGCGGCACGCGCGGGCTAGACAGGGTCCCGTTCACAGGGGCCCGCCGTGACCGAACCGTTCCGCTACATCCGCAGCCTGGAAACCGGAATTTCCACGAGCCAATGGCGCTACGCTGAAACGCACGCGGAAGCGATTCGTTCAGCCTGGCGGCAATGGACTGCCGACAGGCCCGAAATGTTCAATGGTCGGGTGCTGCTTCTGGCGGAAGGCGCCGCCGATGGCGATGTGTTTCAGGGCCGTTACATGGCGGTGGACTTCGCCGCGTTCCTGCATTTCATGCGGCTCGGCGCGCCCGACGGCACGACCCGCAATGCCTTTGGCCTGGCCGGACTGACCAGCGCCGACGATGCGCTGCTGATGGGGGTGATGGCCGGGCACACGGCCAATGCCGGCAAGATCTATTTTCCCGGCGGCACGCCCGATCTCAACGACGTCGTCGACGGCCAGGTCGACCTCGAGGGCAGCGTCCGGCGCGAACTCACCGAAGAAACCGGGCTGACGCTCGACGAAGTGACCCTCGAGCCCGGTTTCTGGCTGCACGAGGACGACAAGCGCCTCGCCTTCCTGAAGGTCGTGCGCTCGAGGCTCGACGCCGCAGCGCTGCGCGCGGAGATCCTCGGCCGTATCCGCCGCGAGGCCAGGCCCGAGCTTTCCGACATCCATATCGTGCGCAGCCACGCCGATCTCGTTCCCGAGCGCATGCCGGCCTTCCAGCTCGCCTATGCCGAATGGTGGCTCGCGCGCCGGCGATAGGCATCGGCGGCCGGCCATTGTAGACAGGCCTCGGGGGGCTGAACGGCAGATTCGCAGGAGCAGCCCGACATGAGAATACCGGCACACCCGTTCGCCGCCTTGCTGACGCTCGGTGTTCTGACAGCCAACGCCATGGCGGCGCAGGAATTCAACCTGGAGTTCCGTGTCGAGCGCCGCAGCGCGGCCGATCTGAGCCTCGACACCTGCGCCGATATCGCCAGGCGCGAGGCCGAGGCCGTCGGCTACTCCCAGAGGGTCCAGCGCTTCCCCAACCAGCTCGCGGTCGTCTCCGGCGGCCCGCGCGGCGGCGGCGGCTCGTTCGTCGTCTACTGCATCGCGGTCGACGACAAGACGGTGCAGCTCGTCCAGGTCATCGACTATCAGAACCGCACGAGGCCGGCCGCAGAATTCGCCGACCGGGTGCACAAGGCCCTGCTGGCGGCCGGCCGCTGATCCGGCAGGCGGCGCTCCGCACGAAGCGGCGGCCGCATGGCGCTCAGCGACCGAGGGCGAGCCGCTCGGCGAGGCGGCGCGGCAGGCCGGCGGCAAGGATCTTGGCGGCCGCCGCCGCATGGTCGTAGTCGAGGCGATGCTGGGTGATCTCGCTCGTGTCGAGATCGAGCACCGCATAGGCCGCGGCCGGATTGCCGTCGCGCGGCTGACCGACCGAGCCGATCACCACCTGCCAGGCCGCGGCGGAATCGAGCCGGACCGGCGCGCCCGCCGGCAGCGGCATGGCCCGGCAGACGCCGCCGGCGCTGCGGAACAGCACCGGCTGATGGGTATGGCCGGAAAAAACCTGGCGCGCGTCGGTCGCGGCAAGGCTGCGCTCGGCCGCCGTCTCCGAGGTGAGATAGGGCCAGGCGGCCGGCCGATCGGCGCTGGCATGGACATAAAGCCGCTCGCCGTCCCGATGGGCTAACGGCAGGCCGGCGAGAAAGGCGTGGTGCGCCGCAGCCAGCGCGCCGCGCGTCCAGACGATGGCGGCATGCGCCATGTCGGTCATGGTGCGCGCCGCTTCGCCCACCGCCGCGTCGTGATTGCCCTTGATCGCCACGGCGCCGCCGGCCACGAGGCCGGCGACCGTCTCGACGCAGAAGGCCGGATCGGCGCCATAGCCGACGATGTCGCCGAGCACGACGTAGCGGTCGGGCGCTTTGCCCCGCGCATGGGCGAGGCAACTTTCCAGCGCCTCGCGGTTGCCGTGAATGTCGGAGAGGAAGGCGATGCGCATGACGCTTCCCTTGAAGCACTCCGTTGCCGCATCCCCTCCGGGCGCGGCCAGCCGTCAGGCCGGATAGCCGTAGCGGGTCTTGAGCTGGCGCAGGCGGCCACGGGCATCGCCGTCCCGGCCTGCGGCGCAGGCCTGTTCTGGGCCGGCGAGATCAGCCATGACGCGCGCATGGACCTGGCGGTTGACGTGGCCGGTCGCGAGGTCGTTGTCCATCACCGCACGGAACCGGGCGATCTCGCCGGAGCAGCCGGTCCCCTCGGGCAGCCGGAAATCCGACCGCGTGACATAGGCGGGCGGCTGAGCCTGGGTTTGCGGCGCCGGCGCTTCGGCGGCGGTGTTGCAGGCGGCCAGCAGCAGCGCGCCGGCGACAAGGAAAAGCGGACGGTGGATGGTCATGACAGCCTCTTGCCGGGGAATCGCTCCCCGGCAATCTAGCTTGGTTTGGTCCCGGTGCCATGGCGCCGTTTTCATCACTTCACAGCGGCTTCAGGCCCCGCTCGATCAGGGCGCGCCGGCCTTCCAGGAAAGGCGGCAGGGCGAGCTTCTCGCCGAGGCTCTCGGCCGGCTCGTCGACCGCGAAACCCGGCCCATCGGTGGCGATCTCGAACAGGATGCCGCCCGGCTCGCGGAAATAGAGGCTCTCGAAATAATAGCGGTCGACCGGTCCGGAACTCGGGATGCGCAGGTCCCGCAACCGGGCGACCCAGGCCTCGTATTGCGCGCGGTCGGGTGTCCGGAACGCGACGTGATGCACGGCGCCGGCGCCCTGGCGGGCGTCGGCGAGCCCCGGCTCCACCGCAAGATGATACTCAGCGGCCGGACCGCCTTCGCCCATTTCGAAGACATGGACCTCCTGCCCGTTCGCCCGGCCTGGATAGCTGCGGACCTTGCGCATGCCGAGCACCGCGGTCAGCACACGCTCGGTCGGCTCGAGCGCCGGAACGCTCGCGGTGATCGGGCCGAGGCCGCGGATCTGCCGCTCGGCCGGCACGGTGCTCCGGTCCCAGGGATGGGCATCGCCCGCGCCGCCATCGTCGATCAGGGCGAGCCTCTGGCCTTCCGGGTCCTCGAAGTCGAGCGTCAGGCGGCCGTCGCGCAGGACCGGCGCCTCGTGCCGGACGCCCTGCGCGGCGAAACGCTCCGCCCACCAGCGGACCGTGTCCTCGCCGGCAACCCTGAGCGCGGTGCGCACGATCGCATGGGTGCCGCGGCGCTCGGGCGCGACCGGCCATTCGAAGAAGGTGATGTCGGAGCCGGGGCTCGCGGCGCCGTCGCCATAGAACAGATGATAGGCCGAGACGTCGTCCTGATTGACGGTGCGCTTGACCAGCCGCATGCCGAGCACGCCGACATAGAAGGCATGGTTGGCCGAGGCATTCGCCGAGATGGCAGTGAGATGATGGATGCCGGTGAGCTGCATGATCGCTGTCTCCTTGTGCGGTGGGATCGCCGGGCGGAAGGCCCGCTTTGCTCTGTCTCCCGCGACCGCTTCCTGTTGACGCTGAGATCGGCTCATCTTCGAATTGCGCAAGATGCGGTCCGCTTCCGCACGGCCCTTCCCGCTGCAAACTCTGTTTGCGGCAATGCGGATGATTTTTCGATCCAATATTATTGCCCGTTCACATGGGCTCCATCGTCATGAAATTGAGCCTATACGGCATGGAGCTCCAACGAATACAGAGATCATCAATTCAGGAACGAGATCTCACCGGTCGCGACACGCAATTCGGCAGAAAGACGCCACCGGCCGGATAAGCTGCGGCCTTCCGACATTGCGGATTCCGGGCGCCCGCCGTCACACGGCAGGCGCCACGGACCTGGCTGAACGGGCTCGCCCATCGATTGTAATTTCGAAGCAATCGATCATTCCGGTGCACGATCCATGTCGCCGGCCGGAATGGTGGCCGAGCGCGTCGGCACCGGGTCCCTCGCACAGCGATCCTTCTGGAGGCGCCGGTTTGGGCCGCTCGCCGCGATCACGCCGCTGACGTCGCGGCCTGCTGGCTTTCGGTTCGACCATACCGCCGGAAATGCTGCGCGGCAACGACGTACGATTATCGCACAATCGTCTGACTATCGCACTTGACAAGCCTGCGGGGCGGAGCGACCACATCAGGCACGGCATTCCAAGAAGGTATCAGGGGAGACGAATGTCATGCTGACCAGGCGTCAGACTGTTGCCGGCTTCGGCGCTCTGCCACTCGTCGCCGGCCTCGGCGGGCGGGCCGAAGCCCAGGAGGTCGTGAAGATCGGCCTTATCCTGCCGATGACCGGCCAGTCCGCCTCCACCGGGCGCCAGATCGAAGCCGCGGCGAAACTCTATATGGCGCAGAACGGCCAGGCGGTTGCCGGCAGGCGCATCGAGCTCATCGTGCGCGATGACACGGGCGCCGCCGACGTCACCCGGCGCATCGCCCAGGAACTGATCGTCAACGAGAAGGTCGCGGCCATCGGCGGCTTCGGGCTCACCCCGCTCGCCTTCGCCGCGGCGCCGCTCGCCACCCAGTCGAAAACCCCGATGATCGTGATGGCTGCGGCGACCTCGGCCATCACCGAACAGTCGCCGTTCATCGTCCGCACCAGCTTCACTCTGCCGCAGGCGACCCAGCCGATCGCCGACTGGGCGGCGAAGAACAATATCAGGAAGGTGATCAGCCTGGTCACCGACTACGCGCCCGGCATCGATGCCGAGAAGGCGTTCAAGGAACGCTTCGGCCGGACCGGCGGCGAGGTGACGGCCGAGGTGCGGGTGCCGCTGCGCAATCCGGATTTCGCGCCCTTCCTGCAGCGCGTCGCCGACGCCAAGCCCGATGCGCTGTTCGTCTTCGTGCCCTCTGGCATCGGCGGCCAGTTCGTCAAGCAGTTCGTCGAGCGCGGCCTCGACAAGGCCGGCGTCAAGCTGATCGGCACCGGCGACGTTACCGACGACGACCTTCTCAACGACATGGGCGATGCGATCATCGGCGTCGTCACCAGCCATCACTATTCGGCGGCCCACAATTCGTCGGAGAACAGGGCCTTCGTGCAGGCGTTCCGCGCCGCCAATCCGAACATGCGGCCGAACTTCATGGCGGTCGGCGGCTATGACGGCATGCATCTCTTCTACGAGGCGCTGAAGAAGACCAACGGCGCGACCGACGGCCAGGGCCTCATCGATGCCATGAAGGGCATGAGCTGGGTCAGCCCGCGCGGGCCCATCACCATCGAGGCGCGCACCCGCGACATCACGCAGAACGTCTATGTCCGGCGTGTCGAGAAGGTCGACGGCCAACTCTACAATGTCGAATTCGACACGTTCGAGGCGGTCCCGGACCCGATCAAGGGGCGCTGAGCCACAGCGGCGGGGCGGGGCGACATGCTGACCATCCTGTTCGACGGCATCGCCTATGGAATGCTGCTGTTCGTGCTCGCCTGCGGGCTGGCCGTGACGCTCGGGCTGATGAATTTCGTCAACCTCGCCCACGGTGCCTTCGCCATGGCGGGCGGCTATGTCACCGTCGTCCTGATGCAGCGCCTGGGCCTGCCCTTTCTTGCCTGCCTGCCTCTCGCCTTCCTGGCCGCTGCAGCGCTCGGCGCGGTGGCCGAGCGGCTGCTCTACCGCCACATGTACGGCCGCAGCCACCTCGACCAGGTGCTGTTCTCGATCGGGCTCGTGTTCATGGCGGTGGCCGCGGCCGACTACGCCATGGGCTCCTCGCCGCAGAGCATCCGCCTGCCGGCCTATCTCACCGGCCGCTTCGAGGTCCTGGGCATCGGCATCGGCGTCTATCGCCTGTTCCTCGTCGTCGTCTGCGGCGCGCTGACGCTGGCGCTGCAATGGATGCTGGCGTGCACGCGCTTCGGGGCCCGGCTGCGCGCGGCGGTCGACGATCCGAAGGTCGCGCGCGGCATGGGCATCGACGTCAACGCGATCTTCGCGCTGACCTTCGCCGCTGGCTCCGGCCTTGCCGGCCTCGGCGGCGCGCTGGGTGCCGAGATCCTCGGCCTCGACCCGACCTTCCCGCTGAAGTTCATGCTCTATTTCCTGATCGTCGTGACCGTCGGCGGCACATCCTCGATGACCGGCCCGTTCGTCGCGGCGCTGCTGCTCGGGCTCGCCGACGTCGCCGGCAAATATTACGTGCCCCAGGCCGGCGCCTTCATCATCTACACGGTGATGATCGCCATCCTCATGCTGCGGCCGAACGGGCTTTTTGCCCGCGGCGTGACGCGGTGAGCCGGCGGCGATGCGGAACCCTCTCGCCCGGCCGGACGCAAGCCGCCTCAGCCCGGTGGAGTTCCTCCACCGCCAGACCGCATGGAAGCTGCAGGAAACCGTCTTCTGGATCGTCGCGCTCGGTGCGCTCTTCGTGCTGCCGAACCGGGCGGCCCTGCTCAATGAGATCGCCATTCTCGGCCTGCTGGCGCTCTCTCTCGACCTGATCCTCGGCTATGCCGGCATCGTCTCGCTGGGGCAGGCGGCGTTTTTCGGTTTCGGCGCCTATGCCGCCGGGCTGTTCGCCAAGTCGGTCAGCGCCGAACCCGTCACCGGCCTCGTCTTCGCCATGGCCGCCTCCGGTCTCCTCGGCCTCCTCACGAGCGTCCTGATCATCCGCGGCACCGACCTGACCCGGCTGATGGTGACGCTCGGCGTCGCGCTCATCGTCCACGAGGTGGCCAACCGGCTGGAATGGCTGACCGGCGGCGCCGACGGCCTGCTCGGCATCGCCATGGGGCCGATCCTCGGGCTGTTCGCCTTCGATTTCCTCGGCCGCACCGCCTATCTCTACAGCCTCGCCGTCCTGTTCCTGCTCTTCCTTCTCGCCCGGCGAGTGGTCCATTCGCCCTTCGGCCTGTCGCTCAGGGCACTGAAGGACAACCGGCTGCGCGCCGCCTCGATCGGCATTTCACCGGCCCGGCGCCTGATCATGATCTACGCGCTGTCGGCCGCCTATGCCGGCGCCGCCGGCGCCCTCCTCACCCAGACCACCGCCTTCGTCTCGCTGGAGGTGCTCGATTTCGGCAAGTCGGCCGACGGCCTGCTGGTGCTGGTCATCGGCGGCACCGGCTATCTCTATGGCGGCCTGATCGGCGCCATCGCCTTCAAGCTGATGAAGGACCTGCTGTCCGGCCTGACCCCGGCCTACTGGCTGTTCTGGATGGGGCTGTTCCTGGTCGTCCTGGTGATGGTCGGCCGCGAGCGGATCTTCGACCGCCTGCGCCGGCTCGTCGGGAGGACCGGACCATGACGCCGGCGCTCGAGACCCGCCGACTGGTGCGCCGCTTCGGCGGGCTCGTCGCCACCAACGACGTCTCGCTTGCCGTCGCCCCGGGCGCCCGCCACGCCCTGATCGGCCCGAACGGCGCCGGCAAGACGACGCTGATCAATCTCGTCACCGGCGTGATCGCCCCGACATCGGGGGAGATCCTGCTGGAAGGCGCCGACATCACGCGGTTGCAGCCGCACCGGCGGGTGGCGCGCGGCCTTGCCCGCACCTTCCAGATCACCCAGCTGTTCAATGACCTGACGCCGCTCGAAACGGTCGGACTCGCCATTTCCGAATATCAGGGCGCAGGCACCGACTGGTGGCGGCCGACCGGCAGCCGGCAGGCAGTGCTCGACGAAGCGGCCGAGATCCTCGCCGCCTTCCGCCTCGGCGACGTCGTCACCACACGCACGGCGACCCTGCCCTACGGCAAGCGCCGGCTGCTCGAAATCGCCACGGCACTCGCCTGCCGGCCGCGCGTGCTGCTGCTCGACGAGCCGGCGGCGGGCGTGCCCGAAAGCGAGCGACACGAGATCATCGACATCGTCTCGGGCCTGCCCCGCGACGTCACGATCGTATTGATCGAGCACGACATGGACATGGTCTTCCGCTTCGCGGAGCGCATCACCGTGCTGGTCCAGGGCGCGATCTTCACCGAAGGCACCGCCGCCGAAATCCAGGCCGACCCGCGCGTCCGCGAGGTCTATCTCGGCGAGGGCGAGGCATGAGCGATCTTCTCGTGCTCGACAGGGTCGTGGCCGGCTACGGCGAAGCCACCGTGCTGAACGGCTTGTCGCTGCGCCTCGCCGAAGGCCAGTCGATGGCCCTGCTTGGCCGCAACGGCACCGGCAAGACCACGCTGATCGAAACGATTGCCGGACTGACGACCTTTCGCAGCGGCGGCATCCTGCTGGCCGGCACGGATATCGCCGGCATCCGCCCGGAGCGCCGGGCGGCGCTCGGCCTCGGCTGGGTGCCGCAGGAGCGCGGCATCTTCCGGTCGCTGACGGTCGCGGAAAACCTGAGCGCGGTTGCGACGCCCGGCGCCTGGACGCCGGAGCGCGCCTTCGCCCTGTTTCCGCGGCTCAAGGAACGGCGGAGCAATCTCGGCAATCAGCTGTCGGGCGGCGAGCAGCAGATGCTGGCGGTCGCGCGCGCCCTGGTGCTGAACCCCAGGGTTCTGCTGCTCGACGAGCCCCTCGAGGGACTTGCGCCGATCATTGTCGACGAGCTTCTCGGCGCGATCCGGCGTATCGTCAGGGAAGAAGGCATGGCCGCGATCATCGTGGAGCAGAAGGCGCGCAAGATCTTGCCGCTGACCGACCGCGCGGCGATCCTGGATCGCGGCGCGGTCGTGCTGGAAGGCGACAGCCAGGTGCTGGCGGCCGACCCGGCAGCGCTCGACCGGCATCTCGGGGTGGCCGACCGGTCGGCGCCGGCGCGCTGAAACGCATGACGGGCCGATACGATCAAGGGAGAGACACCATGGCGACGACTTCAGTCCTAGCAGGCAAGACCGGACCGTTCCGTGCCGATCAGGTCGGCTCGCTCTTGCGCTCCGCGCCGCTGAAGGAGGCCCGCGCCGCCAGGGCCGCCGGCCGGATCGACGCCGACGCGCTGCGCGAGGTCGAGAACCGGGAGATCGAGGCGCTGATCGCCAAGCAGGAATCGATCGGCCTCAAGGGCATTACCGACGGCGAATATCGGCGCTCGTGGTGGCACTACGACTTCCTCTGGCAGCTCGACGGCATCGAGCGCGTGGAACTCGACCAGGGCATCCAGTTCGCCGGTGTCCAGACCAAGGCCGAGGCGCCCCGCGTCGTCGGCAAGATCGGCTTTTCGAGCCATCCCTTCGTCGAGCACTTCAAGTTCCTGAAGGCGCATACGCGCGAAACGCCGAAGATGACCATCCCCTCGCCGTCCATGCTGCACTATCGCGGCGGCCGGAAGCTCATCAATATGGGCCTCTATCCCAACATGGACGACTATTACCGCGACCTCGGCGAGGCCTACAGGAAGGCGGTGAACGCGCTCTACGACGCCGGCTGCCGCTACCTGCAGCTCGACGATGTCAGCTTCGCCTATCTCTGCGATCCCGAGCAGAAGAAGATGCTCGCCGACCGCGGCGACGACCCGGACCATCAGGCCGTGATCTATGCCGGCATGGTCGAGGCGGCGATCAACGACCGGCCGCGCGACATGACAGTGACCATGCATCTGTGCCGCGGCAATTTCCGCTCGACCTTCGTCGCCTCGGGCGGCTACGAGCCGATCGCCGAGCTGCTGTTCAACGCCATGCCGGTCGATGCCTATTTCATGGAATGGGACACCGAGCGTGCCGGCGGCTTCGAGCCGCTGCGCTTCCTGCCCAAGGGCAAGGCGGTGGTGCTCGGCCTCGTCACCTCGAAGAGCGGCGTGCTGGAGAAGAAGGACGATATCCGCCGCCGGATCGAGGAGGCCTCGCGCCATGCGCCGATCGAGCAGCTCTGCCTCTCCGCCCAGTGCGGCTTCGCCTCCACCGAGGAAGGCAACGTGCTGGCCGAGGACGAGCAGTGGAGGAAGCTCGAGATGATCGTCGATATCGCCCGCGATACGTGGGAATGAGCGGGATCAGATAGGATCGGCACCAAGCTCGGTCGTGGTTCGAGGCTCGCCTGCGGCTCGCACCTCACCATGAGGATGGTGGGGTATGGCAGCGAGAGGGCTCATGAAACCGTTCGCGCAGTGAGCATCCTCGCACCGGCGCCGATGCCGTTCCTTCCCTCCCTCATGGTGAGGTGCCCGCGCCCTTGCGCGGGCCTCGAACCACGGCAGACCCGGATGCAGTGCGCCCGCCGACCTCAGGCCGCCGCGGCGGCCTTTGCCGCGGCCAGGACGGCCATGCGGCGCGCCACCACGGGCGGCTCGGTTTCCGCGACGAGCGGCGCGGCGGCGGGCAGCGTCTCGACATGATGGCAGGCGACCGTCGCGCCGTCGGGGAAGGTGCGCGGCGCCGGCGCCTCGGTCTTGCAGCGGTCGGTCGCGAATGCGCAGCGCGGATGGAAGGTGCAGCCGGGCGGCGGCCTGACCGGGCTCGGCACGTCGCCCGACAGGAGCACGCGTTCCTCGCGCGCGCCCGGCCGGGGCACCGGGGCCGCGGCCAGCAACGCGCGGGTATAGGGGTGCTTCGGTGCCGAATAGAGCACCGACTTGTCGGCGATCTCGACGATGCGGCCGAGATACATGACGGCGACGCGATCGGCGATGTGGCGGACCACGGCGAGGTCGTGGGCGATGAACAGGTAGCTCATGCCGAAGCGCGCCTGCAGGTCCTGCAGGAGATTGACCACCTGCGCCTGGATCGACACGTCGAGCGCCGAGACCGGCTCGTCGCAGACGATGAGATCGGGCCGTGTGGCGAGCGCCCGCGCAACCCCGATGCGCTGGCGCTGGCCGCCGGAGAATTCATGCGGGAACCGTTCGGCATAGGCGGCGGCAAGACCGACGATCGCGAGCAGTTCCTTCACCTTGCCCTCGACATTCGCCTTGTCGGCAAGGCCGTGCAGCAGGAGCGGCTCGGCGAGGATGTCGCCGATGGTCATGCGCGGATTGAGCGAGGCGAACGGATCCTGGAAGACGATCTGCATGCGCCGGCGCAACGTCCTCAGCTCCTGCTTCGACAGGCCGGCGACCTCGACGCCGTCGATGGCGACGCGCCCGCCCGTCGGCTCCAGCAGGCGCAGCACCAGCCGTCCGGTGGTCGACTTGCCGCAGCCGGACTCGCCGACGAGCGCCAGCGTCTCGCCGCGCCTCAGCGTGAACGACACGCCGTCGACCGCCTTCACCACGCCGGTCGCGCGCGACAGGAAGCCGCCGCCGACCGGAAAGTGCTTGGCGAGGTTCTCGACGACCAGAAGCGGAGCGCCGGCTTGCTCGGGACCATTCATGCCGCGACCTCATCGATGGGAGCTTTCCAGCAGGCGACCTGATGCCCGGGCCGAATGTCGCGCAGCGGCGGCATCTCGCTCAGGCAGCGGTCGCTCGCCAGCGTGCAGCGCGGCGCGAACCGGCAGCCCGTGGGCATGGTCTCCGGCGTCGGCACCATGCCTTCGATGGTCTGCAGCCGCTCCTGGTCGGCATCGAGCCGCGGCACCGAGGCGAGCAGGCCGAGCGTATAGGGATGCTGGGCATCGTCGAACAGCGCCGCGACCGACGCCCGCTCGACCACCTTGCCGGCATACATGACCACCACGTCGTCGGCCATTTCGGCGACCACCCCGAGATCGTGCGTGATCAGGATGATCGCCGTGCCGAGCCGGCTCTTCAGATCGCGCATCAGGTCGAGCACCTGGGCCTGGATGGTCACGTCCAGCGCGGTGGTCGGCTCGTCGGCGATCAGCACCTGCGGCTCGCAGGCGAGCGCGATGGCAATCATCACGCGCTGGCGCATGCCGCCGGACATTTCGTGCGGATAGGCGTCGACCCGCGTCTCCGGGCTCGGGATGCGGACGAGCCTGAGCATCTCGATGGCCCGCTCGCGCGCGGCGCGCGCCGACAGGCCGCGATGCTTGACCAGGCCCTCGACGATCTGGTCGCCGACCCGGTAGACCGGGTTCAGCGACGTCATCGGCTCCTGGAAGATCATGGCGATCCTGGCCCCGCGGATCTCTTCGAGCTCGGCCCGCGTCTTGGTGAGCAGGTCCTGGCCTTCGAACAGGATCTCCCCGCCGGCCTTGATGCCCGGCGGCTCGGGCACGAGGCCCATGATGGAGAGCGAGGTGACGCTCTTGCCGCAGCCGGACTCGCCGACGACGGCGAGCGTCCGGCCGCGCGCGACCTGGAAGCTCACCCCGTCGACGGCGCGGAAGAAGCCGCGCTCGGTCTTGAAATGCGTCTTGAGATCGCGGACGTCGAGCACGACGTCCGCAGCGGTCACCGTTTCGTCAGGCACCAGTTCAAGCTCCCTTGCCGGCCGGGAACATCAGCGGCGAGATGGTCAGATGGTCGCGCTTGGCCCAGTCCAGCGTCTTGACGCCGATCTCGGCCTGGCGCTGGGCCTGTTCGAGCCGCGCCGCCGCCGCCGGATAGTCCATGGTCAGCACCCGGCCCTCGTCGACCACCTTGTGGCCGTCGACGAAGACGGTGCGGATGGCGCGCTCGGCCGCCGCATAGACCATGGAGCGGACGGGATCACGCACCGGCCGCATGGCCGGATGAGTGACATCGACGAGGACGATGTCGGCCTTGGCGCCGACGGCGATGCGGCCGATGTCGGACCGGCCGAGCGCCTTCGCGCCGCCGAGCGTCGCGGCATTGAACACGTCGGCGGTGCGCACGTCGTAGCAGTCCTCGCCGACCACCCGCGACATGATCGCCACGTGGCGCATTTCCTCGATCATGTTGTGCGGATAGGTGTCGGTGCCGATCGCCATGTTGATGCCGCGCCGGACATATTCGCCGAAGGTCTGCAGCGTGATGCCGCGGCGCTGGAACACCGTCGGGCAGTGCGCCACCGTCGTGTCGGTGTCGACGAGGTCCTGCAGGTCGTCGCGGCGCGGCCAGTGCGCCGAGGTGTGATGGTCGAGGAAGATGCTGTGGCCGATCAGGGTGCGGTCGGACAGCACGCCGAGCGAGCCGAGCCATTCGATCGGGGTCATGCCGTGGCGGCGGGTCATCTCGTGGAACTCGACGACCGACTGGGCGGCGTGGATCTGGAACGGCAGGTTGCGGCGCTTGGCCTCCTCGAAGCTCGCCTGGATCAGTTCCGGCGTGCAGGTGTCGATCTGGCTCGGCGAGACCATGCCGGACATGCGGCCCGAGGGATGCTTCACCGCGGCATCGAGCACGGCCATGGCGGCGGCCATGGGCTTGGCGCCGCCGTCCTTGTCCCACTCATATTCGACGACGTGGCCGTTGCGGGTGAACCAGCGGCCCGAGCGGTACATGGGCGAGAGCACGCCGCGCAGGCCCGAGGCCGCGAAATGATCGAGCCAGCCGTCCCAGGCGACCGACATGTCGACGAGCGTGGTGACGCCCGACATGAGGAGCTCGGAATAGGCCACCGTCGCGGAGGCCGGGATCGCCTCAGGGTCGGGCGCGCCGCCGGCATCGGCCCGGAACAGCGGCATGAATTCGTAGAGCGAGGACTGGTAGAGCTTCTCCGAGCCGAGCTCGTCGTTCCAGCCCTTGGTCATCGGCTCGGAGGCCGGATGCGAATGGACGTTGACGAGGCCGGGCATGACGAGCAGGCCCGATCCGTCGATCGTGGTCGCCGCCTGGCCGGCAAAACCCGGCCCGACATGGACGATCTTGTCGCCGTCGAAGGCGACATCCGCGTCACGCAGATAGGTGTGCTTCTCGCCATCATAGGCGACGACCCAGGCGGCCGATTTGACCAGCGTGACGGGCATGGCGTTTCTCTCTCTTCCTGTCGTTATGCCGGCGGGCATCGCAGATGACCGTCGGCTCCATCTCGCAAATTGCCGCATTCGCTCTGCAATTTGCGAGGCCTTCGGCGGCCCGGCGCGCCAGCGTCTCGGGCCGTTCGCAAGCAGGCCGGCGCCCCGCCACCGCGGGGCGCCGTTTTCGCGTCAGCGCACGAAGCGCAGGTCGAGGCCCTTGTAGAAGCCCGAACCGTAGATGTTGTGGGCCCGGAACGGCGCCAGCCGGTTGGAGGCCGCGATCTTCATCGGCTCGTGGTAGAGCGGGATCCACACCGCCGCCTCGTGCACCTGGCGCAGCACCTGGCTGTAGGCCGCGGCGCGATCGGCCTCTGAGACGGCCGCCGAACCGGCCAGCAGCAGCCGGTCGGTATCGGCATTGCGCCAGTTCATCCGGTTCGGCGTCGGGATGTTCGAGGAGCGGAAATAGAGGTTCAGCGCGTCGCCCGCGGTGATGTAGGGGTAGGACATGCCGAACAGGTCGAATTCCTGCGTCGCCATCTTGCCCCAGGCCACCGTCGCATCGAACAGCTGGATGCGCAGGTCGACGCCGATCTTGCGCAGGTCGCCCTGCACGGTCTCCATCAGCTTCTGCCAGGTCGAGCCGGTGAAGCCGTAGACGACCGGCGACAGGCGCTGGCCATTCTTGGTGCGGAAACCATCGGAGCCGCGGACCCAGCCGGCGGCGTCGAGGATCCGGTTCGCCTCGTCGACATTGGTGCGGATCAGGATGGAGTCGTTGCGCTTGTCCCAGTCGGTCGCGGCCTGATGGATGTAGGAATAGGCCGGCTCGGTCTCGCCGAAATTGAGATCGCGCGAGATCGCCTCCTGGTCGACCGCCATGACGATGGCGCGGCGCACGGCCGGATCGTCCATGCCGGGCTTGTCCACCTTGAAGCCGATGAACGCGGTCCAGAAGGCGGCCGGGTTCTCGACCACGCGCAGGTTGCGGTTGGCGCGGATCTGGGCGAGGCCCGAATAGGGGATGTACTGGGTCGCCTGGGTCTGGCCGGTCAGCACGGCGGCAAGGCGCGTGTTCTCCTCCGGCACGATGCGCCAGACGATCTCCTGGATGTGCGCCGGGCCGCGGTTCTCATAGATCGGCGGGCCCCAGCGATAGGCGTCGTGGCGGCGCATGCGCAGGTCGTTGCGCGGGCGCCAGTCGACCCAGCAATAGGGACCGGTGCCGTTGAAGCCGCGCACGCCGTAATCATTGCCGAGCGCCTCGACATTGGCCTTGTCGATGACCACGGCGAAGCTCTGGGTGAGCTGGTAGAGCAGCTCGGAGAACGGTGCCTTCAGGCGATATTCGACGGTCGTGTCATCGATGGCGACGACGTCCTCGACCGGGCCCGCGCGCCAGCTCACCGGCGAGCGCGTCGCCGGATCGATCCAGCGCTTGATCGAATAGACGACGTCGGCGGCGGTCATCTTCTTGCCGTCGCAGAACTGCACGTCGTTCCGCAGCTTGAAGGTATAGACCTTGCCGTCGGCCGAGACGGTCCAGCTCTCGGCGAGGCCCGGCTTGATGGTGACCATGTCGTGGTCGAGCGAGACCAGCGTGTCGGCCAGCATGAACAGCACCTCGGAGGCCGAGCGTGCCGTCGAGCGGTGCGGATCGTAGCGGTCGCTGTCGACCTCGCGCACGATGGTCAGCGTGTTCTGCTGCGCGACCGCGGGGGCCGCAACCGTCAGCGCGCCGGCCAAGGCCGTTGCCCATAGGGCCATGCTTCGGATGGTCATCCTTATTTCTCCTCTGAAACCTTGAGGTTGGGCTCGGGCCGGTCAGCCGTTCCGCAGCCGCGGATCAAGCAGGTCGCGCAATGCATCGCCGAGCACGTTGGCGCACAGCACCATGACGACGATCACGAGGCTCGGAATGACTGCGATATGTGGGGCAAGGAACAGTTCGTTGCGGCCTGACGAGGCCATGGTGCCGAGCTCGGCGACCGGCGGCTGGGCGCCGAGGCCGAGGAAGGACAGGGCCGATCCGAGCAGGATCACCTGGCCGAAGCGCAGGGTGAGATAGACGAAGACCGACGAGACGCAGTTGAGCGCGAGATAGCGGATCAGGATCGTCGTGTCGGACAGGCCGATCGACCGGCCCGCCTCGATGAAGTCCTGGCCCATCACGACCAGCGCCGAGCCGCGGGTCACGCGGGTCACGGTCGGAATGGTGGCGACCGACAGGGCCACGATGACCGCGGTCATGCCCGGGCCGACAGCCGCGGCGAAGGCGAGGCCGAGCAGGATCGCCGGGAACGACAGGAGCACGTCGGAGAGCTGCATCAGCCAGCCGTCGAGCTTCTTGTAGTAGGCGGCGAGGAGGCCGACGACGAGGCCGATGCCGCCGCCGATGATGGTGGAGGCAAGGCCCATCAGCAGCGTCGCCTGGGTGCCGTAGAGCAGGCGCGACAGCATGCAGCGGCCGAGCCCGTCGGTGCCGAGGACATATTTCCACTGGCCGCGCGCTTCCCAGACCGGCGGCAGCATGCGCAGGCGCGTATTGGTCAGATAGGGATCGTTCGGCGCGAGCCAGGGCGCGAACAGCGCGGCCAGCACGATGAGCGCCAGGATGATGGCGGCGGCGAGCGCCAGACGGTCGCGGAACAGCCGGCGCAGCGCCGACGTGCGGCGCGGAGCGGACGCGAGGGTGGGGTTCACGGCGGTCATCGCTTGCCAACCCGCGGATCGAGGACGCCGTAGAGCAGGTCGACGGCCAGATTGATGACGATGAAGGAGATCGCCAGCACGAGGATCGAGCCCTGCGCCATCGGCAGGTCGCGCGACAGGATGGCGCCGACGGCGAGCCGGCCGACGCCCGGCCAGGAGAAGATGGTTTCGGTCACCACCGCCCCGCCGAGCAGGAAGCCGGCCTGCAGGCCGATCAGGGTGACGACCGGGATGAGCGCGTTGCGCAGCACGTGGTGGATGACCACCACCCGCTCGGTCAGCCCCTTGGCGCGGGCCGTGCGCACATAGTCGGCGTTCAGCACCTCCAGCGCGGCGGTGCGCGTCATGCGCGCCACCGGGCCGATGAAGGTGAGGCCGAGCGTCAAGGCCGGCAGGGCGATGTGGGAAAGGCCCTGCAGCGTCCAGATCGGCCCTTCGCGGCCGAGGAAGGGAAACAGCTCCCAGTGATAGCCGAGCCACATGATCAGCATCAGGCCGATGAAGAAGACCGGCGTGGAGACGCCCGCCACCGAAATGGCGATGATGAGCCGGTCGATCCACCGGCCGCGGTTGACCGCCGCCACCGTGCCGAGCGCGATGCCGATCGGCACCGACCAGATCAGGCAGGCGACCATCAGCTCGGCGGTCGGGCCGATGGCGTCGGCCAGCTCGGATATGACCGGCGTGTTGTTGATCATGGAATAGCCGAGGTCACCCTGCAGCACCCGGCCGATATAGAGGCCGAACTGCACGATGAGCGGCCGGTTGAGGCCCATCTCCTGGCGGATCTGCTCGAGCACTTCGGGGGTCGCCTGCGGCCCGCCGATGACCTGGGCGACGTCGCCCGGCACGAGCTGCAGGAGGAGGAAGCCGAGCAGCAGCACCCCGAAGAGCACGGGCACCGACAGGACGATCCGCTTGAGGATATGGCCACCCATGGACGTCAGCCCCGCCACTCGCCGGTCGCATCGTGGACGCAGGCGCCGCCCAGGATGGTCAGGTCGCAGCGCGTGCCGGTGAGGATCTCCTCGGGCGTCGCGGTCGTCATGTCCCGCGAGAAGACGGCGACGTCCGCGGCCTGGCCGGGACGCAGCGTGCCGCGATGGTCCTCGCACTTGTTCACATAGGCGCCGAACTCGGTATAGGCCTGGATGGCGCGCTCGATGGAGATCCTCTCGGAGGCGCCGATCACCGTGCCGCGCGAGGTCTTGCGCGTCAGCATCTGGTAGAAGTTCGGGTAGATGTTGGCATCGCAGACCGGGGCATCGGTCGAGGCCGCCGGCTTGAAGCCGAGCTCGATCCAGGTCTTCATCGGATAGCTCGTTTCCGGCCGCTCGTCGGGCATGACGGACCGGTAGAGATCACCGAAATCATAGAGGAAGACCGGCTGCGGCACCGGCTCGATGCCGGCCCGGCGCATGCGCCGCATCTGGTCCATGGTGTTGAAGCCGCAATGCTCGATGCGATGCCGGCGGTCGGCATCGGGATATTTGGCGAGCGCCTTTTCCATGGAGGAGAGGGTCTGCTCGATGGCGGCATCGCCAATGGCGTGCACCGCGAGCTGATAACCCTTGGCATGGACATCGAGGGTCGCCTCCTCCATCTCCTTGTCGGTGAGGCAGAAGATGCCGTGGGTCTCCTCCTCGCCCGCATAGACGCGTGACATGGCCGCGGTCTTGCCGCCGGCCGAACCGTCGGTGAAGATCTTCACCGGGCCGACGCGCAGCATGTCGTCGCCGGCGCCGGTCACCAGTCCGTCGGCGTAGCACTGGTCGAGAATGCCGTCCGGGCTCGCCAGGATGCACTGGGTAACCCGGAGCGGCTGGCGGCCGGTGCGCACGGCCGTGCGGTAGGCGGCGATCTCGCGATATTTGGAGCGCATGCCGACGGCGGCGTCCATGGTGCTGGTGATGCCGAACGAATTCATGTAGCGCCCACCGCGCTCGATGGCGGCGACGAGATCCTCGCTGGTCGGATCGGGCAGCACGGCCTTGACCGGGGCCCGGCCGTTCTCGGCCATCAGGCCGGTCAGCTCGCCATTGACCTGCTCGATGGCGCCGCCGGCCGGAACCGGCGTCTCGCGGGTGACGCCGGCAAGCTTCAGCGCCATCGAATTGACCACCGCGAGATGGCCGCAGGCGCGCACGAGATAGACCGGATTGTCGGGGGCGGCCGCGTCGAGCTCGGTGCGGTGCGGATGGCGCTTCACGTCGAGCTCGAACTGGTCGTAGCCGCGCGCCATGATCCATTCGCCCGGCTTCTTGCGCGCCGCCTCGGCGCGGATCAGGCCGAGCAGGTCGTCGAGGGTCCGCGCATTGTGCGGCCGGGCGTCGATCTCGGCCATGGCGAGGCCGAGCGGCAGGAGATGGGCGTGGGCCTCGAACAGGCCAGGGGTGGCGAGCCGCCCGTTCAGCTCGACCACGCGGGTCGCCGGCCCGATCAGCGGCTCCATGTCGGACGACGACCCGACCGCCAGCACCTTGCCGGACCACAAGGCCACGGCCTCGGCCATCGGCTCGCCATAAGCCACAAAA
Source organism: Phreatobacter sp. AB_2022a (assembly GCF_026847585.1). Lineage (NCBI taxonomy): Bacteria > Pseudomonadati > Pseudomonadota > Alphaproteobacteria > Hyphomicrobiales > Phreatobacteraceae > Phreatobacter > Phreatobacter sp. AB_2022a. Next base: position 21,705 of record NZ_JAPSET010000002.1, read on the forward strand.
ACCCGGCCGCCACGCAGCACCACATCGGCCTTGGGAAGGATCGGCATCGGTAACTCCACTGGAAAGGCGCGCACAGTCTCATGCGCGATTTTTCGGCAGCAAGGGGGGTTGGCGCCGGTCTCCCCTTCGCATCGCCGGGGCCCGTGCCGGAATTTGATACTCTTGGAACCCGCCCCCGAGAAATAAAACGATCGTATTGGATGTCGATACAAAACAGACTCTTCCGCGGGGCGTCAAGGTGCTGTCACAGATCATCCCCTGCCGGATATCCACAGCCGCGCCGAACCGCCGCCGGACCATCCGCCGCGCCTTCCACTCCGCCGCCTGGAGCGCCGCCACTCCAAGATTTCTGCCGGATTTCGCCGCGCCACCGGCATGGCCTCCCGGCCATGCATGCAGTGCAATGGCACGGAAACCCGCCCCGCCTAGCCTCGCGTCGCGGTGTCGCCCCGCCTCCGGCGCGGGGCAAGGAGTTGTCGTCCATGGCATTTTTGATTGGGAGACCGGGCGGTCAGGCGCTGGCGGCCGCCTGCGTCCTGATGATGTCGGGGCCGGCGGCCGAAGCGCAGCAGCACCGGCAGCCCGCGGCGCGCGACCGAGGTCACGGTGGTCCATGGCGGCGACCTGCCGGTGCGCAATCTCCACCTGACGCCGGTCGGCGAACCGGCGTGGGGCCGGGACCGTCTCGGCGGCCGGACGCTCGCGATCGGCGAACGCCGGCAACTGAGGCTCGATGCCGCGCGGCAGTGCCGCTACGACCTGCGCGCCGTCTATGACGACGGACGCGAGGAAACCCGCTTGGGCGTCGATCTCTGCCGGCAGGCCGAGGTCGCGCTCGACGGCCGCAGGGAAACGAGCGCCGGGGACCTGCGGCGCCAGGGGCCGGTCGGCCTGTTCGTCGCGCGCAACCGCACCGGCAGGGCCATGATGGCGCTGACGCTGCGGTGGTATGATCGCGGCGGCCATGACGGCGTGGATCTGCTGGGCGCCGCGCCGCTGGCCGCCGGCGCCACCATCACCGCGCGCTTCCCGCGCGGCAAGGGCTGCGTCTACGACCTCATTGCCGGCGTCGAAACCGAAGGTCCGCCCCGGCTCCTGGAACGCGTCAACCTCTGCGCCCGGCGCGAATTGGTTTTCGGGCCGCGGGCTCCGGGCAGAGCACCGGGTCGCGCCCGCAGCGGCGGCGCGCGCGAGTAGCGCTGGCCGGGGTGAAGGCCTGGAAGAGCACACGGCGAATGGCCGTGGTTCGAGGCGCGCGGCGCGGCGAGGCTCCTAACCACGACGGACCTCCATGTGGCACTGGCACCGATCAATCCAGGCTCGCCACTTGCTCCGGCGCGCCTCACGCCCCGTTCGACGGCCGCAGGCGCGCCATGCAATGGACGTCGGCAAAGGCGCCGTTCCGGAACGACGCGGCCCTGTGGGTGCCCTCGATCTCGAAGCCGAACTTCCTGTAGAGCGCGATCGCCCTCTCGTTGTCGGTGAAGACGGTCATCTCGATCCGGATGACGTTCAGCCAGTTGTCGCAGGTGTCGATGATCGCGGCGAGCAGCTTCGATCCGACGCCATTGCCGGCGAAATCCTCGTGCACGCCGATCCAGAATTCGGCGGCATGAGCCCGCCGGCCGTAGAAGGGACGCAGGGCGGCCGCCCCGACGACGCGATCGTCGAGCTGCGCGACCAGGTGCAGGTCGCGCGGCGACCGCGGCTCCGCCCATTTCTTGACCGCCTCGAAGGACTCATAGGGGAGAGCGAGCGTGCCGGCGCGAAAGGCCGGCTGGTTGTAGATTTCGAAGATGTCCGAGACGTCCTCGGCGCGCATCGCCCTGATCTTCAGATCCATTGCGGTCCCCCGGTCCTTGCTCGAAAGTTTCGACATCACCGCCCTAGGCCCAGGCGAAGTGGAGCGTCTCGCGGAAGGCGAAGCGCTCGACATGGCGCACGACGACGTCGCGAAGGCCGGAAAGCTTGTCCGCGTCCTCGGCGTTCAGCGCGATGGTCAGCGCCTCGGCATCGGCGCCGAGCCGCGTTTCGCCGAGCGGCAGCATGATCCGGCCGGCCGTGGCGTCGCATTCGGTCTCGAACTTGTGCGCCCAGTGCTTGCAGAGCTGCTGAAGGATGCGGCTTGCGTTGGGTGTCGCGATCACGGCGCGGCTCTGGGGCATGGGGGCTTCCTCGTCTCGTCAGACCTTGCATGGGGCGAAGCGTCGCGGCGGGTCATCCCGCGGCGCGGATACGGTGGGCCGTGTCGTCGCGGCGTCCGGCGGCAATGCTGCGGACCCTGGCGAGGTCCGCCGGCAGGATGGAGAAGCAGGCATCGCCGAACCATTCGAGCGAAGCCTCGGCATGGGCAGGCAGGCGCTCCAGGAAAGGAGCGTAGTCGAGCGCTCCCTCGAGCAGGCTCGTCATGCCCTCGCGCCGCCCCGACGAGGCATAGACGTTGTCCGGCGCGAAAACGGCGAGGTCGGTGCGGTCCCGCACGTTCTTGAGGTGATAGTAGTCGATATGGCCGGCGAGACGGTCATGCGCGGCCATGATGTCGTCGCCGCTCTCCCAGACATGGAGTGCGTCGAAATTGACCTTGAGCGCGGGATGATCGACCTCCTCGATGAGGCGCAGCAGCGAGGCGGTATTGTCGGCCAGGGTGCCGGGATGCGTCTCCACGAGGAGGCGCAGGCCGTGGTCGGCGAGGTAGCCGGCGGCAAGCCGCAGGCCGCCCACCACCTGCGCGCGCTCCTCCGGCGAGGCGGCGGCGCTGCCCCTGGCCCCGGCGAAAGTGCGCAGCCGCGGCGCGCGCCAGCTTTTCGCCAGCCGGCAGAACTCCGCCATGCGCAGGACGAGGTCGTCCCGCGGCGCATCGAGCGGCAGGTAGTCGCTCAGCATCGGCACGCGCAGGCCGAAGCCGGCGAGCCATTCGGCATGGTAGCCACGGCCGAGATTGCGGGCATGGATGCCCCACAGCTCGATGCCGTCGAAGCCGCTGCCGCGCGCGAACCGGGCGATCTCGCCGATCGACAGGAGATGGTGGCGGAAGCTGATCGTGCAGAGCGAGATCCTCATGCCGGGATCCTTTCCGGCACGTGCCCGGCCTGCCGGACCCGGGGGCGCGCGTCGCGCCAGGCCTCGAAGGCCCCGGCGAGCTGACGCTTGAGCGAGAACTCGGCCGCATCGAGAGCGTCGAGCCTTGCCAGAACGGCGGCGACCTCCGCCGCATCGCCGGTGCGGGCGAGCTTCAGGACGGCGTAGTGCAGCGCCGTCAGGCCGTTCACCAGCGCTTCGATCTCGTCGCAGATCCGCTGGAACGCCTCGTCCGGCCATTGGAGAGCCCGCCAGAAAAAGGCGAAGCCGTGCTCATAGGCCCATTTGCGGATGGTGATGACCGGCAGCTCACGCAGCGCCGCGCCGAGATCGGCCAGGACGAGGCCGCCCTGCCCTTCGGCATGGGCCGTGACGATGGCGCGGACCGCATCGATCAGCGGATTGGCGTTGGGGCGGAAACAGGCCGTGAAGAACGCCGCGAGGTCCCTCTCGTCGGGCGGCCGGGCCCCTGAGGGATCGAACCGGTAGCCACCCGCGACCGTCGGCTGGCGGATCGCGTTCAGCAGCCTGTCCCGCGCGATCGGTCCTTCCCAGCGGAAGTCGGGGTCGCGCACCTGCCAGACGGCGGGATCCGCGGTCAGCTCCAGCAGCAGATAGTGCGGGAACGGGTTCTGGTTGAACTTGTTCTCGCGCTCCGGCAGATGGAACATGTCCAGCATGACCATCACGCATTCGTCCGGCGCGCGGCGCTGCAGGATGTCGAGGAGCGTGGCGACGTTGTCGTCCTTGGGCCGGGAAGGGTCGTACCAGGCGAGAAGCGGCACGCCGTAGAGCCGCTCGAACCAGTAGCGGAACGTCTCGTGATCCATCGCATCCGAATGGTAGGCGAGCTGGAACCCGTCGGTGATCGCGAACTCGGCGTCCCAGATCAGGAAATAGAAGGGGCGATGGTCGATGCCGCGCGTCTTCAGCCCATCGCAGACGCAGCTGACGAAGCAATGAATCTTCAGATCGTAGGTCAGGTCGCCATGGACGCCGCCCGACGGCGCCGGGGGTACCGGTGCGTTGGTGGCCGGCGGCTCCTGCGGCCCCGCCGGCGCCAGCATGGCGGCGAGATCGGCGACGGTGGCAATGTCCTGGCGGCTGAACGCCTCTTCCGAAACGGGCAGGCCCAGGTTCAGCTCCAGCGCCAGGATCAGTTGCAGCAGCTGGACGGAATCGACATAGAGGTCCTCGTTCAGCCGCGCCTCGGGCCCGAAGAGGTCGAGATGGGGATGGCGCATCTCATCGCGCAGAATGACGCCGATCGCCTCGATGATGTCGTCCGAGGTCATGACATGGCCTCCGCCAGCAGGCCGTCGCGATAGCGCCGGGCGACCTCGCGGCGCGCGATCTTGCCGTTGGCCTGGCGCGGGATCTGGTGCACCTGCACCATCTCGCTCGGCACCTGATGGCCGGCCAGCCAGCGGCGGCACCAGTCCTGCAGCGCGCGGGGCGGCACGGGCGCCTCGGCGCTGAACAGCAGCGTCACCCGTTCGCCCGCGAAGGCGTCGGGCCGGGCGAAGGCGACGGCATCGGTCACGCCGGGCATCGCCATGACCACATCCTCCACCTCGCCGGGATAGACGTTCAGCCCGGAGACGTTGATCGTGTCGTCCATGCGCGCGACGAAGATCAGCATGCCGTCCGGACGGATGAACCCGAGATCGGCGGTGCGGACCTCGCCGGCCGCGCCCGCGACGACGATTTCGGCCGGATGCGCGGCGCTCGCGCCGGCGCTGACCCTGTGGTGCGGCAGCGGGCGGCCCATCGCATCGGCATGACGCAGGTCCGGATTGACTGCGATGCAGCCGAGCTCCGAGCAGCCATATTGCTGGAAGAAATGCACGACGCGGCTGCGGATCGCCTCGAACCAGGGCGCGGGCAGCACCGTGCCCGACGTCATCGCGGCGTGGATGCGCTCGCCTTCGGGCAGCAGCCGGGCGAGCGTATGCAGCATGGCCGGCGAGGTATAGAGAAGCGGCCGGTCGATCTCGCGCAGGCGGCGCAGCAGATATTTCGGGTTGGTGTGGTCCAGCACCACCGGTGCCGGCCCACCGGCCTCGCCGCGGCGCAGACCGACGAACAGCCCGCAGATCAGCCCGTAGGAATGGGTGATCGGGCAGGCGATGACCGGGGTCATGCCCGCCGGCTCGGTGAAGGCCGAGACATAGCTCTCCACCTCGCGCTCGACCGAACTCCAGGGCCGGGCGATGCATTTGGGATCGCCGGTCGTGCCGGAGCTCATCTGCAGCAATTGTCCGGGCCCCGGCGCCGGCGCCGGGGAGTTCGCCAGCGGCTCGCCGTCCAGGTCATCGAGAAACAGGCGATGACAGCCGGCACGCGCGGCAAGGCGCCGCGCTCCCTCGTCCGGCAGCGCCGGATGAACGGGCAGGAGCGTCACGCCCAGCCGACGCGCCGCGAGCATGAAGGCGAGGCTTTCGGCAGGATCGCGCAGGCGCGCCGCGACGCGCTCGCCGCGGCCGCCCACGAGGCCGGCCCCGGCGGCGACGCGCCGGATGGCGGCATCCATGTCCTCGGCGGTGATCATGCGCTCGTCGATCTCGATCATGGCGTCTCCGGAGGGCTTTCGGGGGGAAAGAGAGCATTGGCCACGCGGCGGCTGCATCGCGCCTCGGCCAGTCCGAGCTTGCGCGACAGGAGCGCCTCGACCTGCAGCGCCGGCCCGTCGATGCGGAGCCGGGCCAGCCGATCTTCCAGGCCATGCTCGGCCGCGTGCGACCGCAGGCGCCGGCCGAGCCGACGCCAGAACGCGGTCTCGTCCAGGCCGTGCAGGCGGTGCAGGAGATGGGTGACCTCCGACAGGTTGAAGACGAACAGACTGTCGGTGACGAGTTCAGCCAGCACCGCGGCCGAGCGCATGGCGTGGAAACGGTCGTCGACCGGGCCGCCATGGGCGGGATCGATGGCGGCGAAGTCCGGCACGGCCGCGGGATCGGACAGGAAGTCCGGCGCATATTCGGCGCTTTCGTGGAAGTCGCGCAGGATCACCCGCTCCGGCCAGCCGCCCCGATGGACCAGGATCATGTTCTGGCCGTGCGCCTCGAGCGCGACGCCATGGGCTACCAGGAGGTGCCAGGCCGGCAGCACCGCGACGTCGACCAGGCGGTCGAGCCAGGGCTCGAGCCCGTGCCGCGCCAGCCAGGGGGCAACGAAGGACGCGCCGTCGGCCTCGCGCATCATCAGTGCGTTGAACGGCACCGCAGCCTCGCCGGCGGCGAGCCTCGGACTCTCCCGCCAGAGCGCAGCGAGCTGCCCCGCCAGCGGCCCGGCCCGGTCGACGAGAGCCGCCGCATATTCGCGCAGAACGTCCAGCCGGTAGCGGGCGCCGAGCAGCGGATCGCCGGCGACGAGCCGCGCCAGCCATTCCGACAAGGCCGGTCCGGTCAGCACGAAATGCGGATCGAGATGGCGCAGGCTCGACGTCGCGACGAGGCTCATGGAGAGCTTCACGCTGCTGGCCTGCGGGTCGTCCAGATTGTGCAGCGTGCGCAGGGACTGGCTGGCGACGTAGCGCGCGCCGGCGGCGCCGAGAGCAACGGCCTGGCGCTCGGCGAGCCAGGGCCGAAGCGGCCCGGCGAGCAGGCGCCGCATCTGCCAGGGATGGACGGGGAGGAGAGCGTGGGTTCGAAGGGAGAGCCCGGTCTCGCCGAGACGCCGCGCGAGACGATCCCAATCCGGGCCGAGCTCCGTTCGCGCGAAGTCGGCCTCTCCGTCCGGCAGCGAGACCGCCATCATGTCCCGGCGGACGGCAAGCCATTCGAGCCGGAACGGTTCCGCGCATTCCGGGCCGTAGCGGCGGTGATCCTCCAGGGTGAAACCGGTGCGTGCCTTGAAGCACGGGTGGTAGGGATGGCCTTCCCAGAGCGCCGCGTCGAGCGCGGCGAAACCGAGGCCGCGGCGGGCCGGCGCGACAAGGCTGTCCGCGTTCCAGCGGCAGAGCTCGACCGTCTGCCGGAGCTCCTCCTGCAATTGCCCGCCGCGTTCCGGTGTCGCCGGCAAGGCCTGCGCGAGCGCCGTGAGATCGGCGGCGTGCCAGGTGCCGTCCGGTCCGGCCGTCTCGATCGTGAAGGGCACGATGCGGGGGCGGCCGAAAGGGCCCTCCGTGCCGGTGGCGCGGAAGCGGCGCCCGCCGATGCGCCAGGCGAACCGACCTGCCCTGTCAGCGCATGGGTCCTCGCCATCGGCCAGGCCCTCGAACAGGACCGCCTCGGCCAGTTGCCGCAGGACGCGCTCTTCCGGCTGGTGCAGCGTTTCAAGAGGCAAGGGCACGGTCGATCTCACCGCGAGCCGCCCGCAGGCCGAGCGGGTTCGGCATGTCCATGTAGTTGTCGGCGCCCTCGCCGGCGGCCAGCTCGTCGCGGTCCGACAACCGCACACGCAGATTCGCCTTGGTGCAGATCGTCGGCCCGTCCAGGACCGAACGGACGAAGGTTCGTCCGGCTCCCGTCATGCGGCCCGCCAGCGCCTCCAGCCGGTGGGCGAGATCGTCGACGAGGACCTCCTCGCGGACCAGCCCGTCATGGCCCATGCGCGCGATCACCGAGAAGATCTGGTTGACCACGAGGTAATAGGCGAAGCGACGACGGATCTCCGCGTCGTCGAAATAGAGCGAGGCGAGGCCGGCCGTCTCGGGGGCTTCGAGCAGCAGCCGGGGCCGGGCCGCTTCGGACAGGTAGAAGCCCTGATTGTCGCGATAGAACCCGCGCCGCGGCCAGCCGTCCGCGACATCGAGAAGCGCATTCTGCTGATGGGCTTCGAGCGCGATGCCATGGCTGTCGTAGAGCCCGACGAGGGGCTCGAGCATGCAGTCGAGATAGAGGCCGAACCAGCGCCGCGCGGCATGCGCGACATCGCCCGCCCCGCCCGGGCAAAGGCGGCGCAGCAGCGCCTCGAGACGCGAGCGCCGACCCGGGACCGGCTCGGCGGTCAACGCAGCGACGGTCGCGATGCCCCGCTCCGCGCCGCCGCGGAAAGGGTTCTCGCGCAGCACTGTCTCGAAGCCGCTCTCTTCGCGGCCCGGGCAGCGCAGCGTGAGATAGGCCGGGTCGAGCAGGATCCTGAAGGCCTGGTGGCGCGCACCGAAGGCGCTGCCTCCGATCAGCCGCGCCATCGCGACGCCCGCCTCCAGCTCGGCCATGCGATTGACCCGCAGAGAGTTGGTGATGGTGACGGGCAGCGAAAACTTCGCCATCCAGGGGCTCTCGTGCGCATAGACGGTGCGCAGCGACGAGGTGGCGGTGAAGCGGGGACCGGCGCAGCCGAGGTGCCGAACGAGGCCCCGTTCCATGAGCGCGACGACATGCGGCTCCAGCATCAGCGCTTCGGCCTGGAGCGGGTGCATGGGCACGGCAATCTCGCCGCGCCGCAGCGGCAGCCGCGTCGCGTCGCCCCCCAGAAGCTCCAGCGCGACCTCCGGCGCCGAGCGAGGCACGGCCGAGGCATGGCTCACGATGCCGGCATCGGCGGCGAATACGGCGAGCTGGAACCCGCCGGCTTCCTCGGGCCCGTAGATGCGCGCCTGCCATGGTGAAAGTCCTTGCCGGCTCTTCGGTGTCGGATGCAGCCAATGGCCGAAGACGAGCGCGCGCTCGGCGCCGATGAAGCTCGCGTCCTCCTCCGTCCGGCGCACGGCGAGATCAAGCTGGCGGACCGTCTCGCGATAGCTGTCGAGGATGCGGCCCAGAAGCTCCAGCTCGTGCCCGCGCGCGGCATCGGCGCTGCCGACATCGATGCGCGCATAGGCTTCGCCGAGCAGCGCCTCGATGGCGTGCATCGGCGCGATGCGGCGCCAGCGCGGCTCATGGAGCTGGCGGGTCCACAGCCGGCCGAAGCCGTGCGTACCGCACAGGGAGGGCGACACGATCTCAGCGCGGATCGCGGCGCGCTGCCTGCGCAGGCTCCACTCCACGCAGGCGGCCGGCGGGCCGTCCGGCAAGGCGTGGCGGACGCGGATGCCCGCATCGATCTCGCGCAAATAGCCATTGGCGAAACTGCGGAAGGCGGCCGCCTCGGCGACCGGCTGGGACGATGCTGTCATGACGGTCGAACTCCGTTCGAACGCTGGTCGCGGCCGGACGGCCGCGCGGAGCTGCAGCTAGGGAGAGACGGGCTGTGCCGTGATCGACGGGCGCTGCCCCGCGACGCGATCGGCAGGCCGCTGCCCTGGCGATCGGACGGGCACTGGAGCCGCTCGGTGTCCAGAAAGTCCGGGCCGTCTGCGGGCCGGATCGAGACGTCGTCCTTCAAGACTGAAATGCATGAACGCCTTCCAACTCGGAGTTTGGAGCAGGGCCGACTAGATTCTATATAAACTACTGATATTATTTGTATTTTTTTGCCTGAAACAGCACATGTCAATCACCGGGGGGCGGTCCGGGCCCGGCGCACGATGCCGGCCGACCCATGATCAGGCGGTCGTGCGAGCGGCATCATCTGACGCTCACCCAGTAGGCGCCATCGAGCGGGAATGGCTGAAACCGGTCGTGCAGCTCGGCGAGCAAGCCGACCGGATCGAGGTCGGCGAAGAGCGTCGGGTGCAGCCATTTCGCGAAGGCCTGGACGGCGGCGACGTTGAGCGGCGAATTGTAGAAATGATGCCAGACCGCATAGGCCCGTCCCTCGCGGACGGCGGGCAGGTCGGCAATGCCGGGCCGGGCGAGCGAAGCGGCGAGGCGCGTGCGGGCGGCAGCCTCCGGGACGCCGGCGCCCAGCACCAGCCATGCGGCCTCGTCGCGCCGGCCGCCGCCAATGGCGGTGCCGATATAGACATCAGGCGGATGGGCGATCAGCCATTCGAGGCTGACGACGCCGGCTTCGCCCGGCAGGAGGGCATCGGCCACGTTGACGCCGCCGGCGGCCGTGACGAAGCGGCCCATCATGCCGCCGGTCATGGTCTCGCAGCAGCCGCCGCCGAGCCCGACGCGGCTTTCGATGAAGACCCTTGCCGGAGCCGGCCTCTCGCGCGCGAGACGTTCGGTGACGGTTGCCAGGGCCGCGCGCCAGACCGAGAGAAATTCGGCCGCGCGGGCCTCCTGCCCCAGGACCTTGCCGAGCAGTTCGAGCGAACGCGGCGTGTTGACGAGCGGATCGCTGCGGAAATCGATGAAGACGATGACGACGCCGGCCGCCTCGAGGGCGCGGATCACCTCGGTGGAGCGCGTGCCGGGTCCATGGCCGCCAAGGCCGAAGATGGCGACCTGGGGCCGGGCGGCGATGGCCTGTTCGATGCTGAAGCTGTCGCGCGCGCTGCGGCCGATGCGCTGGATCTTGTCGATGTCGGGAAAGCGGGCGCGATAGCGGGCATAGTTCCCCGGATCGACGGTCTCGTAGTCACCCAGCATGCCGACGAGGCGGCCGACCGGGTTCTCCCGGTCGAGGATCGCGAGGGCCGGAATGTAGCGCCCCTCGCCGATGATGATGCGCTCCACCCGGTCGGGAATCTGCACGCGCCGGCCGGCAAGATCGACGACCTCGGCTGCCGGCGCCGACGCCGGCACGGCGGCGAGCAGCAGGACAGCGCCAAGGGTCTGCCGCATGCCCGCCCGCAGACGGGCCAGGGCCGTGCGGAAGGGCCGCACGGACGCAGCCCGCAGGCCGCTCCCGGCTCCGTCACATATCCGTTTCGTCAGCATTGCCATCGGCGGGAAGCTCGCGATTGAACCGGAACGTCGAACTGAGAAACACCTGACCGTCCGAGGCGACGACCTGGCGGCGTCAGCACCTCGTCAGAAGTCGAAGGTCGTGGAGACCAGAAATGTGCGGGGGGCTCCCGCGCTCAGGAAGCCCCTCGAGGCGGTGGCCCAATAGGAATTGTTGAAGACGTTCTCGACCGCCACCCGGATGGTCACGTCCTTGCCCGCCGGCCTTTGGAAGACGTAGCGCAGGCCGGCATCGAAGCGGGTCCAGGCCGGGATCGACTGGGTATTGGCCTGGTCGTAGAACTGCTTGCCGGTGTAGATCACCCGGCCGGTCAGGGTCAGGCCCGGAGCCAGCCATGACGGCATGTCGTATTCGCCGTAGAGGTTGACCGCGACGGCGGGCACCCCCGGCGCGGTGTTGCCGTTGAAACGGCCCCCGACCGTATTGGCCAGCCGCGCATCGATGAAGGTGATGCCGCCGAGCAGCCGGACGCCGGGCGTGAGCTCGCCGAAGACCGTCAACTCGGCGCCGCGGTTGCGCTGCAGGCCGCTGACCGAAAACAGGTTGGTGGCCGGATCGGTGAAGGCGTTCGGCTGCCGGATCTCGAACAGCGAGGCGGCGATCGCGACGGCACCGAAATCGTATTTGGCGCCGACCTCCATCTGCTTGTTGACGGTCGGCGCGAAGATCGTGTTGGCGTTGGCGGCGGTGGCCGGCGCGGCCGGGCCTTCGGTGAGCGCCTCGACATAGTTGCCGTAGATCGACAGGCGCTCGAACGGGCGGACCACCAGGGCGACCGCCGGCGTGAACTTGCCTTCCTGATAGCTGTAGGTCTGGGCGCCGAGCGTCGGTCCCGGCCGCGTGTTGTAGGCGCGCGAATCGATGGACTGGTAGCGCCCGCCGAGCGTCAGCTGGACGCGGTCTCCACCGAACGACAAGGTGTCGGCGATCGCCACGCTGCGCGCGGTGAGCTGCTGGAAGAGCGCCAACCCGGCGGAATTGGGCAGGGCCATCGACGGGAAGACGCCGCGCGGCAGGTAGACCGGATTGTAGATGTTGGTCACCCAGCTCGGCAGGGCGATCGGATTGAACCCGCCGCGGAACGCCGTGTTGGTCGCCTGGGTCAGCGAGATGTTCAGCTGGTGGCCGACGAAGCCGGTGTCGAACTGCGCGCGCAGCCCGACCTCGCCGGTCAGGCCCTGGATTTCCTGCGGCTGGATGGCGAGCGTATTGGTCGCCTGCCCGGTCGGGCTGGTGATCCGATAGGACGACTGGAGGAAGTCCTCGTAGTAGCGGCTGATGCCGCCCGCCGCATAGACCGTCACCTGCGGCAGCAGATCATATTCCACCCGCCCCGCCGCCATGCTGTGCCGGCTGTTGATGTATTCGAACATGCTGGAGGTGTTGAGGTGGTTGCTCGGCGCCCGCGGAATGGCGATGTTCGGCGCGACCGCGTTGAACAGCGATGTCGGCGCCCTGACATTCTGCTTGGAATGGATCAGGTCGAGCGAAGCGCGGAACCGCTCGCCACGATAGTCGAGCCCGAGCGCGACATTGCCCACCTCCAGCGAATTGTGGTCGAGCGAGGTCGCTCCGCCCCGATAGGAGGTGTTGAGCCGCACGCCCCATTCGTTGGCCGGGCCGAAGCGGCGACCCATATCGATATGGGTGCCGAAATTGCCGCGGCTGGCGAAGGACGTCGTGACGCGTGTCAGCGGCTCGTCGGTGGCGCGCTTGGGAACGAGATTGATGGTGCCGCCGATGCGCCCGAGGCCGCCGCTGATCAATGCGCTCGGGCCTTTGAGGATCTCGACGCGCTCGATGCCCTCGGTGAAGCTGCGGCGCGGATTGGCGATGTAGAACAGGCTGTCGAAAGCGGTATCGAGGGCGACGACCGAGAAGCCGCGGATGAAGAAGGCGTCGCGTTCGCTGAACGGCGAGACGTCGTTGCGCACCGACGGATCGTTCTGCACGACGTCGGCAATGGTCCTCGCCTGCTGGTCGGCGATCAGCTTCGCCGTGTAGCCCGTGACGTTGAACGGCGTCGTCAGGAACGTGCGGTTGCCGAGGATGCCGAGGCGGGTGCCGGTTCCGACCTGGCCGCCCGCGTAAGGGGCCGGCGGCTGTCCGACGACGCCGGTCGGCGGCGGCGTGCGCGTAGCCGGCGCCTGAACCTCGATCTGGGGAAGCTCCACCGAGGAGGACGAGGACGTTGCCTGCGCCAGCGCGGTCTCGCCGAGCGACAGGAGCAGAATGGCCGCAATCGGATAAGTATTTCGGGGTGGTGTCGGGGCCATCGCAATCTCCTGTCGGCGCGGCCCACTATCACGGCGCCTCATCTTCAAACAATCCTGCAAAGCAGACAAAGGCACCGGTTGCGTCAATTTATCTCACTATTGTGTCCTCTTCGCACATTATAACTGTTATATTTTGAGAGTGATGACACCAGATAGATTTCATTGATATTTAGAATAATTTCAAATGTACTCGTGGATTATCAATTTAATTGGGAATTTTCGGGCAAAATGTGAGATTTAGAACGAGTACAACTTGCAACGGGAGGGCGCGGCCAGCCCAGCCTGAACAGGCCACGGGCACAGCCAGGCGCGTCTGCCACCGCCGGCCGCCGGCCCGGCCGGGCGCCTCGCGCGCGGCCGCAGCGGCCCCGCATCTGTCCCAATTGGCATCGCCGACAGGCGGGCATAAGGTCGCAGAAGGCCCGTCCCACGACCTGGCCGCTCCGTCCACAACCCTTCGAGCCTCCGCACCAGCCATGCGCCACCACGTCCGACCGGCCCTCGGCCTCGCCGCCGGCCTCATTGCCTGCGGCCTCGCGCCCGCCTTCGCCCAGACCGCGCCGACCTTCCCGAGCGCCGCCGACAGCGACCCGAACCGGCTCGGCATCATGCGCGGCTTCCCGCCGCCGGCCGACCGCACCGTGCGGTTCGGCGATGGCAGCGGCTATCGTTTTCCGGCGACGCGCTGGGCGTTCAGCCACATGCGCGAGCTGGTGCCGACCGCCACCGTGTGGCGCGGCGATGCCGGCGCGGCCGCGCTGCCGCGCGCCGAGCGCGACCTCGGCACGGTCAGGCTGACCACGCTCACCGGAGCATCCATGACCTTCGCCGAAGCGCTCGCCGGCACCTACACCGACGGCATCCTGGTGATGCATCGCGGCCAGGTGATCTATGAGCGCTATTTCGGCGCGCTGGTCGCCCACCGCCAGCATATCGGGATGTCGCTGACCAAGTCCTTCGTCGGCACGCTCGCCGCCGTGCTCGTCGCCGAGGGCAAGCTCGATCCCAATGCCCAGGTTACCCGCTATGTGCCCGAGCTCGCCAACACGGCCTATGCCGATGCCACGGTGCGCCAGGTCATGGATATGACCATCGGCGTGCGCTATTCGGAAAACTATGCCGATCCCAATGCCGAGGTCTGGGCCTATGCCCGCGCCGGCGGCATGCTGCCGGCCGGGCCGAACTATCAGGGACCGCGCTCCTTCTACGAGTTCCTGACCGGCCTGACCAAGGAGGGCCAGCACGGCGAGGCCTTCGCCTACAAGACGGTCAATGCCGAGGTGCTCGCCTGGATCGTCAAGCGCGCCAGCGAATTGTCGCTCGCCGACCTTCTGTCCGACCGGATCTGGTCGAAGCTCGGCGCGGAGGAGGATGCCTATTTCACCGTCGATTCGGTCGGGACCGAATCGGGCGGCGGCGGCCTCAACACCACGCTGCGCGACCTTGCCCGTTTCGGCGAGATGATGCGCAACCGCGGCCGCTTCAACGGCCGGCAGGTCATCCCGGCGGCGGTCGTCGAGGATATCGAGCGCGGCGCCGACCGCGCCCATTTCGCCAAGGCCGGCTATGCGACCCTGCCCGGCTGGTCGTATCGGAACATGTGGTGGGTCAGCCACAACGAGCACGGTGCCTACATGGCGCGCGGCATTCACGGCCAGTCGATCTATGTCGATCCCAAGGCCGAAATGGTGATCGTGCGCTACGCTTCCCATCCGGTCGCCGGCAACGCCTTCAACGACCCGATCACGCTGCCTGCCTACATGGCCGTGGCCAAGGCGCTGATGCAGCCCTAGCAGGCGTCCGCCTGGGGAATGCATGGCCGATCTCGACGAACCGATCGCTCTTTCGGCCTGTGACGACGGCTCGCCGCGACGGCTCGCCGCCGCGCTGCCGGTCACGCCCGGACGGGTCGGTCATATCGGCGGCACGGCCGTTCCCGGCCTTCCCGCCAAGCCGACCATCGACCTGACGCTCGGGCTCGACGCCATGCCGCCACCGGCCCTGGCCGCGACCCTCGCCAGTCTCGGCTATCAATCTCAGCGCCGCCGGCATGGCCGGCCGCCAGCGCACCGAGCCCGACGCGCGCGCCGCCGTGCCAGGGCCAAGCGCGGAACGGTCGAAGCCTCGATGGCCGAGGGCCCGCGAACCGCGCTGGTTGAGCGGCAGGTCCTGCACGCGGACCGCGTGTCCGGCGCCGGCTGCGCGGCAGGTCTGCCGGACAATTTCGCGCCACCGAAATGCCCAAACGGCAACAGACATGCTCTAATGGCTGCGATTCAACGGCACCGGCCTCGGCCCGGCGCCCGTTCAGTGACGTCAAGGAGACCGTTCGCACCCGTTTGATGACTGACTTTCCGGGCGAGCTCTTAGGTTTCTGCCGGATTTCACCCCCGCCGTCCGACCGGCGCAAAGCCATGGTCGCGGCGAAATCCTGCGGAAACTCACAGCGCCTACCTCATTTGTGACACGGCGCTCCTGCCATAGGGGGCGCGAGACATGGAGATTTCTCGTCGATGTCGTTTTCAGCCCTGAAGCCCGCCCGCCTGGCGCTGGTGGCGGCTTGTGCCTTGATGATTCCCGGCGCCGGCGCCGATGCCCAGCAACGCCGCCGGGAACCTGCCGCACGTGGAGCGGACACCGTGGTGATCAACCGCGCCGACATCACGATGCAGAACCTCTATGTCACCCCGATCGACAATGGCGGCTGGGGCGAGGACCGTCTCGGCAGCGAGGTGCTCAATATCGGGCGGCGCCAGCGCCTCAGGCTGAACACCGGCCAGCAGTGCCGCTACGACGTGCGCGCGGTCTACAATGACGGACGCGAGGAGACCCGGTTCGGCGTCGACTTCTGCCAGCGTCCCGAGCTGACGCTCGAGGGCCGGTCCGAAACGAGCGCGCAGGACCTGCAGCGCCAGGGACCGATCGGTCTGTTCGTGGTGCGCAACCGCAGCGGCAATACGCTCCAGACGCTGAAGCTCACCTCGGCCGACGGCGAGGACAGCGAAGACATCCTGATCGCCTCGGTGCTGAACGACGGCGCCACCTTCACCGGCCGGTTCACCCGCAGCGAAGGCTGCACCTATGACGTCACCGCCACCTTCGATGGCGACGCCGAGGAGCAGACGCTGCAGCAGCGCAACCTCTGCACCAACCGCGAGGTGGTGTTCCAGGCCGGCGGCCAGGACGCCGCGCCGGGCGCCCGCCCTGGCGGCGGCGCGGCCCAGGAGCAGTTGCAGGTCGAGATCCTCAACCGCGGCAGCATCACCATCCAGACCATGAATGTCAGGCCTGCGCGCGCCAATTCCTGGGGCCGCGACCGGCTCGGCAGCGAGGTGATCGCGGCGCGCAATTCGTTCACCTTGCGCATGCCGCGCGGCAATACCTGCCAGTACGACGTACGCGTCACCTTCGATGGCAATCGCGAGGAGGTCCGCCGCAACGTCAACCTGTGCGAAACCCGCGAACTCGCCTTCACCGGCCCGGCGCTGGCGCCCGGCCGCGGCGCGCGCAAGGCACCGGCGAACCAGGGCGAGCAGCGGCCGGCCATTTCCGACGTGACCGTGGTCAACGAGGGCAACAAGATCATCGAGGCCCTGTTCATCTCCTCCTCCAAGGTCAGCACCTGGGGCGAGGACCGGCTGGGCGCCCAGAGGATCGAGCCCGGCGGCCGCTTCTCCACGCAGGTCGAGCGCGACAACCAGTGCAATTTCGACTTCCGCATCGTCTACCAGGGCGGCCGCGAGGAGCGGCGCATGCGCCAGAATATCTGCGACCGGCGCGAGATCGCCTTCGGCGGCCCGAACGCCTTCCGCATCGACGGTGGCGGGCCGGAGGACGGCCGGCGCCTGGTGTTCCTCAACCAGGGCCGCGGCGACGTGCGCGAGCTCTATCTGACCCCGGTCAGCGACAGCCATTGGGGTGACGACCGGCTCGGCTCGGAAATGCTGCCGCGCAAGTTCCGCTTCGAGGTGCGCATTCCCAATGAGGGCGGTTGCCGCTGGGATCTGAAGATCGTCTACGAGGGCGGCCAGTCGGTCGAAAAGCGCGACCAGGACTTCTGCGCCAACCCCGAGATCCAGGTCGGCCGGCCCGGACGTCCGGGTCATCTCGCCTCGACCGGCACCGGCTTCTACATCACCACGGCCGGCCATGTGCTGACCAACCAGCATGTCGTCGACGGCTGCGGCTCGGTGGCGATCTCCCGCCCGGACGGCAAGCGCACGCCGCTGCGCCTGATCGCCCAGGACGAGGGCAGCGACCTCGCCCTGCTGCAGGAAGAGGGCGCCACCGCGACGCCGCTCCCGTTCCGTGCCCAGGGCCAGGCGCCGATCCGCGCCGGCGAGCGCGTCGTGCTGGTCGGCTATCCCGCCCGGTCGCAGCTCGGCGGCGTCAATGTCACGGAGGGCCTGATCAGCGGCCTGCGTGGCGCGCTCGGCGACCAGAGCCGGTTCCAGTACACGGCGCCGACCCAGCCGGGCAATTCCGGCGGCCCGGTTCTCGACGAATACGGCCATGTCGTCGGCGTCGTCGTCTCGCAGATCGACAAGATCTCCGGCGAGCGCACCGCCCAGAACATCAATTTCGGCATCAAGCTCGATCTCGTCCGCACCTTCCTGTCGGCCAATCAGGTGACGCCGACGGAAGACAATGGCGGCCAGATCCTGCGCGCCGCCGACATCCTGCAGGGCAGCGACCGCTCGGTTCTGCCGCTCGACTGCCTGGAGTGAGATGCAAGGCGGACAGCGCGTCCGCAGCTTGCCGGAAGACAGGGGCGGCCCGTCCAAGGACGGGCCGCTTGTTTTTGTCCGGGCTCGTCGGCCGTGCCTCCGAGCCGGTGCGCTGTGCAAGGGGGCAACCGCGGCCCTCCTCGGCGCCGGGCGCGACGAGCGGCCAGGCCGGAAGCCTCGAACGATCTTGCGGAAAAATGCCGCGCGGCCGGCGGATGTCAGAGCGCGGCCGCTCCGCCCCGGTCCTCGGCGCGGAAACGGCTGGGCGGCGCGCCGATCACGCGCTTGAAGGCGCGGCTGAAAGCCGCCTCCGATTCATAACCGAGCCGCGAGGCGATGACCGAGATCTTCAGCCGGTCCTGCGTCAGCCATTGCCGCGCCTGATGCATGCGCACCTGCGTGACATATTTCGCCGGCGTCTCGCCGACGATGGCGGCGAAGCGTTCGGCAAACCCTGAGCGGGAAGCGCCCATGGTGCGCGCCAGCATCTCGACGCTCCAGTCGCGGCTCGGCTCGAGATGGATCGCCGCCAGCACCTTGCCGATGTCGCGGTCGCGCACCGCCGCGATCCAGCCCTTCGAATTGCCGCAGCCGCGCTCCACCCACGAACGGATGATGCTCGCGGCGAGCACGTCGGCGAGGCGCGCCACGATGCCGCCGGAGCCGACCCGTTCCAGCGTCACCTCGCGCGCCATGGCCTCCAGGAGATGCGGGATCGACGGCTCGTCGGCCGCGAGTTCGTGCGTGCGCATGACATCCGGCATCATGCCGAGCAGCGGATGCAGCCGGTCCAGATTGAAAGACATGGAGCCGCAGAACAGCAGGGTGCCCGGCGTGCAGCCCTCCTCCTTCAGGCAGTAGACATCCTTGCAGACTTCCGTGACCTGATAGCCCTGCAGCGGCGTGGTCGCCACGCCCGGCGCGCTCGCCAGCGCATGCGCGGCGCCGCGCGGCACCAGCACGGCATCGCCCGCCTTCATCTCGAACCATTCGCCCGACGGCATGCGCATCCAGCAGGCCTTCTGGCCGACGAAATAGAAGCGCGCGGCCTCCTGGGCCGGGAATTCCAGCCCCCAGGGCTCCTTCATCTCGCAGCGCCCGTACTGGACGCCGTCGAGCCGCAGGCCTCGCAGGAGATCGGTCAGCGGATCTCCCGTCGAGGCCGGCGCGGCCATGCCACTTTTGGACGAACGGTCAAGCATGTCGGCGTTTCTAGCATGGAAACTCCAACACGCCATCGCCATTTTTGCACTGCAACCCATTCGGAGACTTGCTGTGACCGACCCCGCGACAGCGGCGCTGGACGCGCCCCTTTTGTCCCCTGCCCCGGAACGCTCGGATGCGCGTCCGGACGAGCGTGCCGACCCGGCCTGGGGAGCCGTCATTTCCCTGGCGCTCGGCGTCTTCGGCCTCGTCACCGCCGAATTCCTGCCCGCCAGCCTGCTCACCCCGATGGCGCGCGACCTCGGCATCACCGAAGGCACCGCCGGCCAGGCGGTGACCGCCACCGCCGTGGTGGGTGCCATAGCGGCGCCGACCATGGCGATCGTCACGCGCCGCCTCGACCGCAAGATCCTGATGTGGATCCTGACCTCCCTCCTGATCGCGTCCAGCCTCGCCGCGGCCTTCGCAGCCTCGCTCGGCACGCTGCTCCTGGCGCGCGTCGCGCTCGGTGTCGCGCTCGGCGGCTTCTGGGCGATGTCGGGCGCCATGACCATGCGCCTGGTGCCGGCGCGGCTGCTGCCGCGCGCCATGTCGATCATCCTGGCCGGCGTATCGGTCGCCACCGTCTGTGCCGCCCCGGTCGGCGCCTATGTCGGCGATGTCTGGGGCTGGCGTACCGCCTTCCTGATCGCCGCCGGCGTCGGCGCGGTGACGCTGCTCGCACAGGTCGCGACGCTCCCGAACCTGCCGCCGGCCGGCATTGCCGGCCTGCGCACACTGGTCGAGGTCGCGAGGCGCCCGGCCCTGTGGATCGGCCTCATCTTCATTCTCCTGATCGCATCGGGCCATTTCGCCGGCTTCACCTATGTCCGCGCCTTCCTCGAAAAGGTGCCGGTCATGGATGTCGCGACCATTTCGCTGGTCCTGCTCGCCTTCGGCATCGGCGGTTTCTTCGGCAATCTTGCCGGCGGCGTCCTGGCCGAGCGCAGCCTCAGGATGGCGGCGGGGCTCGCGCCGCTGCTGATCGCGGTCTCGACGCTGGTGCTGCTGGTCTCCGGCGCCTCCCCGACGACCGCGACCATCGCGGTCGCGACCTGGGGCTTCGCTTTCGGCGCCATTCCGGTCTCGGTGCAGACCTGGATGCTGCGCGCGGCGCCCGACGAGGCCGAAAGCGCGGGCGGCCTCATGGTCACCGCCTTCCAGGTGGCGATCGCCGCCGGTGCGGTGGTCGGCGGCGTCCTGGTCGATCATGCCGGGGTTGCCAGCGCCTTCGGTTATGCCGGCATCGCGACCTTGCTCGCCGCGCTGACCGCCTTCCTGCTCGGCCCGAAGGGACGGATGACCGCCTGACCGGCAGGACGAGGTCCGTCGCGCGCCGCAGGTCCGCGGGATCGCGGGATCGAGCCGCGATTCGCCGCCAGGCGGCGTGCCGCGCCGCCGCGATCCCCTGGGACCGAAAACGCCGTCCGCGAACTGTCGAACCCCTGGGCGAATGCCCCGGGGGCTCAAGCGTCGAAGCCGACGACCACGCGCCGGTTCTGCCGCCCCTTATTGTCGACCTTCAGGATACGCACGGGCCGCGCCTCGCCTGTCGATGCCAGATGTGTTCCCCCGCATCCCTGGCGATCCATTTCGCCGATCTCGACGATGCGTACATTGCCGTCGGCCTGGCGCGGTGGCGAGACATTCTTGCTGCGGAAAAGGCCGGGAACCACGGCGGCACTGTCCCAGGGCATATGGAAGGCCCTGACGGGGTGGTTTGCGCGGATCTCGTCGTTGATCGAGCCGGCCAAGGCACGAAGCCGGTCGGCATCCGATCCCGGCAGGTCGAAATCGACCCTGAACGTTCCGTCCGCCGACAGCTGCGCACCGGTCAGCAACGCGCCGCCGAAGGCGCGGAAGACGACCGCATTGGTCACATGCGCCAGCGTGTGCAGCTCGCACATCAGGCGCCGGAAACCGGGATCGACCAGAACCCTGACGCGGCCGGAAATCTCGGTCTCGCCTTCGAACGAATGCCACCATCCGCGCGGATCGGGCGTCATTCCGGCGATCGCGGCCTCGCCTTTCGCCCATTGCAGCCTCATCACATCCGCAAGCTGACCGCCGCCGCCCGGGAAACCCGGCGACTGCGCCAGCAGAACGGCGCCGGGGCGCGCGTCGACGACGTCCGTCTCCAGCTCCAGAATGTTCGCATCGGCCTGACAGAGAAGCTGCATGATCCATTCCTGGCGCGGGTCGCCACACCCGTCGGCGCCCGTCGCGATCATAAGGCCTTCCGCAGCGGATACGAGCGGGCCCGCGGCAATCAGAGGCGGCGCAAGGCCCACAAGGACGATTCTCGCCGCGCCCACGCCCTTGTATTTCTCCGAAAATTCGGCATAGACACTGCTTCATCGTCCAGATCAAACCGCCATATTCCGCAACGACCGGTTCGCCTGCGTGTCCAACACCTCGTTCGCTGTTCAGCATCTCACGACGGAAGATCTTCCCTACTGGCAGAGAATGCCTTTCGTTCATGAATTCTTCGCGCGCCATATCGGTGGAGTACAGTTCCAATTGCACGACCGCGACGTCGCGCGGTTCGATTTGCGCGCGATGTCGCTGCCCGGCGCGCTGACCATCGGCCATGGACATTTTTCGCCGATGCACGGCGCTCGCACGCGCCGCCTGCTTCAGGACGGGCGCGACCATTTCCTCTTGACGATCCACAGCGAAGATCACGACGTCGCGGTCGACGGCAGGCCGCCGCTGCAGATCAAGGCCGGCGACATCACGGTGGTCGACGAGGGTCGTCGCTACGACCTCTGGTTCGGCCGCCCGCTGGCGGCCCACGCCGTTGCCCTCGACCGGCGGCGGCTCGCCGCGCTGGTGCCGCGCCTCGACATGGCGGCGCTCCATGTCCTGCCTGGCGCGGCAGGCATGTCGAAGCTGCTGAAATCCTATGTCGAGACCGTCCTGCAAGGCCCACCCCTGTCGCACCAGGCGGGTGAGCTCGTTTCACGCCACATCTACGACCTTGCCGCGCATTCGCTCCAGGAATTCGCCGGCGGCCGGGCCGAGCAACACGCGCGCGGCATCGCCGCGGCACGGTTGAAACTGATCCAGAAGGACATCCTCTCGCGGCTCTCCGACCACGCCCTGGCGATCGATGCCGTCGCGCAGCGCCAGGGCGTGACGCCACGCTATGTCCAGCGCCTGTTCGCAATGACCGGAACGACCTTCTCCGACTTCGTGCGCGACAGCCGGCTGGATCTCGCCTTCCGCCTTCTGCAGGGCGATGGCCCCGTGCTCGGCACGGTCACGGCGGTCGCCATCCATGCAGGCTTTTCCGACATTTCCTCGTTCAACAGAGCGTTTCGGCGCCGTTTCGATGCGACGCCCTCGGATGTCAGGGCCGCCGCCCTCACCCGCTGACCTTCGCGCAGCGCCTCGGCCGCACGCCAAGCCATCACCGGCAGCGCGCCGGCGCGGCAAAAAACCAGCCGGCCGGTTCGCCTGGTGCCAAGAGCGTTCGCCGTCGCCCAAGCCAATCGCATAGACCTTCCGTTAGGTCATATGAGTGACGCGAAATGATTTCGCGCAGGCCATCGCGGTTGGAGATACCTTGAGATTGACGGATATTTGTGAAGCACAATGCCCTCCGGGCGGCCGCAGCCAGCCCCGGCGCGTGCCGGCCGAAGCCACGTCCGCCCCCGCGCATGCCGGAACCGGCCCGCTGCATCGGGTGAAACGTCTCGTCCTCGCGGCCGCGCTTTGCCTGGCGGCGCTGCTGGCCTCGCCCGCGTTCGCCCTCACCAGCGCGGAAGCGACCAAGGTCGCCGATCTCATCGCGGCGCTGCAGCCGAGCCTCGGCAAGTTTGCCTATGACGAGGAGATCGCCCGCTCGTGGTTCGAGCAGGACTCGGAGGACCGCGGCCTGATCCGCGCGGCGGGTTTCACGGCGGAGAGCTGGGAGAAGGCCGTCGGGGAGACCTTTCGCGGTCTCATGGCCCTGACGCCGCAGAGCGAGATCGACGCGCTGCGCCGCAGGCTGGACGCCGCCAGAACCGGTTTCCCCCAGCTGAGCGCGGCGCAAAGGGCCGAGCTGCTGCAATCCTTCGAGGAAGAGTTTGCCCGCACGCTCAAGCTGCGCGCCGAAGGCGCGGCTTTCGCCGACATCGTGCGGCCGATCGCACCGCGCCTGAACGCGCTCATCCAGCGCGATTCGAATTGAGCGGCCAGCGGCGCCCGCCGCGGCTCAGGCCGCGGCGGCACCAGGCGCGGCCTGCCTCAGCACGAGCTCGACCGGCGTCGGATGGCGCAGAATGTCGAGCACCGGGCAGTGGCGGTCGACGACGGCCTTCAGCCGGGCGAGGTCGGCCTCGGGCGCGGGACTGTCGAGCGTCACTTCCGCCTCGATCTTCTGGAAGCCCGGCCGCACCGCCGCATCGACATTGAAGAAGCCGCGCAGGTCGATGGCACCGGTGAGCCGCACCGAAACGCCGTCCAGCGGGATGCCGAGCGCGTCGGCATAGAGCCGGTAGGTGATCTCCTGGCACGAGCCGAGTGCTGCGAGCACATATTCGACCGGGTTGGGCGCGAGGTCCTTGCCGCCCAGCGTCGGCGGTTCATCGACGCCGACGCTGAACTGGCGGATGGCAACCGTGCTGTTCAAGCCCTCCTCCTGACGGGAGACCGCCTCGAAGACGGCCTGCGCCTGGTCCGGAGCGGCGGCAAAGCTACCCTGTGCTCCGGAAAAAACATCCTTGAACCTGAAAGTCATGACGGCTCCTGTCATCGGTCCCCAACAGCATGATCAGCCGCAACTTTGAGGGTCCTTGCCAATCCCGCGCAATCGGCCGGCAAGAAAAACGACAAAACACCTGTCCGGCGACCATCCGGCAGCAGCCGGTTCTCCGGAGGCGCGCGCGAAAGACAGGAATGAACGCTCGAAGATCTTCGCGCCAACGGACAACGACAGGCGGCGCGCAAGGCGCGGTCCCGTGCAGAACCGCGCTAGGCAGCCGCCACGGCGCGGAACGGCCGCCGCAGCCGGGTCGCGATCATCACCGCGATGCCGGCGACGGCAATGCCGACGATGCCGTCGATCAGCCAGTGATGGTCGAGATAGACGCTCGCCAGCACCATGGCGGCGAGATAGCCGAGATGGATCGGCCGCGTGCGCCAGCCGGCGGCATGCCAGGCACTGAACAGGCCGAGAGCCGGAAAGGCGCAGTGCAGCGAGGGCATGGCACCGAAGACATTGGGATTGCGGCTGTAGAAGCCCTCGAAATAGTGGATGCCGAGAAACTGGTCGACGCGCAGCAGCGCCGCCGCGCTTGGCGCGGCCGTCGGATCGATCACGCAGCCATAGGCCCTGATATACCAGGGCGGCGCCGCCGGCACGGCCATGTAGATGGCGAAGCCGATGAAATGGCAGATCGCGAAAGCCCAGAGATAGACATAGCCGCGCTCGCGGTCGCGCACGAACAGATAGAGAGCATAGAGCGCCGCGATATAGATGAAGCCGGCATAGGGGATCGCGAACAGAAGATCGAAGACCGGCGCATTGTGGAGATGGAAGAAGTCGGGCAGCGTGGTGTTGGGGCCGACCGAGAACAGGCTCAGCTCGATGGCGCGCATCTCGCAGCCCCAGACCCGGCCGGGGCGCACGAAGAACGGCGTGACGAAACGCATGAGGTCATAGGCGAGGCCGACGAGCAGCGCCGGAAAGACCGCGGCGACCAGCAGCCGCGTCGGCCGGCTGGCAAATCCGAGGCCGGCTATACCCGCCGCCACCAGGATGTGCTCGGGCCGGAGCGTGCCGAGCGCCGCCATGAGGCCGGCATGCACGGTCGGGATGAGCGGCACGAACCACCAGCGGCCCCACAGGCCGACGACATGCTGGCCGAAGCGCTCCATCAGGCGCGGCCGCCGGGAGAGTTTTGGCCGTGCAGCAGCACCTGCCGGGCGACGCGCAGCGCATCGGCCGCCGCGGCGGCGCTCAGGACCGCCACCAGGCCGATGCCGACGAGCGCCAGGGCCGGCACGAAACTGCCCGCGCTCAGCGAGACCGCCATCAGGATCATGCGGTCGCCGCGGCGCATCCAGAGCGGCGGCAGGGCGACGTTCAGGCCCTCGCAGCGCGCGCGGACATAAGAAACCGTATAGCCTGCCAGCAATGCGAGCGCCGGCAGGATCGCGGGCCAGCCGCTGGTCGAATAGAACAGCACGAGGCCGACCAGCGGGGCGGCGTCGGCAATCCGGTCGATCGTCGAATCGAGCAGGGCCCCGAAGCGGCTCGCCGTGCCGGTGAGCCGGGCGAGCGGGCCGTCGAGCATGTCGAACAGACCGCTGACGAGCAGCAGCGCCGCGGCCCAGCCGAACAGGCCGTGCGCCGCGGCCGTGGCCGAACCGAGGGCCGGAAAGAGCGAAATCACCGTCAGCTTGTTCGGCGTCACGCCGGTCCGCGCCAGCACGGCCGCGATCCGCCCGAGGCCCGCGGTGAAGGGGGCGCTGCGGCCGATATCCTGGACGGAGACGCCCTGCTCCAGGTGCCCAAGCAGGCGCGCGGCCCAATTGCGCATGATCAACTCGGCTCCCCGTTTCGTCGGCCAGATGCTATCCAGCACCCATGTGCTATCGAGCAAAGCCCGTTCCGTCTACGGATCCGTCACCCGGTCCGTCAAACGTTCATTCCAGCGCCCCCCGGTCCGGCCGCATGGCCGCCGCGCCGGTCGCCGCCCGTCACTGCCCGAAAAGGCGGCCCAGGTGAAGATGGACAAAGCCAACGGACGGCCGACGGCGCCGGCGAGCCGGCTTGCCAATACCTTCATGCGCTTTCGCCGGATGACGCCGGTGCGGCTGGCGCGCGACATCGCCCGGGCGCGCCGGCTCATCCGCAAGGCCCCCGCGCCCCGGCCGAGGCCGGAACGGCCGGAGCGGCTGGTCGTGTCGCTGACCACCGTGCCGGAGCGCCTGGACAAGCTCGCGCCGGTGCTGCGCAGCCTGATCGACCAGACCGTGCCGGCCGACCGCATCATCGTCTGGCGGCCAGCCGTCTCGCGCCGCACCGGCCGCGCCTATCCGGAGCCAGGCCCCGTGCCCGATGGCGTCGAGGTCCTGACCACCACCGACGAGGGGCCTGCCACCAAGCTCCTGCCGGCCCTGTCGGCCGAGCCGGGAGCTGCGGTGATCGTGGTCGACGACGACGTCATCTACCCGGTCGACTTCCTCGAACAGCTGCTGGCCGGCCACCGCGCCCATCCGGACGCGGCGATAGGCTGGCGCGGCTGGCGCATCGTCGACGGCGTCAGGGCCAAACGTTTTCCCCACATTTTCGCGACCGGCGTCGCCGAACCGACCCCGGTCGACATCCTGCTCGGCACCTGGGGCTATCTGGTGCCGCCCGGCGCCTTCGACGCCGCGGTCCATTCCTTCGACGGGCAGCCGCCGGAAGTGCGTTTCGTCGACGATGTCTGGTTTTCCGGCCACCTTGCCCGGCGCGGCGTGCGGCGGCTGGTGATTCCGGCCAAGGGCCTGCCGATCGAAACACGCGCCTCCGCACTCGCCTCGCTGACCGAAGGGCCGAACAGTTCCGGCCACAACGACCGCATCGCCATCGACCTCTTCGCCCGCTGGTGGTGAGCCGGAAGGGCGCCCCCACCACCGGTGGCCCGGCGGGCCTGGCCGTGCTAAGAGCCCGGCCGATGTCGTTACCAGCCTTCCCACCCCTGCGCGTCGCGCTCACCGTCGACATGGAGCCGGACTGCCCGCCCTTCCTGTGGACGTGGCGCGGCGTCACCGAGGGCGCGCCGAAGCTCCTGGACCTGTTCGCCCGCGAGGCGATCCCGGTCACCTGGTTCACGACGGGAGACACCGCCCGCCTGCACCCGCAGGCCGTGGAGGCGATCGTCGCCGGCGGCCATGAGCTCGGCTGCCACGGCATCAGCCACCAGCGCTTCGACTGGATGTCGCGCGAAAGCGCCGCCCACGAGATCGGCGATTCGGCGCGCCGCCTGCGCGGTTTTGCCGAGGTCACCTCGTTCCGCGCGCCCTATCTGCGCTTTCCCGGCCATTATCTCGACCTGCTCGCGGCCGAGGGCTTCACGCTCGATTCCTCGCAGGCCAAATACAAGCGCGACGTGCCGGGCGCGGAAAATGCGCCGGGCCTGATCCGGATCCCGGCCTCGATCACCTCCAGCGCCCTGCGGATCCCCCGCATCATCCGCGAATTCTTCCTCGGCCGCCTCGCCGATCCCGTGGTGCTGTTCGTCCATCCTTGGGAATTCGTCGATTTCACCCGGACGGACCTGCGCTATGACTGCCGTTTCCGCACCGGCCAGCCGGCCCTCGACGCGCTCGCCTCGGTGATCGGCTTCTTCAAGGCGCGCGGCGCGACCTTCACCACCATGCGCGACCTCGGCACGGCCAGGGCGAGCGCCCGGACGGCAGCCTTCGCCCCCGCGGCCGACGCCGCCGGCCGGCCGTGACCACGGCCGGAACCCCGGCCTGGCGCAGGCGTCTCGCCTCGCCGCGCCTGTGGTGGGCCGTCGGCTGGCTGGTGCTTGCCGGCTTCCTGGTGCTCGCGGCGACCACCCTGCCCTGGGCCGAAATCGTCGCGGCCTTCCGTGGCGCCAAATGGCAATGGGCCCTCGCCGCCTTCCTGATCGTCGTCGGCGGCTGGCCGCTCTGGATCGTCGAATGGTGGCTGCTCGCCCCCTCGGCGCACCGGCCGACCCTGGCGCGCATGGCGCAGGTGACGGCGCTGACCTCGACGGCCAACAATTCCGTGCCCATCGCCGGCACGGTCGCGGCGGTCGGCTTCCTGATGGTGCGGGCCGGCCTGCCGGCGACCGCCGCCATGTCCCTCTACGCCATCGACCAGCTGCTGACCGGTCTCGTCAAGCTCGGCACGCTGGCGCTGGCCGCGGCGCTCGTGCCCTTGCCGGACTGGATGCGCACGGCCATGCTGGCCTTCGCCGGCGTCATCGTCACCTTTCTGGTCGCCATGCTGGTCGCCGCCCGCAGCGGCAATCTGGTGCGGACCGTCAGCCAGACCTTCGGACCGCGCGCCGCGGCGCTCGCCCGGCACCTTGCCGATTTCGTCGACCATCTGGAGACGCTGCGCCAGCCCTTGCTGGCGCTGGCCGTCGTGCTGCTTGCCGTCGCCAAGAAGGCGGTGGAGGTGGCGGCCGTCGTCGCCGTGCAGCTCGCCGTCGGCATCGAGCCTTCCTTCAGCGCCGCCGTGCTGGTGACCGCCGCGCTCGGTCTTGCCACGATGGCGCCGATCTCGCCGGGCAATCTCGGCGTCTACGAAGCTGCGGTGATCTTCTGCTATCAGTATCTCGGCGTGCCGCTGCCGCTCGCTGCGGCGGCCGCCGTGCTGCAGCATGCGGCGAGCTTCCTCGCGAGCTTCGTCGGTGTCGGCTATCTCGCCGTGGCCCTGCCGGGCGGCGGCAAGCGCGGCGGCGCGTGACGGAAACCGCCCGCCGCGTTCGAACGCGGCGCCGGTCATGTGATCCGCGAGAACCACTCGCCCCGGGCCCGGGCCTCGATGGCCCGCCGGACGCGGTGCAAGCCGGGCCGGGTGCCGCATGATGACGGAGAGCCTGTCGTGATCAGCCGGGAAACACTCGACAGCGCGGTCGCGCAGGGCGTGATCACGGCGCAGCAGCGCGATCAGCTCGATGCGCTGGAGCGCCGCAGCTTTCCAGGTGCGGCGGACGATGCGGGCTCAGCCGAGGAAAACCTGCGGCTGATCGGCGGCGGCAACGACCTCTTCGTCACCGTCGGCAGCGTCCTGCTGACGGTCGGCTTCTATTTCGTGCTCACCACGCTGCTGCCGGACCGGCGAGCGTGGATCGCCGCGCTGGTCGCCGCGTTTTCCTGGGCACTCGCCGAAGTGGTCACGCGCCAGCACCGCATGAAGCTGTCGTCGACGGTGCTCAGCCTGTTCTTCGTCCTGTCCTTCGGCGTGGCGCTGGGGCTGGAGATCCTGGCACGCCATCCGATCCAGAAACCGGAATCGATCTGGCAATTGCTGGCTCTGCGCCAGCAGGTCTCGAGCGCCGGCTATCTCTTCCTCGGCGGCGTCATGGTGGCCGTCGCGCTCTACTTCTGGCGCTTCAAGGTTCCCATCCTCGCCGGCATCTTTGCGATCGCCGCCACCCTGCTCGCCTTTCTGCAGACCGCCCTGCTGCTCTATGACGGGGTGACGACCGGGGCGGTTGCCCTGCCGAGGCTCGCGGACGTGCCGGAGCTGGTGCGGGCCGCCCTCTATATGCCGCTCGTCTGCGGCCTGATCGTCTTCGGCACGGCGGTCGCGCTCGACATCTCCGACCGCGAGCGGCGCAAGGTCTGGTCCGACTGCGCCTTCTGGCTGCATGTCGTGTCGGCGCCGATGCTGGTGCATCCGCTGTTCATCATGGCCACGGGCCAGGACGTCGTCATGGGCCGCATCCAGCCCGATGCGAACGCCACGGTCATGCTGGCCGTGCTCATCGTCGCCTTCGTCTATGTGGCGCTCGCCATCGACAGGCGGTCGCTGCTGGTGCCGACGCTCGCCTATTTCGGCTCGCTCGGCATCTACACGCTGATCCATTCGACGGCGAGCAGCACCGGCGTGCCGCCCTTCGCCCTGATCCTGCTGGTGGTCGGCGCGCTGATCGTCACCTTCGGCGCAGGCTGGCAGCACATCCGCCGCCTGATCATCCGCCCGACGCTGCCGCAAGCCGTGCTCGACAGATTGCCGCCGATCAAACACGCATAGGCGAACACCGCCGGCGGTTCTTGCACCGAGGCTCGGCTCCGACGAACGCCAGATCGAGGCCGACTGCCTCCCGATCATCAGCCGGTCGCGGGATGCGGCCTGTTCCGCCTTGGTCAGCCCGGCCCGGTTACGACCACCAGGTCGAAGCTTCCCGCGCGGCCGGCGGCCGCCATTGCGCGTTCGAGGTCGGCAAGAGCGAAGACCTGGGGCCTGATCGGGCCGAGATCGAGCAGGCCGGAACGCACCAGCGCCAGCAGCGGCAGATAGGCATCCTGAGCGTGCATGAAGTTTCCGATGATCTCCCAATTGTTGAACATGACCTGGAGATAATCGAGCGGCACCGGGACGGCGCTGCTGCCCATCAGCACGAGACGGCCGCCGCGGTGCAGCGCGCCCAGCGCCGCAAGCGTGGAGTTCGGGTCGCTCGCATGGCCCACCATGTCGAAGGCAAGATGCGCGCCGCCGCCCGCGGCAGTCCGGAGCGCGGCCGCGTCCCTCGCCACCGTGCCGCACAGGGCGACCGGCCGGACGCGCGGACCGGCGACCCTGGCAAGCTCGCTCAGCATGTCGGCATTGCGCCCGGCGGCCACGACCCGCGCAGCCCCCATGGCCAGCGCCACCATCACGCCGGCCGTGCCATACGCTCCGGTTGCGCCGTTGACGACGACCGTTTCGCCGGCCGCCAGTCGTCCGCGCACGAGCCCGCCATAAGGCACGACGCAGCGCGTGACGGCGGTCAGCCGCGGCAGGTCGTGATCGTCGAGCCCTTCGATGGGCGTCACGGCCTGTGCCGGGAACAATGCGTATTCGGCGAGTGTGCCGTCCTTCCAGGACTGCTGCAGCCGGTCGCCGAAGGCATCGGGCGACGTGACGCCGATCAGGATCTGCCCCGGTTCCGATACGTTCTCCCGAGCGACCAGATGGGATGAAGCGACGACGCGCAGGCCGGGGCGCACGTGCCAGACATCGGCGCCGACCGCTTCGACGATGCCGATGGCATTGCCACCGGGAACGAAATGCTCCGGCGCGCGATAGGCCCTGAGCGCCCCGTCGACATAGGGCTTGAGGTAGGACATCAGGGACTGCGTCTCCACGCGCAGGAGAACGCTTCCTGGACGGACCTGCGGAACCGGCACGTCGACGAAAGCGAGCGTGCCGCCGAGGCGATCGAGCTTCCACGCCTTCATGGTGTCACCCCGCCTCGAAATATTCGACGACAAGACCGTCGGGATGGCGCGCGGTCAGGTTGCGCCCGCCGGTCACGGCCCGGGGCTTGTGAATGATCTCGATCTTGTGCCGATCGAGCCAGACGGCAAATTCATCGAGCTTGTCGAGATAGAAGATCGCCCCGACATGCCGCACGGCGTCGATCTGCGCGCTGGTCCCGGCCAGGATCAGAAACCGGCCGACCTTTGCGACCGACATGCCGTTTTCGGCGATGATGAGCCGCCTTTCGCAGACGACGCCCTGAAGCCCCTCATAAAATTGGATCACCGCGTCGAACTGTTCGGTCTCCGCATAGACCCGGAAAGCTTGCTGCAGAATGCGCATGGCGTCCTCCATTCCGATCGATATCGCGCATTCTTGCCTCCCGATGCCGTACGCACCATAATTGAATAGCCATGAAACCTATGAGATCGTCCGAAACTGCGCTCCACGATCCGCTGGCGGATGTGCTATCGCTTCTGCAGGTCCAGAGTTTTCTGTCGCGCCGCCTGGAGGCGTCCGGCTCCTGGGCGCTCCGCTTTCCCGACTACCGGCACATGAAGTTCGGCGGGATCATCGAGGGCATTCGCTGGCTCTGGATCGAGGGCGTCACCGCACCGCTCAGGCTCGCCGCTGGCGACTTCTATCTCCTGAGCCACGGCGGTCCCTATTGTTTCGCCAGCGACCCAGCCGCGACGCCGATGGACGGCCTCGCTTTCATGGAAGAACATCTGCAGCCGGACGGCGTCGTCCGCTTCGATGGCGGCGAGGGCCGTACCGTCGGCACCGGAGGCCGCTTCACCTTCGACGACGAAACGAGCGGGCTGCTGCTGACGTCGCTGCCGCCGCTGGTTCATATCCCCGGGCACCTGCCCCAGGCTCGCGCCCTGCGCGCGACGCTCGACCTCATCACCTACGAAACCGAAACTGTGCGGCTCGGAGGGGCCGCGATCGGAGCTGGCCTGTGCTCCATCGTGCTCGTGAACATCCTGCGCGCCTACCTTGCCGGCGACGGGCGGCCGCAGGGCTGGCTCGGCGCGCTCACCGACCGGCAGATCGGCACGGCGCTGCAGCTCATGCACGATGACGTCGCGCGGCGCTGGACGGTGGCTGATCTCGCCAGCGCGGCGGGCATGTCGCGGACGTCCTTCGCCGAGCGGTTCAAGGGCCTCGTCGGCCTCGCTCCGCTCGAATATCTCACGCGCTGGCGCATGACGATCGCGCGCAACGCCCTCCGGAGCGAGAACACGAACCTTGCCGCCATCGCCGCGGCCATCGGCTACGAGTCCGACACGGCCTTCAGCCTGGCCTTCAAGCGCATGTTCGGCAGCAGCCCGGGCCGCTATCGGGCGGAACGCGCCGGCGTGGCGGCCTGATCGGGCACGGCCTACCTGTCCGCGCGCCGCTCCCCGGTCGGCGCGGAACGAAAGGTTGACGTCGCCCCCCTTCGCACCTCCCGCGCGGAAGAGGGGCGAAGCCGGCAAGTTATCCTAGCTGCGCACCCGCCCGGCGCCCTTCGCCGCGGCGGCGATCGCGGCGGCCACCGCCTGCGGCTGCGAGACATAGATGGCGTGGCTGCCCCTCGCCTCCGAGACGGTCGCGCCGCAGCGGCCGGCCATCTGGCGCTGGGCCTCGGGCGGAATCATCCGGTCTTCGGTGGCGACGAGATACCAGGACGGCTTCGTCTTCCAGGCCGGGGCCGTCACCTTGCCGTCGAGGGCCGCGACGCCCCAGGGAACCTGCGACCGGGCCATGAACGCGGCGAGGTTTGGGGCGACGTCGGCAGCGAACGAGGCGGCAAATTTCGCCTGGTCCAGGAACAGGAAACCGTCGACCGGCGGCAGGATCGGCGGCACCGGCGCGCCCGGCGCCGGATCGGCGATCAGGCTCGCCACCGATTCGCCAGCATCCGGCGCGAAGGCGGCGATATAGACGACCGCCGCCACTTTCGGATCGGTGCCGGCCTCGGAGACGACGACGCCGCCATAGGAATGGCCGACCAGGACGACCTGGCCCGGCGCGGCCGCAATGGCGCGCCTGGTGACGGCGACGTCATCGGCGAGCGACGTGGTCGGATTCTGGACGATCGTCACGTCGTAGCCGTCGCTGCGCAGGATGTCGTAGACCCCCTGCCATCCCGAACCGTCCACGAAACCGCCATGCACCAGCACGACGGACGTGGCATTGGCGGCCTCGCCCCTGGCGGCGGCGCCCACGCCGACGGCCGAAGCCGCGGCAAGCAAAGTCAGCACAGTCGACATCCACGTTCCCCTTGTCTGAAGGTTGACGCAGGGATGCTAGGAAGGCGGCAGCGCGCGATCCTGTACGAAACGGCCACATCTTGGACGATCGGGCCAGAACTATCCGGACCGGCTGCGCCGCCACTTGCCGGGCGAGGCGCCGACGGCGCGGACGAACGCCCTGGTGAAATGGCTCTGGTCGGCAAAGCCGCAGGCGAGCGCAATATCACCCAGCGGAACGACAGAGCGCTGCAGAAGCTGCTTCGCCCGGTCGATCCGCCGGCCTTGCAGCCATTGATGCGGCGCCATCCCCGTCGATTGACGAAAAGCCCGCGTGAAGTGCCGCTTTGAAAGGCCACAGGCGCTCGCCAGCACCTCCAGGGTCAGGTCGCCGTCGATATTGGCATCGATCAGGTCCTTGGCCCGGCGCTCCTGCCAGGGCGCAAGCCCGCCTCCCCAGAGCCGCGGCAGCTGGGCGACATTGCCATAGCCGCAGGCAAGGTGGATCGACAGGGCCAGGGCCACATGGTCGACGAACAGCCCGGACGTCTCGCCCGGCCTTGCGAGCGCCGGTCGCATCGCCAGCAGCAGATCGCGCGCGACCGGGTCGCGAATGGTGCCGCCGACGGTGTGGCGAAGCTCCTGGATATGCCTTGGAACATCGCCCTCCTCGCCCAGGGCCAGCAGCGCCTTGTGCGGCATGTAGAAATTCACGGCGTGGAATGGATCCCGCAGGTCGGAGGCGAGATTCATCCGCAGGTCGAAGATCGCCACCGTTCCGGCGTCGAAATCGCGCGGCTCGATCGACTTGCCGTCGGCGTAGAGATCGAAATCGACGGACCGCTCGAGCTGCAGTGCGAACAGGAAGGCATTTTCGCGCACGGCGCCGGTAATGCCGGCGTTGCGGCGCTGGCAGTCGAGCTCGAGAAACTCCATGCCCGTGCCGCGGGCCGCGCGCGCCCTCAGGACCGGCGCGTCCGGCAGGCCGACCGCCACCGCCACGGGATTTCGCGCCGACAGGGCCTGGGCCGAACGGGACATGCGCCGAGCCTATCCGTTTCCACGTGCAACAGCGGCAGAATGAACCATGGGTTGTCAAGCCTCGATGAGGGCAGCGGCGTGACGCCGGCCCGGACCAGGCTCACTCTCCAGCGGCTGCGATCGCGGCCCGGTATTCGGCGAGATAACGCGGTCCGACATGCGTCCAATCGACCCCTTCGGGCCTGACCGCCGCCGCCGCGGCAAGCCTGCCGCGCAGCGCCGGATCGAGGACGAGGCGCCGCAGCGCATCGGCAAGCTGGCTGTCGTCCTCGGCAAGCAGGGCGTCCTTGCCGTCATCGAGAAAATCGCGCGCGCCCGAGGCCTTCAGCGTGATGACCGGCAGGCCGGCGGCGCGCGCCTCCAGCGCGGCAATGCCGAAGGCCTCCAGGCGCGATGCCAGCGCAAAGACGTCCGAACCATGCAGGAGATCGCGGATCTCGGGGCGCGGACGGCTGCCGGCAAAGCGGATCCGGTCGGCCAGCCCGCGCGCCGCCACCAGCTTTTCGAGCCCCGCCCGTTCGCCGCCGTCGCCGACAATGGTCAGCCGGGCGGCCTGCGACGGCAAACCCTCGAGCGCCGCGGCGAAGGCCAGCACGAGGGCCCGGGGGCGCTTGCGTTTTTCGAGCCGCATGACCGAGACGAACTCCACCGGGCGGCCTGCCGCCCCGTCCCTTGCGGACCCGGCGGGCCTGCGCCACCAGTCGAGGTCGATGCCGTTCGGAATGACCGCGACGGGACGGCCGCCGGTCAGCGGCCGCATGGCCTCGGCCGTCACCGAGGAGACGCCGACATAACGCACCGGCCAGCGGGAATAGCCGAACGCGCGGTCGAGCAGCTTCAGCGGCAGGTCGTAATAGCGCAGGACCGAATGGAAGGTCGCAACCGCCGGCAGCCGCCGCCGGGCGGCAATATGGAGCGCGGCATGCGCGACCGGGGTGATGATGCCGCAATGGGCGTGGATCACGTCGTAGCCACTGGCGCCGATGGCTTCCCCGAGCGCCTGGAACGGCCTCGGCGTCACGGCAATGCCGCCGCCCGGCAGGCGCGGACCGGGCAGGCGCAGAACCTTGATGCCGTCGACGTCGGCCGGGCCGTCGACGCCGGCAATCACCTCGACCTCATGGCCCTCGGCACGCAGTTCCAGCGCGAGATCGCGCATCTGCAGCTCGATCCCGCCGAGCCGTGGCAGGAACCAGTCGCTGACGAAGGCGATCTTCAGCCGGCCGGCCGGTGCGGGGAAGAGGGAGTCGGTCATGCATAGCCCTGTCGGACATACCAGGCCCAGGCCTCGGCGAAGGCGATGGCCGCCGGCCGGGGCCGGTAGCCGAGCTCGCGCATCGCCCTGGCACTGGAACAGTGATGCGGCAGGCAGGCGATGGCCGCGCTGGTTCCGTTGAAATCGAGCTCCCGGCCGGCCAGCAGGCCAGCGAGATCGCCGGCGGCGCCCGCCGCGCGCACCAGCCAGACCGGCACCTCCGCCACCCGTCGCGGCCGGCCGGCGGCCTCCCGGATCTGCCGGAAGGCCTGCGCATAGGTCAAGGCTTCGCCGCCAAGCACGTAGCGGCCGCCGGCCGGCGCCTCCAGGGCGGCCGCGATGACGGCATCGGCCACATCGCCGGCATGACAGAAGTCGTTGCCACCCGGCGGCGCGGGCACGAGGGGCGCCCGCGCAACCTGCAGGATCAGCCGGCCCGAGGACGGTTTCCAGTCCCACGCGCCGACCAGGAAGCCGGGATGGACGATGACAGCGTCCAGACCGCGCGCGGCCTCGGCCATCACGGCGGCCTCGGCTTCGCGCTTGGAGGTCGCATAGGCGCTTTCGACCGGCCCCGGCGCCAGCATGGTCTCATCGCCCGGTGCCTCGCGGCTGCCCCAGGTCAGCGTATCGACGCTCGATACGAACAGGAACCGCACCCCGGCCGCGCGGCAGGCCGCCGCAAGCCTTGCCGTCGGCGTGACATTGTCGGCCCTGTAGGCGGCAAGGTCGCGCCGGCCGATGGCGACGCGCGCGCCCGCATGGATGACCGCGCGGGCACCCGCGACGAGACCTTCCAGCGCATCGGCATTTAGATCGGCCCGGATCACCGGCCCGCCGAGGCCCTCGAGCGGGCGCTGCGGGCTCGTCGGCCGCAACAGCGCTGTGGCCGCGATGCCACGGCCTTGCGCCTGACGCAGCACGGTATTGCCCAGAAGGCCGGTCGCGCCGGTGACGATCAGCACGCGGTGGCTTTTAATGACAGGACAATGAAGTATAAGAATGCCGCGCGGTCGGCAGTCTTCGGCCAGAGCGCCTGGAGATTATTCGTGTCACGAGCCGTCATTCGGGTTGCCATCGTTGGCGTCGGCAATTGCGCTTCATCCTTCGTTCAAGGCCTGAATTTTTACAAGGACGCCAAGCCGGACGAGGCGATTCCCGGCCTCATGAACGTCGAGGTCGGTCCCTACCATATCCGCGACATCGAGGTCGTCGCCGCCTTCGATATCGACGGCCGCAAGGTCGGCCACGACCTGAGCGAAGCCATTTTCGCTGCGCCCAACAACACCTACAAGTTCGCGCGCGTGCCCGAGACCGGCGTCATCGTGCAGCGCGGCCCGACGCTCGACGGCATCGGCAAGCACCTGGTCGAGGTCGTGCACGAATCGACCGAGGCGCCAGTCGACGTCGCCGCCGCGCTGAAGGCGGCCCGTGCCGACGTGATCATTTCCTATCTGCCCGTCGGTTCGCAGAAGGCGAGCGAGTTCTATGCCGAGCAGGCCCTCGCCGCCGGCTGCGGCCTGATCAACTGCGTGCCGGTCTTCATCGCCTCCGACCCGGCCTGGGCCAAGCGGTTCGCGGAAAAGAGCCTGCCGATCGTCGGCGACGACATCAAGAGCCAGGTCGGCGCCACCATCCTGCACCGGGTGCTTGCCCGCCTCTACGAGGACCGCGGGGTGAAGATCGAACGCACCTATCAGCTCAATTTCGGCGGCAATACGGACTTCCTGAACATGCTCGAACGCGAGCGGCTGAAGTCGAAGAAGATTTCCAAGACCCAGGCCGTCAACAGCCAGATCGACGTGCCGCTGGCCTCCGACCGCATCCATATCGGCCCGAGCGATTTCGTGCCGTTCCTCGACGATCGCAAGATCGCCTATATCCGGCTCGAAGGCACCGGTTTCGGCGGCGTTCCGCTGAATGCCGAAGTCAAGCTGGAAGTCTGGGACTCGCCCAATTCGGCCGGCGTCGTCATCGATGCCGTGCGCTGCGCCAAGATCGCCCTCGACCGCGGCGTCGGCGGCCCGGTGATCGGCCCGTCCAGCTATTTCATGAAGTCGCCGCCGCAGCAGTTCACCGACCCCGAGGCGCGGGATCTCACGGTCTCGTTCATCGCAGGGGCCTGACCGGGCCGGGGCATCGCCATGATGCCCGCGCGCCCTGAAAGGTAGCCCATGCTCGTCGCCCGCCGGATCGCCAAGGCCCATGGCGGCCGCCCGGTCGTGCTGGGGGTGGATCTTGCCTTGCGGCGCGGTGAAGTGGTTGGCCTGCTCGGCCCCAACGGGGCGGGCAAAACCACCACTTTCGGCATGATCGCCGGCCTTCTCGTGCCCGATTCGGGCCTGGTGACGCTCGACGGCGTCGATATTACCGGCTTCCCGCTGTTCACCCGCGCCCGGCTCGGCCTCGGCTATCTGCCGCAGGAGCCGTCGATCTTCCGCGGCAGCAGCGTCGACGACAATATCCTGATCGTGCTCGAATCGCTGATGCCCGATGCCGCCGCCCGCGAGCAACGGCTCGGCACGCTGATCGCCGAATTCGGGCTGGACCATGTCCGGCGCTCGCGCGCGGGATCGCTGTCGGGCGGCGAAAGGCGGCGGCTCGAAATCGCCCGGACCCTGGCGAGCGATCCCTCGTTCATCCTGCTCGACGAACCCTTCGCCGGCGTCGATCCGATCGCGGTGACGGAAATGCGCCTCGTGGTGCGCCGGCTGACGACGCGCGGCATCGGCGTGCTGATCACCGACCACAATGTGCGGGAGACGCTCGGCCTCGTCGACCGCGCCTATATCATCGACGGCGGCCGCATCCTGGCCGCCGGCCCGGTCGACCGGATCGTCGGCGACCAGCGGGTGCAGGACGCCTATCTCGGCGCCGGTTTCGAGCTGTAGCCGGTGGCGGCGCCGGCCATCCACGTTTCGTTCACCAAATCCTGCGATTGTCAGCACCGTGTAATGCGTGAGGTTGCCGACATGACGACCTTTGTGGAAGGCACCAGCCTTGGTGTAGCGTTCGCCTGTGCCCTGCTCGCGGCACGTGTGCTCATCGGCCTCGTCTGAGGCCGGCTCAGGCCAGCCAGCCGAAACGGGCCAGGACGTGAAGGCCGGCGAGCGCATAGAGCGCCGCCAACCCGTCATCCAGCATGATGCCGAGACCTCCTTCGACATGATCGTCGGCCCAGCCGATCGGCCAGGGCTTGGCGATGTCGAACAGGCGGAAGGCGGCAAAGCCCGCGACAGCCGCCACGAGGCCCGGCGGTCCGAACGCGACGACAGCGGCCATGGCCCAGGTCTCGTCGAAGACGATCGCCTGGTGGTCGTGGACGCCGGCGGCCCTGGCGGTCGCACCGCAGGCCCAGATGCCGATCAGGCCGAAGAGCACGACGAGCGCCAGCGCGGCGAGCGGGCCGGCGGCGGCAAGGCCGAAGCCCAGGGGAAGGCCGACCAGCGCGCCGACCGTGCCGGGCGCCTTGGGCACGAGCCCCGCCCCGCCGGAGAGCGCGATCCAATGGGCGGGGGCCGCCGCAAGGAACGCCCGGTCGAGCCGCCGCAAGGGGGCCGCAGCCTCGCCTTTCATGGCGCGGCCCCGGCCGGCGCCTCGGCGTCACCGCCCGCCGGGCCGGCATCGCCGTAGAGGCGGTAGCGCTTGTACACCGTGCCGCCGATGCGCTCGATGATCCGGCGCATGCGGGTGTTGTCGTCGAGGATCCAGCTCATTTCGAGCGAGCCGGGATTGCGGTTCTGCGAGAACAGCTGGGCGATCGCCGCCATCGGCAGCCGCGCGCCGAAGGTCGTATCGCGCAGATCCGAGCGCACGCCGAGCAGGGTGAACCGGTAGCTGTCGAAACGGTGGGTCAGGAGGCGGTAGGCTGCCCGCGCCCAGTTGAACGGCAGGAGGCGGCCGTCCAGGCCGCGGAACAGCTCGTAGGCGTTCGGCAGGCCGAAGGCGAAGGCGGACACCTTGCCATCGACCTCGATGAAGGTGGCGTGATTGGCCCTCAGGATCGGCCGCGACACCTTGAGCAGGGTGGCAAGCTCCGGCGCGGCGAGCGGCACGAAACCCCAATTGTCGTTCCAGGACGCGTTGAACAGCTCCGTCATCAGCTCCGCCTCGCGGTCCAGCGCCGTCAGGTCGAGCATGCGCGTGGTCATCTGTCCCTGGCCGGAGGCCTTGGCGACCGTCATGCCGCGCCATTTCGCGGCATGGTCGAGATCGATCACATAGGCGAGCAGGTCCTTGACCGGAACGAGGCCGGCGGCCTCGACATGGGCGCCGAGATAGGGCGGATGCCACGGCATCAGGATCATGGCGCCATGCTCCTGCCCCTCGACCTGCAGACCCGCCTCCTCGTTGATCGAGAAGGTATAGGGTCCCTGCAGGATCCGCCGGCCGCGACGGGCGTGCCAATCGCGTGCCGTCGCGATCAATGCGGCCACCACCGCCCCGTCGTCGACCGCCTCCAGGCAGCCGAAATGGCCGATATGGGCCCGCTCCGGCGGTGTCAGCCGATCATATTGCGCCGAAATGCGGCCGAGCGGCCGACCGGCCGCGTCGAGCGCCAGCCAGAAGGCCGCCTCGCCATGGCCGAAGAAGGGCGCCCGCTTGGGGTCGAGCAGCTGCATCCGCTCGAAATCCAGGGGCGGCTCGAAGCCGGCGAGGCCGGAATAGAGATGCCGCGGGACCTGGACGAAGCGCTTCAGATCTTTTCGCGTCGCAACTTCGACGATCCGCACCCGGTTCTCCCCGTTCCGCAAGGCCTGCCCGCCCGTGCGCCGGGCCCGCCGCATGCTGTCTATCGCTTTGTCGGCTGACAGGCCATGGCGGCAATGGTGCAATCCGCGTGCAAAGGGATTAGATCAGGCACATGCGGCCGCGCCAGGATATCGTCGGAGAGACCGCCGCCCCGCGCGGCCCCGCCTGGCGTGATGCATGGACGCCGCGCGGCGCGGACCGGTCGCACCGCTTCCCGCGCCAGCAGGCGCGGCGCATCGCCCGCGACGTCGCCCTGCAGGTCGGCCTGGTCCTTTTGCTGATCGAGTGCATTTTCGTTTCCGAAAAGCTCATATCCGGCCTTCTGGAAGAGGTCCTGAAGATCCAGGCGCCACTGTCCAAGACGCTGGTCATGATGGCCGCGCTGCTTCCGGAAGTGTTCGAGCTGGCGCTGCCGACCGCAGTCCTGATCGCCGTCTACCGCGTGGCGCTCGCCATGCGCGAGGATCGCGAATTTCTGATGCTGTCGAGCCTCGGCATTCCCCCGCACGGACTGATTCGGCTGGTGCTCGGGCTCGGGCTCGGCGCGCAGCTCGCCACTGTCTTCATCGGCGGCTTCATCGATCCCCTGTCGCGCTATGCCTTCCGGCTCGTCATGTTTACCGCCCAATACGACGCGCTCGCCGGCAATACGGTGAGCGCCAACCGGCTGTTCGAGACGCGGGTGGGCACCGTGGTGGTGACGCCGCGGGCCGGCGGCGAAGGCCGGCCGCGCCTGTTCGTGCGCCAGGAGGACGGGCCGGGCCGCGAGCGGGTGGTCGTGGCCAACGGCGCCAGCCTGACCGGACCGAGCGAAACCGGCCGGGTCTCGCTGCATCTCTACGACTTCTCGGTCGACGAATTCGCCTCCGCAGGGGCGGAGGCGCCGCGCACCGGCCGACCGCCGACCGCACCGGTCTCCTCGCTGCGCGGCAGCTCCACCCAGCAGACGCTGGTCATCAACGACGTCGTCCCATTCGACCCGCGCAGCCGCAACGTCGCCGAGCTGACGACCGGCGAATTGCTGTTCTCGGCCGGGACCAATGACGGCCACCGGCTGGAGCTCGGCAAGCGGATCGGCCGCAGCCTGCTCTGTCTGCTCGCGCCGCTGATCGCCATCCTCGCGCTGTCCTTCACCACCCGCTTCAACCAGGCCTTCGTGCTGCCGCTCGCCTGCGCCGGGCTGATGGCGACGGAGATTGTCGGCACGGTCGCACTCGGCGGCCTTGCCGCGCCGGGCGGCCCGCTCGGCGGCAGTGTCCTTGCCATGCTCGCCTTCCTGGCCGTCATGGCCGCCCTGCTCGCCTATGCCATGACCCGTTTCGCCGCCATGCGCTCCTCCGCGATCGCCCGGCCGGGGCTCAACCGCTCGTGACCGGTGCCTTCGCCCGCCTGACCTCCAAGCCGACCGGCCGGCGCTTCGGCCTGGTGCCGCTCGGCACGTTCACGCGGACCATCGCGCTCGCCCATGCCCGCCACCTCGCCACCGTCATCACCGCCCTGCTGATCGTCGCGCTGACGCTGGACGTTGCGCCGCGCGCCGACCGGATCCTCGCCAGCGCGCCGGACCAGGGCCTCTTCGGTCTCGTCAGGCACCTCGTGGCCTATATCGCCCTGCGTCTTGCCGATCTTACCGGCACCCTGCTGCCGCTCGGTTCGTTTCTCGGCCTGTTCTGGTCCGAGGTCACCCTGACGCAGACGCGCGAACGCGTGGTGATCTGGAACGGCGGCCGCTCGCCTTTGCAGGCCCTGGTGCCGCTGGCGCTCGTCGGCGTGGTCTGCGGGCTCGTGCAGGTGGCCTCGATCGGCCTGTTCCGGCCGCTCGCCGTCGCCTACCAGATCGAGCACGGCATCGGCGAATATGGCCGCCGTTTCGACCGCAGCCTCAAGGCCGAGCCGCGCTGGATCACGCTCGACAACCAGATGGTGCGGGCGAGGCTCGACTACCGGCAGAGCCGGCTGGTCGAGCCGGAGGTCTTCGAGGTCTCGCCCGACGGCCGGCTGGTGGCGCGTATCGCCGCCCGCGGCGCCGTCGCGGCGGGCAACGGGATCTGGACGTTCAGCGACGGCAGCCGCTGGACGGCGCCGCGGCCGGGCGGGCCGGCGCCGGCCGGCGCGGACGACGCCCGCTGGTTCGATACGGAAGCCGTGGCGCTGCCGCTCGACCCGCTCTGGCTCGCCAATCATGGCATCGACGCGCGCTATCTGCCCCAGGCGACGCTCGCCGCGCTGGCGAGCCGCGGCGACAGCGTCCCCGATGCCGCCAGCTATTCGACCTGGTGGCACGTGCGCGTCGCCCAAATTCTGCTGCCGTTCGGCATGATGGTGCTGGCCTCCGCCCTGGCGATGACGCTGGTGCCCCACCGCCTCGCCTTCGGCGCCCTGATGACCATCGGACTGACCGGCTACTTCCTGCATGTCGCCACCAATATTTTCGTCTGGATCGGGGAATATGGCCGTTTCCCCGCCGTTTTCGCCGCCTGGGGCATGCCGCTTGCCATGATCGCCGCCGCCTTCGTCCTGCTCGTCCGGCTCGAACGGGCCGGCCGTTCGTCCTGAACGGCCGGCATGATCCCGGCGATCCTCCACCAGACCTGGGAAACCCTCGACCCGCCGGCGCGTTTCAAGGCGTTCCGGGACGGCATCCGGCGCGTCAATCCCGGCCTCGACATGCGGCTCTACGACGAGGCCGGACGCCGCGCGCTCATCGAGCGGCACTGGCCCGAGGCGCTCAGGACCTACGACCGGCTGCCCTTCGGCGTCGCCAAGGCCGACCTGTTCCGCCTGATCGCGGTCCATGGCGAAGGCGGCTTCTACGCCGATCTCGACATGGAATGTATCCGGCCGATCGAGCCGTTCCGCCACACGACGCAGGCCGTGTTCTCGATCGAAACCGAAGTGACGCCGCAGCGCCAGCTGGAGCTCGGCTATGCCCGGCCGTTCCAGATCGCCAATTGCATGTTCGGCGCGCCGGCGGGGCATCCGTTCATTGCCGAGCTCGTTTCAGCCACGCTGCGGCGACTGGCGGCAGCCCCGCTCAGGCGGGCCGATGCCATCGAGGACATGACCGGCCCCCGCGCGCTGACGCGCCACTTCTACTGGCGCAGGCCTGGCAACGTCGCCGTTCTCGCCCAGGTGCACTGGCTGCCGCCCGATCTCTATGCAGCGATCCCGGCTCTCGCGCGGCACATCCATTTCCGCCACCACTGCGCGGGCAGCTGGAAGGACGGGAACGGCCGGCCGCTGCCGCTCATCCGGCGCTGGATCGAGCGCAACCTCCTGCCAAATCCCTACCCACGTGGCCTCTGGCACGATTTCGGCTGGCGCTGAATGGCGAATGGCGAATGGCGAATGGCGAATGGCAAATAAGCAGGCAAGAAGCGTCGAGGGATAGCAAGCACCTCGCCGTGTCATTTCCCTTCCCGGTTCGCCATTCGCCACTCGCCCTCGCTACATATCCAGTCGGATTCGCTCGCGGATCGCCTCGCCCGTCGCGAGATCGTAGCCGAATACGTCGACGTAGTGGATTTTCGGGATGAAGCCGACATCGTCGGCCTGCGCATAGGCGTAGACGACACGCACCGTGCGATCGCCGACCCTCAGCAGCGCGCGCGGCTGGCCGCGCTCGTCCAGATCGACGATCGCCTCGCGGGCGCGGTAGCCGGCGACGCGCGCCGCATAGCGGCCTTCGCCGATGCGCCGCGACGACACGCCGAAGGCGAAGACCCGTTCGAAGAAATTGAGCTGGCGCTTCTGGCCCTCCTCGTCGAACCGGCGCCAGAACGCTTCCACCGGGCGGTCCGGATCGAGCTTGCCGTCCGGACCGAGCCGTGCGGCATAGACGATCAGGCTGCGGTTGATGGAATGCTGCACGTAGAACAGGAGGTGCGGATCGGTCGCCACCGGCAGATCGGGCCGTGCCACCATCAGGCGACGGCTGACCGTGACCTCCGAGCCGCGCGCGACGATCGGCGGCAGGCTCTGCGGCTGAGCCGAGGCGCGACCGGCGAAACCGAGGGTCGCGGCCGCGACGGCTGGCAGGAAGGAGCGACGGTTCACCATGATGTCGGGCTGGATCCGTGATAGATGGGGCAATATCGCATAGACATGGGCAATCATCCTGTGCAACAGGCAAACACGGCGTAGATAGGGCGCCAGGAACCGTATAGGAACGACGGACGGTATAGGAACGCGTGACGGAGCCGGCGGGGGCCCGGAGACTTGCCAGGCATGCGCCTGCCCCATGGACAGCTTTGTTGCAGGCCCTTGGCTTGCGGGCGCCGAGCGCATAGCTTGCGCCACTTGATCCTCAATTCCAAAGAAGGCTGATGAATGAGCGATATTGCGACCCGCTTTGGAGAGGATGAGCTGACGCTGCAACTCGTTGAAGTCATTGCGAAAGAGGGGATGGTCGACCTGACCGACGTCGGTCCCGAGACGACCCTTGAATCGCTCAATATCGCCAGCGTCGACTACATGATGATTCTGGCGGCGGTCGAAGAGAAATTCTCGGTCTACGTGCCGATGGACGAGAGCCTGGCGCAGGTGAAGGATGTCGGCGGGCTGCTGGCCGTTCTCAAAGAGCGCATTCTCGCCGAAAAGCAG
Source organism: Phreatobacter sp. AB_2022a (assembly GCF_026847585.1). Classification (NCBI taxonomy): domain Bacteria; kingdom Pseudomonadati; phylum Pseudomonadota; class Alphaproteobacteria; order Hyphomicrobiales; family Phreatobacteraceae; genus Phreatobacter; species Phreatobacter sp. AB_2022a. The sequence goes on from NZ_JAPSET010000002.1 coordinate 66,482, forward strand.
GCCTGACGTGCCCGGCAGACCAGTCGTCATCACCGGCATCGGCGCCATCTCGGTCGCCGGCCTCGGAGCCGAGGCCCTCTGGCTCGCCGCCTCCCAGGGCATTTCGGGCGCCCGCCCGGTCAGGCTTACCCGCGACGTCAACAATTCCGTCAAGGTTGCGGCGCAGATTCCCGAGCTCAACCTCCCCGAAATCTTCCCCGACAAGAAGACCGGATTCTACGACCGCTGCACCGCCTTCGCCCTGATGGCCGCGGACGAGGCGGTGCGCGATGCCGGGCTCGCCGACGCCATGCCCTTCGGCAATCGCAGCTCGGTGATCGTCGGCACCGGGGTCGCCGGCATCGGCTCCATCGAGGACGGCACGCTGACCCTGGCGGCCGGCAAGCGCCCGGATCCGCTCACCGTGCCGCGGGCCATGACCAGCGCCGCCGCCTCGCAGGTCGGCATGGCCTATGGCTGCACCGGCACCACCTTCGTCATTTCCAGCGCCTGCGCCTCCTCGTCCCAGGCGCTCGGCATGGCGCTCATGATGGTGCGGGCCGGGCTGACCGACAGGGTCATCGTGGCCGGCACCGAGGCCATCGTGACGCCGGGCGGGTTCAAGGCCTGGGAGGCCATGCGCGTCCTGTCGCCCGATCTCTGCAGGCCCTTCTCCAAGGGGCGCAACGGCCTGCTGCTCGGCGAAGCGGGCGCGGCCCTGATCGTCGAGGCGGAGGACACGGCCTTGGCGCGCGGCGCGCGCATCCGCGCGCGGCTTCTCGGCTACGGCACGACGAGCGATGCCAAGGACATTCTGCGGCCGGATCTCGACGGCGCCGCCGATGCGATGGCCGCCGCGCTCGACGACGCGGGCGTCGCACCCGGCGCCATCGACTATGTCAACGCCCACGGCACCGGCACGGTGCTGAACGACACCACCGAGAGCGAGGCGATTCGCCGGGTCTTCGGCAATCACGCCGCCGACCTGCCGGTCAGCTCGACCAAGCCCGTGCACGGCCATACGCTGGGCGCGGCCGGCGCCGTGGAGGTGGTGATCACGGTGCGCGCGCTCGAGGAGGGACGGATCCCGCCGACGATCAATTTCGCCGCGGCCGACCCCCATTGCGCGATCGACTGCGTGCCGAATGTCGGCCGAGACAAGCCGATCGGCCTCGCCCTGAGCAATTCCTTCGCCTTCGGCGGCATCAATGCCGCGCTGGTGATCGGGCGCGCGGCGTGAGCCCGATCGGCCGCAAGGCCTCGCTGCGCCTCGCCGTCACCGCGGCCGCCGGCGATGCCAAGGCCTATGCGCTGGCCGTCGGCGCCGAACCCAGCGCCGGCCGGTTGCCGTCGACCTATCCGATCCGCTGGCTGACGGACGCCGCCGTGGTCGCGCTCATGCGCGATCTCGGTGCCGACAAGCCGGGCGCCCTGCCGGTGCACGAAATGCAGACCGTGGAGCCTGTCGCCCCGCTGCCGCTCGATACGCCGCTGACGCTCGCCGTCGAGGCGCACCGCAGCGACGCCATCCATGTCGACCTCAAGGCGGAGGTGGCACAGGCGGACGGCCGGGTGCTTGCCCGCCTGCACACCCTGCTGCGGCTCCTGCCATGACGCTCGGCGGCTTCACGACCGGCGACCAGTTCGCGCCGCGGCGCTTCGGGCCGATCGATCTCGCCTGGGTGCGCCGCTACGCCACGGCTTCGGGCGACGACAATCCGATCCATGTCGATGCCGGCGCGGCCCGGGCCATCGGCTTGGCCGGACCGGTCGTGCAGGGCATGCTGCTGATGGGTCTCACCGACACGGCGCTCGCCGGCTGGCTGCCGGGCGCGCAATGCGACAAGCTGTCGACCCGCTTCGCGCTGCCGGTCGCGGTCGGCGAGACGCTGTCGATCGCGGCCCGCGTCGTGCGCGCCGACACGTCCGAGGACCGCCCGCGCCTGACGCTGCGCATCTTCCTGCGCAATGGCGGCGACAAGGTCGTGGCCCTCGCCGAGGCGATCGTCTCCGATCCCGCTTGAGGCAAGCGCTCGCCCCTGGACCTTCCGGGGCCAGCGGTGGCGCGTTGTCGCGGCGCGCCGGCTTCGGTATCGTGCCGCCCGCCCGATCCGGGCCGTGCATCCGGAGTGACGCCTTGACCGTCATGAACCCGCCATCCGTCGAAACCAGGTCCGCCGCGAAGAGCGAAAGCGCTCAGCTGCTGAAGGCCGCGCACCGGCTGACCGCCGATCTCATGCAGCCGCGACCGCTCGTCTACTGGGCCGATCTCCTGGCCAGCACCGTCATCGGCTACGGCAGTGTCGCCGCCGCCGTCGCCGCCGGCCTGCCGGTGCCGGTGCGTGTCCTCGCCGGCATCGTCGCCGTGCTGGCGCTCTACCGGGCGATCCTGTTCATTCACGAGCTGACCCATGTCCGGCTGTCGACCCTGCCCGGCTTCTGGACCGGCTGGAACCTGCTGGTCGGCATTCCCCTGCTGGTGCCCTCCTTCTTCTATGAAGGCGTGCACACATTGCACCATGCCAAGACCCATTACGGCACGATCCGCGATCCCGAATATCTGCCGCTCGCCCATGACCGGCCGCTCAGCCTCGTCGCCTTCACCGTCGCCTCGCTCACCTTCCCGCTCCTGCTGATCGCGCGTTCGCTGGTCCTGGTGCCGCTCGCAGCGGTCATTCCGCCGCTTCGCCGCCTGATGGTCGAGCGCCTGTCCGCGCTCGTCATCAATCCGGCCTTCCGGCGGCCGGAACTGACCCCGACGCTGGCTCGCCGCTGGCTGGTGCTGGATGCGGCGGCCAGCCTCTATGCCTGGACGGTGGCGGCATTGGTTCTGACCGGGGCGATCTCCTGGAGCTCCGCGCTGATCGTGCTCGCCATTGCCGCCGGCATCGCCCTCATCAACCAGTTCCGCACGCTGTTCGCCCACCACTGGGAGAACGAAGGCGAAGAAATGGACGCGGTCGAGCAGCTCATGGACACGGTCAACGTGCCGCCGCCCGCCATGCTGCCCATGCTCTGGGCGCCGGTCGGTCTGCGCTATCACGGGCTGCACCATTTCCTGCCCGGCCTGCCCTATCACAGCCTGGGCGAAGCCCATCGGCGCCTGGTCTCGGCCCTGCCCGCCGACAACGCCTATCACCTGACCAACAGCACTGGCGCTGGCGCCGTGCTCGCCCGGCTGCTCGCCCATCAGGCGCGGGTGGCCGAGGAGAAACGGGTACGGAAGACGGGTTGAGAGCGGCGGGCGGCGCCCCTGCCTACTGCTTGAAGCAGTTTTCCCGGTGCCAGTTGAGAAAGTGCGGGTGCGGCCGATCGGCGGCGCGTTGCGGCAGCCGCGCGCGGCCGCTCCTGTTGATGATCGACCTGACGCTGTCGACATCGTTGACCTTCCGGGAAATCAGGATGTCCAGGTCGTCGCTGAGGCTGATCAGCCCGCGGTCGAACATCCAATGGACGGTTCCCGACAGGGCGATGCCGTTCTGAATCGCGTCCGGCCCCCGTGCCCCCACGGGGCGGATATGGGCGGCCTGAACCTCGGCGCGCCCGCCGCCATTGATCAGCTTCAGGCCCGTGATGGCGCAGCGCTCGTCATAGGCCCGCAGGACCACCTTGCGAAAAATCGCGTTCCGGACATAGCGCGACGTCAGCGCCTTCATGCGATCCTGCTCGTCACCCCATTGAAAAGGAATCTGGTCCTCCGCGAAGCCGGCAGCCTCCCCCGCCGGATCGTTTCGCGGCAGCATGTCCTCGCGATCGAAACCGAGGTCGCGAATGCGGTTGAAATCGTCGCTCGACAACGGCCTGACCGCGGCCTGAGCCCGGCCCGAGGGAACGCCGCGCTCGTTCAGCATGCCCCGCTCGACATAGACGCCGTTGGTCCTGAACGGAACGGAGGTCGGAAATTCCATGTAGCTGCCGGGCTCGATCAGGGCGACGAACATGCCGTCCGCCGTCGGATCGGGAACCACGCCCTCCACCTTGGCCATGGCAAAATAGCCGCGCGTGCCTGGCACCTTGGTGGGCTCGAGATAGATGATCCAGTCGCCGATGCATTGCCGCACCCGGCCGAAATATTGACGCGGGAACTGGTATCGTTCGGAGGGGCTGTCGTCGTAGATCGAATCCGTGCGGTGCATGAAGATTGCCGATCCCATCAGGCACCTATCGCAGACTTTCCACCGGACCGATCGGGGCGCCGCGTTCCGCAGAATCGCCCGCTTCTTTTCAAGACATCTTGGGGCCGTGTCCGACCGACCTCAATGCCCGATCCTGGCATCCGGTCCTTCGCGCGGGATGGCCGCGAGCGCGGCGAGCGCGGCATCGAGCCGGCCGGTCGCAGCGGCCGGCCGGGCATGGCCCGCGACAATGCGGGCGGACCTGCCCTCTCACCATTGGTAGCGGAGCGTCCCGCGGCCGGCATAGCTGGAGCCACGGCCTGAGAAGCTGCCTTCGAAGGTCGCGGCGGCCGACCAGCCGCTCGTCCATTTGAGCTCGGCGCCGGCCGAGGTCAGCAGCGCATTCGGCGCCTCGCGCGCGCCCTGCACGACGAAGCCGGAGGCCGGCAGGCTCGTGAACGCGGCGCCGACGACGGCGTTCGGGTTGACATTGTGGGCCCAGGCGAGCCGGCCGCGCAGGGTGAGCTCGGCCTCGCCGATCCGGAGCGCCTTGTCGGCCCTGAGGCCAAGCTCGGCGCGCCAGGCGGTCGCCGAGCGTCCGGCATAGTCAAGCGCGAACAGGCCGGAGCCCGAGGTCACCTGCTCGCGATAACCAGGCACCGAGAGGCTGACGACCTCGCCGGCGGCATAGGGCGTCAGCCCGGCAAAGCCGGTCGCGACGCGATAGCCGGCCTCGATCCGGCCGGAGACGGCGTTGGCGGTGAAGCGGCCGGTGAGCCGGTCGCCCATGAAGCGCCGCTCGGTGGTCACGTCCTGCCAGCCATGGGCGAGCGCCGCCGCGACATAGGCCGCGCCGATCTGGTGGCGGCCGTAGAGACCGATCTGGAACACGTCGGAGGAGCCGCCGCCGAGCCCCTGGCCAAGCCGGTAGCTGGTGCCGGCCGCACCCAGCGCGAAGCCGATCGTCGTATCCGGCGAGAGGCGATAGTCGGCACCGAAAGCGCTGCCATAGATGCTGGTCGAGGTGCCGTGCGAACCGATCGCCGCATGGCCGCCGAGCGCCTGCACGCCGCCATAGCCGGAGGCCCAGGCGCTCCAGCGCGTGGGCTCGGCGACGATGACGCCGCGCGGCCCCCGCGCGAGGTCGGCCATCTCGGTCGCGCTCGCATGGCGGCCGTTGGAATAGGGATCGGTCATCAGGCCGAGGAAGCGGCTCATCACGCCGATGGTCGCGGCTTGAATGCCGGTCGCGGCCTCGCCGGAAGCACCGGACAGGCCCGTCGGCGTCAGCGCACCGAAGACGAGCGGAATGCCGCCGGCCGTGTTGAACGAGTTCACCAGGGCGCGTGCGACATGGGCCTGATTGACGGTCAGGCCCGTGCCGAAGCGCGGCGGAGTGGGACCGCCCGGGTCCGGGCCGCCGGGGTCGGGGCCGCCGGGGTTCGGGCCACCCGGATTGGGGCCGCCGGGGTTGGGGCCGCCCGGATCGGGCCCTCCCGGCACGTAGTTCAGCGTCAGGTCGAGATGGACGCTGGTGGCGTCCTGCTTCAGCGCGACGGTAAAATTGGCCGGCAGGTTGGTGTTGACCGGGCCGGCGAAGGCACCGCTGATCGTGCCGGCGGTGAGGATCGTATAGCGCTTGGTGACATAGGTGCCCGGCGCGTAAGAGGCCGCCACCGTCGCGCCGCCGAGCGTCGCCGTGCCCGATACGTTCACCCGGTCGGAACCGAGCGGCGAGACCTCGACGGCATAGGTCGAACCGGCCGCGAAGGTCAGTCCCCCCTGGACGGTCAGCGCGCCGATCGAATTGCCGGGCGCCAGCGTGCCGCCGGCATGGATGACCGTCTCGCCGACCGTGCCGATGCCACCGAGCGTGCCGCCGGCATTGACCGTGACCAGGGGCGAGGCGACGATCGAGCCGTTGACGCTCAGCGTGCCGCCGTCGACCGTCGTCGTTCCGGTATAGCTGTTGGTGCCGGAAAAGATCTGATGGCCGGCACCGGTCTTCACCACCGAGACCCGGCCGCCACCGTCGGAATCGAAGATCGTGCCGGCGAAATCGGCCGTGCCGCTGGGCATGGCCAGTGTCAGCGTGCGGTCGTCCGCGCCCATGGCGATGACCCGTCCGGTCGCCGCACCCGACAGGGAGCGCAGGGTCACCGCCAGCGCATAGGTCGTGTTCAACAGCCCGTCGACGACATGGTCGGAATTCGCCGAGAACGCATCCAGCGCCAGACCCCAGAGCTGGCCGGTCGCCGTGACATGGGTCTTGGCATGATAGCTGTTCGCCGCCCGCAGCAAGACGCCATGCATCGCACTGCCATTGCCGGCAATGGTCAGCGTGCCCCCGCCATCGACATCCGATATGGCTGTGTCGACCGAGATCCAGCCCGAACCTGCGTCGAGCGTGCCGCCACGCGCGGTGACGACCAGACCGTTCGCGAGGGTAAGAGTGCCAATGGCCTCGCCATTGCGCAGGGTGCCGCCATCGAGCGTGACGAGCCCGCCGCCGAGCGCCGCGCCGGCCTGGAAGTGCAGCACGCCGCCGCTGATCGTCGTCCCTCCGGAATAGGTATTGGAGCCCGACAGCACAACCGTCGCCGCACCGGTCTTGATCAGGCTGCCGGCGCCGGTGATGGCTCCGGCGATCGTTGCATCGTTGTCCGCCTGGTGCAGGGTGAGCGACGCTCCGCCCGCAATGTCGATGCCACCGACGAGGCTGCCTGTCAGTCCCAGGGTCAGACGGCTCGCGCCGCCGGTGAGAGCGATCGCGAGCGCACGCGTCCCAGTCTGGCCACTGAGCCCGCCGGAAATGGTGCCGGTATTGACGATCGTCAGCGCGCTGCCGGTGATGCCGGCGCCGCCCGGGCCGTCGAAGGGCAAAGGGCCGTTCAGGGTGAAGGTGCCATTGCCGCCGAGGATCACCCCCCGATTGGTGATGGTCGTGCCGTCGGCCTGAATGCCGGCCCCGCCCACGCCCGTTGCCACCGGTCGGCCTGATGACGGCGCGCCGTTGCCGCCGGTGATGCGCCCTTCGTTGTCGATGCTGCCGCCGGTCGCCTGAACGCCCGCGCCGCCGCTTACGGTACCTCCCCCGACAAAGGACGGCAGACCGCCAGTTCCGCCGGTTATTTCGCCGTCCCTGGTGTTGGTGATGGCAGCGCCGTCGGACCGAATGCCGACGCCGCCGCCGCCGGCCATACCCAGGTTGGTATCGCCACCAGTCCCTCCGAAGATCCTGGCGCTGTTCTCGATGATGCCGCCGGTGGCGATCACGCCAGCGCCGCCCCGTCCCCCAACCCCTCTGTCACTATTCCCGCCGGCGCCGCCTTGCAGCAAGCCCGAATTTTCGACCTTGCCGCCCGACTGGAGAACAACAGCCGCAGCGCCATGTCCACCGCGATTGGCGTCGCTGCCGACCCCGGCCGCCCCCCCTTTGATGTCGCCCGCATTGACGAGCCTGCCGGCGGCGCGGAACAGGATACCGGCGCCGCCTTCGCCACCAGTGCCGGCTCCGCCCCCGCCAGATCCACCGAGAATCTGGGCGCCGAGGCTGTTGGTGACCTCGCTGATGCCCGCAAGGGCATGGCCACTGCCCACTTCGACGCCGCTGCCGCCCACGCCGCCGGCGTAGCCGCTTCCCGCTGCCGAGCCTCCACTTCCCCCGCCGATCACGAGCTGATTGATGAGCACGCTGCGCGCGCCATCGCGCAGGATCACGCCAGCGCCGCCGCCGGCACCAGGACCGGCGGCAACCGCGCCGGCCCAACCGCCGACGATCCCGCTCGTATTGGTGATGGTGCTGCCCCACGCCTCGAGGCCGGCGCCGCCGCTTCCCGCCGCGCCTGACGTCGTCGCGTCTCCACCCTTGCCTCCCGCTATCAACTGCTCATTGACGATCGTTCCGCCATTGGCCAGAACCCCCGCGCCGCCGCGCCCGGCGGTGCCGGCGCCGCCCACCGTCCCGCCAGCGCCTCCCGCGACAATCCCACCGACATTGGTCAGGCTGCCGCCATCGCGAAGAAAGAGGCCCGCGCCGCCATCGGCAGCCCCGGTTGCCGTCGAACCGCCGCCGCGGCCACCCGTGACCCCACTGCCGGCCACGGTGATCTTGCCGCCGTCAAGCACCAGAAGGCCCGTGCCGCCGCCGCCGGAACCATGGCTGGGCCAGCCCGGCACGATCGCAGCCGCGCCGATTCCGCCATCACCACCGGTGATGGTCCAGTCGTTGGTATCGACCTCGCCGCCACCCCGCAGCACAAGCCCGGCGCCGCCGCCGCCGCCGCCATTGCCCGTACCGGCCGAGCCAGTGCTGCCGTCATAACCTCGCGTCAGGATCGCGGCCCCGCTGATCACGCCGCCGGCTGCCCCACCGCGACCGTCGGAGAAGGCGGGATCATAGCCCCCGCCATGACCGCCTGCCTCATCGGTGCCGGCAGAACCAGCTGGAGCGCCGCGGCCCGGCAGCCCGAAACCGCCACCGCCGCCGCCGCCGCGGCCGCCGCTCCAGCCGTCGGAGCCGCTGCCGCCGCCGTGCTCGATCTGCTGGCCCAGCGCTGGCGCCGGCGCCGTCAGCGCAGCGCTCGCCAGCATGAGCGCGACCAGGGAAGCGCGGGACAACAGATGTTTTGGCATGCCTTGGCTCCGGCGCTCGTCCACGGATCGCGCGCCGGATGCAGATTCTGCGGGCCGCAACCGCCGGAAGGGTACCGCCAGGCGCCTCCTCTCAAAATACGGCACCTGTCGTATTTCGGTGCGAGGGCCGCGCGGCGGCTGGCCGCGATCCGGAGGTTCGCTTCGGTCCCGACCGCGTCGTGAGAATTGGAAAAGCCCCGCATGGACAGGGCTCTCCTTCGACCGCATTCGCGCGCGACGGCCGGCAGAAGGGCCCACGGGACGCATGCGCCGTCATGGCCAGCGAGCCCTGATCGTCTCGGCGATCAGGACCAGCCAGTTGCGGACCTGCGTGAAGACCAGGAAATCGTCATAGGCCCGCTGCTGGGCGCTGCGGCCGAGCGTCTCGCGCCGCCAGGGATCGCGCAGCAGGCCGTCCAGCGCCGCCGCGATCGCGCGCGGATCCTCGGGATCCGCCACGAGGCACCCGTCGAGATCGGGGCGGACCTGCTGGCGGAGCCCCGCAGCCTGCGATCCCATGATGGCCGCGTGCTTCCACATGGCTTCCGTCACGGTCAGCCCGAAGCCTTCCTGGAGCGAGTTCTGCACCACGATGTCGGAGCAGCGCTGCAGGGCGTTGACCAGCAGCGCATTGTATTTCTGCGAGCTCATCGGCAGAACGACGATCGCGATGTCGTCCTGCAGGTCCGGCGCCAGGGCGGCATAGGCCCTGCGCAGCTCCTCCAGCACCTCCCTGCCCTCGGGATCGTCCTGGATCGATGCCGGATCCGGGCCCGCCAGGACCAGCCGGGCGAGCTGCAGCGTGCGCCGATGCCCGTCGCGCAGGCCGGCCTTGCCGGGAAGATCACGCTTCAGCGCGGCGAAACCCTGCATCAGCGGCAGGAACCCTTTCAGCCGGTCCCAGCGCGAGACCTGGGTCACGATCGGGCGATGGAGCAGGCCGATATCCTCGGGCTCCGTCGCAGGCGCCCAGTTGCCGGTGCGCTGGAGCCGCTCGGCCGGCTGCGGGAAGGGCGGCGTCAGCATCGGCCCGGGCGCGCGGATCAGCGCGCCGTTGGCCAGGATCCCGACCAGCTTGTGAACCGACAAATCCCTGTTTTTGTGGCTCAGCGGATCGATGCCCGGATGAATGATCGATGCCCGTCCGGCAAGGCAGCTCGGAATGTATTCCGGGGCGGTGAAGACCGCGTGGTCGTAGGCCGATGCGCAGGCATCCAGGAAGCGCCAGGCGGCGCGGGTTTCCGGCGTCTTGCGGTCGAGGCCGATATGGCAGCGCCAGATCGCGGCGATCTCCTTCGTCCGTCTGAGGACAGCGCCCGCTCCCAGCGGCTGGGGGTCATGGACCACGAGCACGTCGCCGGGCGCGACATGATGCGCCGCCGCCGCGGCGGTATCGCGGCTGACCCGGTCGTAGAGCGCACGCTCGGTTTCACCGAGGTTCGGATCGCCCTCGCCGTGGATCAGGTTGTGGAGGCGTTTGGTGAGCCGGAAGAATTCGGGTTCGTCGGCGTCCATCACCAGCCAGTTGGCATCGACGCCGAGCTCGCGCAGCAAGGCGACGAGCGGCGGCAGCAGCTCGGCGACGCCGCCGCCGCGGCTGGTGCTGTTGATCATCCAGACGCGGCGCCCCTGAAGAGCAGGGAGCAGGCTCCGCGCTTCCTGGCGCAGATCACGCACCGCCCGGCTGAGATTGGCGACACCTTCGTAGTCGTCCAGCGACACGTTGTGCCTGGCCTCGACCAGATGCACCATGGCGAAACTCCCGCATCGTTCCTGCCCGCGCCGGCCGGTGGACGCGCGCGGATCGTCAGCCGAAACCCTTCGCCGGCGCGAGAGGCGTGCGCGCCGGCCCGTGGATGACGGCGCCGTCGGCCGCGAAGATCGAGCCATGACAGGGGCAGTCCCAGCTCCGCTCGACATTGTTCCAGGTCACCGTGCAGCCCTTGTGGGTGCAGGCGGCGGACAGCGCATGCAGCGTGCCGTCCGGCTCGCGCCACAGGGCGATCTTGTCCTCGCCCCTGACGATCACGCCTCCCTCGCCGGCGCCGATGTCGTCGGGGCCCGCGACATATGACCCGCTGTCGCCATTGTGATGGAAGCCGGACGGCAGCGGTCGCGCGGAATCGTAGAGCTCCGTCCACGGATGGCGCTTGCCGCGGATGCGATCGGCGATCATGAGGCCGGCCGCGGTGCCGTTGGTAATGCCCCAGGCATTGAAGCCGGTCGCAATGTGGAAGCCGGCCGCCCTGGCGGGATCGGGCTCGCCGGCCAGCGGGATCCGGTCGGCGGTGTCGTAGTCCTCGTTGCACCAGTGCCAGAGCGCTTCGCCGACCGGCAGATGCGCCCGCGCCCATTGCTCGAGCGCCGCAAACCGCGCGGCGACATCGCCGTCGAGGCCGGTGCCGAAATGCGGGCCGAGCACGACAAGGACCGGGCCCGAAGCGTCGCGCCCGGTGCGCAGCGAATGGGAAGGCTCCTCGGCGCTGATGAACATGCCGTCCACCGCGCCGGGATCGTCGGTGCGGAAGGCCATGACCACATGGCTGCGAGGCTGCGTGCGGTTCGCCATGCCGACCGGCGTCTGGATCGTCATGTTGGTGGCGACGACGACATGGTCGGCCTCGACCGCTCCGCGCGCCGTGACGGCGCGCCAGCGCGCGCCCTCGTCGATGGCGAGCACCCGGCTGTCCTCGTGAATCCGGCCGCCGCGCGCGACGACGGCTCGCGCCAGGCCCTCGAGATAGCGGACCGGATTGAACTGCGCCTGATCGGGGAAACGCAAGGCGCCGGCCGTCACGAAAGGCAGCGGCGCGCGCGCCACCACCTCGGCCGCGAGGCCGAGGCTGCGCGCCGCTGCCGCTTCCGCGTCGAGATCGCCGCGGCGGCCGGGGTCCTCGGTGTAGACATAGGCCGCCTTGCGCTCGACATCACAGGCGATGCCGTGCCCGGCGATCCACTGGTCGATCTGCGCCGCGCCGCACATGTTCGCCTCGGCATAGGCGCCCGCCCGCTCGGTGCCGACGCCGGCGATCAGGTCGCGATAGATGAGCCGGTGCTGCGTGGTGATCTTGGCGGTGGACCGGCCGCTGACCTGGCGCCCGACGCGCAGCCCTTCCAGTACCGTGACCGCGCGGCCCTGCTCCACCAGCCGCAGGGCGGTGGTCAGGCCGACGATGCCGGCGCCGACGATCACCGTCTCCGCGCGGTGGTCGCCGTCCAGCGGCGGGAAGGGCGCGGGCGCGGCGCCGGCGGCCCATACACTGCCCGTCCGGCCCGCCGGTTTCGCCATCAGCGGGCCTCGTAGGTGCCGACGAGCTCGGTGGAGGCGATGACATGCGGCCGCGCCCGATCGATGACGTCGGCAATGGGCGTCTTCGGTCCGCAATGCAACGTCTCGACATCGAGCGCCGAGAGGCGGAAATGGTAGTGGTGCACGCCATGTCCCCTGGGCGGCTGGGGACCGTCATAGCGGGCATTGCCGAAATCGTTGACGCCCCGGCCGAGGCTTTCGGTCTTGGCGCCGGCCGTGGTGCCCTCCGGCAGTTGACTGCGCTCGCTGGCGATATCGTAGATCGCCCAGTGGCGGAACAGGCCGCTCGGCGCGTCCGGATCCTCGACGACCAGGAGGAAGCTCCGGGTGCCCGCGGGTGGGTCGCGCCACCGCAGCGGCGGCGACAGGTTGCGCCCGTCGCGGGCATGCGTGTCCGGAATGGGCTGACCGTCGGCGAAGGCGGGACTTTCGAGCGCGAAAGCCATGGCGGGAACTCCCTGCTTTGCGGTGGCTCGACCTCGATTCCTGTGCCCGCGCGGATCGGTTCGGCAAGAACGCGCTGGGCCTCTCGATGTCCAGGGAACGCCGGGCGCCAATGGCGGGTTCCAGCCTGAGGCAGGTCGGAGGCTTCGATGCCTCCGGCCCGGAACGGGAGCGGCCCATGGCAGAACACGACCATCCTATGGCGCAGCACGATCAGGCGCCTCGTCAGGCGCACGACCATCCCGACCGCCACGGCGGGATCGGCTGGAACTATGGCATGCTCGCCGTCAACGTGCTGCTCGGCCTGGCCGTCATGTATCTCGGCATGTTCACGATGATCGACGGCTGGCACGATTTCCGCCAGAACATCAACATGGCCTATATGGCGCTGACCATGGCCGCCCCGATGGGCATCATCATGCTGGCGACGATGAGCCGGATGTATCCGCGCCGCGGCCTCAATACGGTGCTCTGTCTCGGCTTCGCCCTTCTCTGCATCGCCGCGCTGGCCGCCACCCGTGCCCAGACGCTTGTCGGCGACCGGCAGTTCATCGCCTCGATGATCCCGCACCATTCCGGCGCGATCCTCATGTGCCGGCAGAACCGCCTGACCGATCAGGAGCTCATCCGTCTCTGCGACGAGATCGTGAGGTCGCAGCAGCGGGAAATCGAGCAGATGAACCGGATCCGGTCGCGTCTGGACGGCCAGGCCGCCGCGCAGCGATGACGGAGGCGCCCGAGCCGCGGCGATGGCTCGGCCTCGTCGCCAGGCCTCGCCGGCCACCCCCGGCGCTTCCGCGGACGGCCTCAGCTGGACGAAGGGTCCCGGCTGATCGGGAACACGCCCTCCCGCAGGCGGGTATAGGGCAGTCCGGTGATCCGGCTCGTGCAGGGCCCCGGCGTCGCGACCGTGTAGCTGCCCTTGGCGATCGGATCATAGGCGCGCCGGTGCGCCACCGCCGCCTTGATGCCGATGGCCTTCAGCCGTTCCGGGTGGATGCCCTGCGAGCGGAACTGGGCGAGGTCGAAGGGCGGGGTCTTGCGGCTGGTCAGCAGCACGGTGACGCCGCCGGTGGTCACCACCGCGCTCGGTCCCATGCTGAACTCATGGCCCTGCGAGGCGGCAAGGTGGCTGTTGAGGTCCTCCAGCCGGAAGCGGCCGTCGCTCGCGCTGACGAAGGTGACATCCGCCTCGACCGGCCCTTCGGCAATGGCGCTGCCCTTGCCGCCGATGGAGAGCCGCCTGACCTCGCCGGGTTTCGCGCCGGCCAGCGCCGCGACGGCGGCGGGGTCGGCGATCGCCACCGCGCTGTCCGCAACCCCGTGGCGCAGGAAGGCGCGCAGCACCGAGGTGCCGTCGCCCGGCGCACCGCCGCCGATATTGTCGGCAGGTTCGACGATGAGATGCGGGCCGCCCGGGGCGGCCAGCGCCGCGCGCACCGCCGCGTCGATATCCCATTCCGGCGGCAGGCCGAGATCGCGCAACGCGATCGCGGTCCGGTTCAGACGATCGAGTGCGGCACGGGCATCCGCCTCCGGCCCGGTGGTGGCGAGCGAGAAGGCGACACCCGCCTCCGGCACGTCGGAGAAGGAATAGCCGCCGACGACATTGACCACCCAGATGTCCGGATTGTCCCGCTCGATGCTGCGCGCCAATGCTTCGAGGTCGCGCATCGGCCGGTCGGCCGTGCCTGTGCCGGTCGGCGGCCAGACGACCGGCGCATTGACGGAGACCATGCGCGGCAGGCGCCGCTCGTTCAGCGCCCGCGCCAGCAGCTTGGCCGACCGCACCGCCGCCTCGCGCGCATCGCTGTGCGGGTTCTCCCGATAGGCGACGAGCGCATTGGCGTGATCCGCCATGGCGGCGGTGAAATTGGCATGCAGGTCGAAGACGCCGAAGACGGGAATGTCCGCGCAGCCGGGAACGCTCCTGATCCGCGCCAGCAGGGTGCCTTCCGGGTCGGTGCAGGCCTCGGTCACCATCGCCCCGTGCAAGGCGAGCCAGATGCCGTCGAGCCGGCCGGCGGCGAGCGCGGCGTTCAGAGCCGCCTCGCATTCGGCGAGAAACTGGTCGAATACGGCCTGGTCGACCGTGCCGGACGGCAGCGCCGTATAATCGACCGTCGGCACCACCACCCAGCCTTCGGCCTCCGCGACCTCGAGGAAGCCGTCGACGGTCGAGCCGTCGCCCCGCCGCGCCAGCACGTCGTCGGCGCGACGGATGCTGAAATCGGCGAGCCGGGTGACCTCGTCGACGAAACTGTGCGTCTCGTGAAAGAGCGCGGCGAGCAGGATGCGGCGGCGCTCGGCCATGGCGGACGGTCCTTCCCTCTTTGCGGCATTCGGCCCGCCCATTTCGCCCCCTCGGGCCGGACCGGATCAAGCCGGGCTCGTTCCTTCTGGTGAAACAGCCGATCCTTGACGCGAATTTGCGCCCTTCCTAGCCTGATCCGAGAAGGGCCGAGACCGCCGGTCTTTCGACGACGAACCGGGCGCCCAGCCGTCCGCGGAGCACGCCGGGAACCGGCGGCCTCGACAATATCCGGGGGAGGGTCGCGCGTGATGACATCGCCGTTTCCGATGGCGCAGTTGCCGGTGGCCGCGGGCGGCCCGTCGCGGCGCAGCCTGCTGCAGATCCTCGCCGCTGTCGGCGCGGGTACGGCGGTACCCGGCGTATGGAACGGGCCGGCCCTCGGCCAGGCACCGGTTGCCGGCGGCACGCTCACCATCGGCGCCGATGCGGATCCGATCGGCCTCGATCCGGTGACAGTCACGGCCTTTTCGTCCTTCGATTTCACCAGCCTGATCTACAGCGGCCTCCTGCGCTGGAACGCCGAGATGAAGATCGAGCCGGATCTTGCGACCGGCTTCGAGCAGCCCGATCCGACGACCTACATCTTCAAGCTGCGGCAGGGCGTGACGTTCCACAACGGCCAGCCCTTCACGGCCGCCGACGTCAAGCACACGTTCGACCGGATCATGCACCCGGCGACCGGCAGCCGGCTGAGGGCGCTCTATTCCAGCATCGAGACCGTGACGGCGGTCGATCCGACCACGGTGCGCTTTGCCCTCAAGACGACGGACGCGGCTTTCTTGAGCAATCTCGCGACCAATCCGAACGGCGCCATCGTGCCCAGGGGCGTGGACGGCCTCGACCGGCGGCCGGTCGGCACCGGCCCCTTCGCCTTCGAGGCCTATCAGCCGAACCAGCAGTTCGCGCTGACGCGCCATGCCGGCTATTACGAGCCCGGTCAGCCCCATCTCGCCCGCGTCGTGTTCAAGTTCTACAAGGACCAGGCGACGCTGACCTCGGCGCTGCGCTCGCGCGCCATCGACATGACCTGGCTGAAGGATCCGAAGGTGGCGGCCGCCATCACCCGCGCCGCGCCCAACTTGGTTTCGGCTCCCGGCCAGACCTCGCGCACCTTCCCGATCTGGCTGAACATGAAGGCCAAGCCCCTCGACGACGTCAGGGTACGCCGCGCGCTGAGCCTTGCGACCAACCGCAAGGCCTCCCTCGACACGGTGCTCGGCGGCTCCGGCAAGATCGGCGCGATGATCCCGGAAAGCCAGGTCGGCGGCTATGACGGCACCGGCGAGCTGCCCTACTACCGGCACGATCCGGCGGCGGCGAAGGCGCTGCTCGCCGAAGCCGGCCATGCCGACGGCATCGATCTCGGCGACTACATCATCGTCGCGGCCAATCCGCTCGACGTCGCCTGCGCGCAGATCCTGCAGCAGCAATGGCAAGCGGCCGGCATCACGGTGAAGCTGGTGCCGATGGAGACCGCGCCGCTGCTCAACATGTGGGCCACCGGCACCTGGCCGACGCTGCTCTCGGTGGCGCTGTCCTGGACGCCGGATCCCGATACGATCTTCCAGTATGTCCGGTCCGACAGCGGCTTCGGAAAGGCGATGGGCGCCAGCGACGCCGAGCTCGACCGGATGATCCTGGAGGCGCGTGCCGAGCTCGACACGGCAAGGCGCGCCGCGCGCAACCTCGACATCCAGAAGCGCATCGCCGACCAGGCCTATGTGCTGCAGATCTACCAATATCCGCTGCGCTGGGAGATCTGGTGGAACCATGTCCACGGCTACGTGCCGCTGGCGGCCAACATCCGCTCCTTCGTGCGCACGACATGGCTGAAGAAATAGCGTCCGGCCACCGGCGAGGGAACCGGCTGCAATGACTCGCTTCATCCTCGGCCGTCTCGCCGCGATGGCGGCGATCCTCCTCGGCGTCTCGCTCGTCGCCTTCCTTCTGATGCGCGCGATCCCCGGCGATTTCGCGGTGGCCGCCGCCGGCGCCCAGAATGTCGGCCCTGACGTGCTCGCCGCGATCCGCCGCGATCTCGGCCTCGATCAGCCGCTGATCGCGCAATATCTCGCCTGGCTCGGCCATGCGCTGAAGGGCGACCTCGGCACCTCCTTCGTCACCCGCCAGCCGGTGCTCGGCGAGGTCGTGGGCCGGCTCGCCGTCACCTTCGAGCTGACCCTGATCGCCGCCGTCATGGCCGCGGTCCTGGGCCTCGCCACCGGGCTCGCCGCGGCCCGGCTCGGCGGCTTCGTCGACTGGCTGCTCCGGCTCGTCAACGGCTTCGTGCTGGCCGTGCCGAACTATGTCGTCGCCACACTGATCGTGCTGCTGTTCGGGCTCTACCTGCCCGGGGTCACGATCTTCGGCTACACGCCCTTCTTCGAGGCTCCGCTCGCCAATCTCGCGAGCCTCCTGCTGCCGGCTCTCGCGCTGGCGCTCGGCGTCTCCGTGACGATCGCCGAGAACACCCGCGCGGCGGTGCTCGAGGTCGCCTCGCAGGATTTCGTCATGGTTGCCCGCGCCAAGGGGCTGAGGCCCCGGACGATCCTCGGCCACTATCTCCTGCGCAACGCGCTCACCCCGGTCATCACCGCCGCCGGCCTCAAGATCGCCGCCCTGCTCGGCGGCTCGATCCTGGTCGAGACCATCTTCGCCATTCCCGGCATGGGCCAATATCTCTTCGATTCCATCACCAGCCGCGACTATCCGGTGATCCAGGCCATCGTGCTGGTCGCCGCCGGCATCGTCGTGCTGGTCAATACGGTCATCGACATCGCCTATGCGCGGGTCGATGCGCGGGTGCAGATGTGAGCGACGTCGCGGAGGACACACACCTTGGCGCGGCCACGCCGGCGGCGCGCCGGCGCCGGCCCGCGAGCCGGGGCGGGCTGCTGGTCGGCATCGGCCTTGCCATGCTCGCGGCCATGCTGATCGTCACGGTCTTCGCGCCGCTGATCGCGCCCTTCGATCCCGCCGCCACATCGCCGGATTCGCTCGCCGGCGCCAGCGCGCGGCACTGGCTCGGCACGGACCAGATCGGCCGCGACGTCTTGAGCCGCCTGATCGTCGGCGGCCGCACCACGCTCATGATCACGGTCAGCGCCGTCGCCATCGCGCTGGTCGCCGGCCTGGTCCTCGGCCTCGCCGCCGGCTATTGCGGCGGCTTCGTCGACGAGACGATCATGCGCGTGCTGGACGTCGTCTTCGCCTTCCCGGTGCTGCTGCTCGCCATCGCCGTCGTCGCCGCCCTCGGCCCGACCGTGCCCAACCTCATCGTCACCATCGCCATCGTCTATACGCCCGCCATGGCGCGGGTGGTACGTGCGCCGGTGCTCAGCGTGAAGCGATGGGACCATGTGGAAGCGGCGCGCAGCATCGGCATGAGCGAGCTGCGCCTCGTGCTGCGCCACATCCTGCCCATCGTGGCCTCGCCGATCCTGGTCGCGACCAGCCTGACCCTGTCGCAGACCATCTTCACCGTCACCGCCCTGTCCTTTCTCGGCCTCGGCCCGCCGCCGCCGGATCCCAACTGGGGCGGCATGCTTTCGGAAGCGCGCCAGTTCATGGAGCTCGCGCCGCTCACGGTGATCGGCCCCGCCGCCGCCATCGTCTTTGCCACGCTCACCTTCATCGTGCTCGCCAACGGCCTGCGCGAGGTGCTGGATGTCGGGGGATCGCGATGACGGTGCCTCTCCTCAGCGTGCGCAACCTGACCGCCAGCGTCGCGACGCGCCATGAACGCGTCCAGGCCGTCCGCGGCATCTCCTTCGACATCGGCGCCAACGAGGCAGTCGGCTTCGTCGGCGAATCCGGCTGCGGCAAGAGCGTGACGGCTCGCGCTCTCATGCGGCTCGCGCCGGAAGGGGCTGCGATCGACCTCGGCGGCTCGATCCTCTTCCGCGGCGAGGACATCCTGGCGCTCGACGAGGCCGCGATGCGCGACCTCCGTGGCCGGCGCATCGCCATGGTGTTCCAGGATCCGATGACCTCGCTCAACCCGGTCATGACCATCGGCGCGCAGATGGCCGACATGCTGCGGCGTCATCTGAAACTCTCCGGCGCGGCGGCGCGCGAACGCGCCATCGACCTCCTCGGCCTCGTCGGCATTCCCGATCCGGAGCGCCGCATCGACTGGCACCCGCACCAGTTCTCGGGCGGTCAGCGCCAGCGCGTGCTGATCGCCATCGCCATTTCCTGCGAGCCGGATCTCTTGATCGCCGACGAGCCGACGACCGCGCTCGACGTCACCGTGCAGGCGCAGATCCTCAGGCTGCTCATGCGGCTGCGGCAGGAGCGCGGCATGGCGCTGATGCTGATCACCCACGATTTCGGCGTGGTCGCCGGCATGGTCGACCGGGTCAACGTCATGTATCGCGGCGAGATCGTCGAAACCGGACCGGTCGGCGAGGTCTTCGCTTCGCCGCGGCACGCCTATACCCGGGCGCTGCTCGACGCGGTGCCCCGCCTCGACGGCATGGGAAGCGCACGATGACCGCGACGCCGCCTCTCGTCGAGGTCCGCGACCTCTCCGTCCTGTTCCCGGCCCGGGCGGGCGGGCGGCCCGTCAAGGCCGTCGAAAAGGTCTCCTTCGCCATCGCGCCGGGCGAGACGCTCGGCCTGGTCGGCCAGTCCGGTTCCGGCAAGACCACCACCGGCCGGGCCGTGCTGCAGCTCCAGAAGGCGCATGAGGGTTCGGTCAGGCTGCGCGGCGAGGAGCTGACGACGCTGCGCGGCCGCGCGCTGCGCGGCATGCGGCGGCACATGCAGTTCGTCCTGCAGAACCCCTATTCGAGCCTGCATCCGCGCATGACCATCGAGGCGATCCTCGCCGAACCGCTGATCGTCCATCGCACCGTGCCGGCCGGCCAGCGCCGCGAGCGGGTGGCGGAGCTGCTCGAGCTCGTCCATCTCGACCCGGCGATGATGCGCCGCTATCCGCACGAATTCTCGGGCGGCCAGCGCCAGCGCGTGGTCATCGCCCGGGCGCTGGCGGTCAATCCGGACTTCATCGTCTGCGACGAGCCCGTCTCGGCGCTCGACGTGCGCACGCAGGCGCAGATCGTCGCGCTGCTCAAGTCGCTGCAGGAAAGGCTCGGGCTCTCCTATCTCTTCATCGCCCACGATCTCGCCATCGTGCGGGAGATGGCCCACAAGGTCGCCGTCATGTATCGCGGCCACGTCGTCGAGATGGGGCCGACCGCCGAGGTCTACGATCGCCCGGGCCATCCCTATACCCGCCTGTTGCTCGACGCCGTGCCGGTGCCCGATCCGGCCCTGCAGCGGGAACGGCTGAAGCGCGCGCCGCCCGATCTCGGCTTCCTGGATGGCGACGGCGGCGCCTGCATCCATGGCGAGGACCACGCGCGGACGGGCACGCCCTGGCGGCACGAGGTGTCGTCCGGCCACGTCGTGTCGTGCCGCTACTGGCCGCGGGACGGAACCCGGGGATCGTGACGGCGAAGCGGCCTTGCACAAGACATCGCTGTGACGCGAGGCCCGACGCGCGGCTCCTCGCCTCAGCCCGAGCCGAGCCGCGCCGAAATGCCGGACGCCACCTCGCGCAGGCGCTTGCCGGCCTTGGCCGCCAGCGAAGGAGGCATGCGCATCAGTGGCGCGGAAATGCTGAGCGCGGCGACCGGATAGCCGCGCTCGTCGAGGATCGGCACGCCGACGCACATGGCCCCGTCCTCGTTCTCGCCCATTTCGGTCGCGTAGCCGAGCCTGACCGCCTGCTTGAGCTGGCGCGCGACCTCGTCGCGGTCGATCAGCGTGCGGCCGGTGCGCTCGGCGAGCGGCAGGTCGAGCTGGCGCTGCCGCTCGGCCTCGGGGAGGAAGGCGAGGATGGCCTTGCCGAGCGCGGTCGAATGCATGGGGTGGCTGTCGCCGATGCGCGCCTGCATGCGCAGCGAGCGGTTGGCCTCGATCAGGTCGACATAGACCACGGTGCCATTGCCTTTGACCGCCAGATTCACCGTCTCGTTGAACTCGTGCATCAGCTCGATCATGGCCGGCCGCGCGCATTCGCGGATCCTGGTGATGCTGGCATCGGCGCGGGCGATCGCCCGCAGCCGCGGCCCGACCGTGTAGCGGTCGGTCGCCCTGTTGTGATCGAGGAAGCCGGCCGCCG
The DNA here is from genome assembly GCF_026847585.1 of Phreatobacter sp. AB_2022a. NCBI lineage: Bacteria > Pseudomonadati > Pseudomonadota > Alphaproteobacteria > Hyphomicrobiales > Phreatobacteraceae > Phreatobacter > Phreatobacter sp. AB_2022a. The sequence continues at coordinate 87,409 of NZ_JAPSET010000002.1, forward strand.
ACAGCGTCTGCAGATAGCGGAAGGTGGTGGTCTTCGGAATGCGCAATTCCCGGCTGACCGCGGTCAGCGCGATCTCGTGGCCGTGCCGCGCGACCAGCTCCAGCACGCCGAGCGCCTTCATGACGGGCTGGACGAGATAGGGATTGTCGGACGTCTTCGCCATGTCGGCCTCGCCTGCCCGCGACGCCAGCCGCATAGCCTGCATCCTCGAATTCCGCAAGACGAAACTACTGTTCCTTGTGATGGTGCAGCCGCTCTGGTCTGCTCGGCCCCGGAACGTCAAGCGGAGGACAGGCAATGGCGGCGAACGGCACGCAGCAGGCGCAAGGCCTGAGCTTCGAGGAATCGGCCCGGCAGATCGCGCGCAACGCGCGCTACATGGCCGGCGGCGTGAACAGCAATTTCCGCCTCGGCATGGTGCCCGGTCCGCTCGTCTTCGAGCGCGGCGAAGGGCCCTATCTCATCGATGTCGATGGCAACCGGATCATCGACTACTATTGCGGCATGGGCGCGACCGTGCTCGGCCATTCGCCGGCGCCGGTCATCGAAGCGGTGAGGCGGCAGTCCGAAAAGGGCATTCTGTTCGCCGGCCAGGCGCCGGTCGAATATGAAGCGGCCGAGCTCGTCTGCATGCGCGTGCCCTGCGCCGAGCGCCTGCGTTTCGGCTCGTCCGGCTCGGAGGTGGCGCAGGCCGCCATCCGCCTCGCCCGCGCCGCTACCGGCCGGCGCACCATCGTCAAGTTCGAGGGCCATTATCACGGCTGGTTCGACAACATCCTCTGGTCGACCGCGCCCGGGCTCAATGCCGCCGGTCCCGACGAGGCGCCGATACCGGTCGTCGGCAGCCGCGGCCAGGACCCGGCGGGCCACGAGGGCCTGTCGATCCTCGCCTGGAACGACCTCGCCGCGCTCGAGGCGCGCCTTGCCCAAGGCGACGTCGCGGCCGTGCTGATGGAACCGGCGATGTGCAACCAGGGCGCCATCGCACCCGCCGCCGGCTATCTCGAGGGCGCACTCGCCGCCTGCCGCAAGCACGGCGCGCTGCTGATCTTCGACGAGGTCATTACCGGCTTCCGCCTCGCCGCCGGCGGCGCGCAGGAACGGTTCGGCGTGACGCCGGACCTCGCCATCATGGCCAAGGCCATCGCCAACGGCTTTCCGGTGGCGGCGGTCGCAGGGCGCGCCGAGCTCATCGACCTCTTCGCCGACGGCGTCCTGCACGGCGGCACGTTCAATGCCCAGCCGATCGCCATGGCGGCCCTCGTCGCGACCCAGAAGGCGCTGACGGCCGAGCACTATGCGACGAGTTCGGTGCACGGCCAGCGCCTTCAGGACGGCATCCGGGACATCCTCAACGGCGCCGGCATCAAGGCCCAGGTCGCGGGCTTCCCGCTGATGTTCCACGTCGCCTTCGGCCTCGACGCGCCGGCCCGCAACTATCGCGACGTCGCGCGTGCCGACAAGGCCGCCTATCAGCGCTTCGCCCTGGCGCTGCTCCGGCGCGGCGTGCGCGTCTTGGAACGCGGCGCCTGGTTCGTCTCGTCGGAACATGATGCGGCGATCGTCGATGCGACGCTGGAGGCCGTGCGCGGCGCGGCGGCCGAAGTCTGAGCCACAGGCGCCGGGCCCCGCCGCCCTTTCGCGCCAGGCGGTCGATCGCTGCGACAGCCGGCCAGCCATCCGGGCGCGCCTTTCGGCATTGCCGTCGGAGCGAAGGCCGCCGATGATGCGGCAGGAACAGGCCGGCGAGCGCTTCGGCCGGACCGCCGGAACGCGTCTTGACCCATGCCTGCCAATGGCTGACACGGCCTCCTTCTATGTCGAGCTGGCGCCGCGGGATCGCCGCCGGAACCCGGTCGACCACCTCTTCATGCTCCACGACTGCGGGCGGTTGATCGGCGCCGAGGCGAAGCTGTTCTCGTCGCCGTTTCTCGAGATCTGCCTGGTCGGGCGGCGGCAGGCAGGAGGTGCGGGCGAAACCGCGGCGCCCCTGGCCTGGACGGCCGTCTGCCGCAAGCCCCGTTTCGGCCAGCGGCCGCGGTCACGCCCGTTTCACGGCTGGATGCTCGGCTTCCGCTGCCGGCCTCTCGACATTGCCTGGGAGGGCGCGGCGCTGCTCGGCCTTGCCAGGTCCTTCGTTGCAGAGGTCGAGGGCGGCGCCACACCGGATGCGATCGCCCATGCCCTCGATGACTGGGCCGGAGCCGTTTGCGCGGCCCTTGCGGTTCGCACGGATACCGGACGGGGGCGGCCTGCCGACGAGCCGGCCGCCGACCCGGTCGACCGATGCCTCGCGGCATTGGCGCCGGGACGCGCGGCCAGTGTCATGGCACTGGCCGCAAGCACCGGCCTTGCGCCGCGCACGCTGCAGCGGCGGTTCCTGAGCCGCGCCGGCCTGCCGCCCAAGCGGCTCATGACGCTTCAGCGCTTCACCCGCGCCATGGCGGCCATCGCCTCCGGCGGCAACCTCGCACAGGTCGCCCTGGAGGCGGGCTATTGCGACCAGGCGCATCTGAGCGCCGATCTCAAACGCCATGCCGGCCTGTCGCCGAGCCGGTTTCGCGCGCTGGCAGAACGGCAGGTGATGCCGGCCCCTGTCCGATTTTTCCAAGACGAAGATCTGCAACAGCGGGCACGTCTCGTCATGCGCCATTGCGCTGAGGAGATTGCCGGAGATGAGCTTCGTTCCCAAGGACCCCGATTTCGACGCCCGCGTCCGCGCGAGCTTCGCGCGCCAGACGGCCATGACGAGCCTCGGAATCGAGATCGCTGAGCTCGGCGCCGGCGCCATCGTGCTGCGGATGGGCTATGCCCCCGCCTATACCCAGCAGCACGGCTTCATCCACGCCGGCATCATCGCCACGGCGCTGGATTCGGCCTGCGGTTATGCCGCCTTCTCGCTGATGCCCGACGATGCCGCGGTCCTCACGGTCGAGTTCAAGACCAACCTGATCGCGCCCGCGGCCGGCGACGTCTTCCTGTTCCGCGCGCGTGTCGTGAAACCCGGCCGCACCATCAGCGTCTGCGACGCTAAGGCCTTCGCGGTGCAGGCCGGACGCGAGAAGCTGATCGCGACCATGACGGGCACCCTGATGGCCGTGTTCGGCCGCGAGGCGATCACGCATTGAGCGCGGTCGGTCATGTCCGGCCAAAGCGACGGCTCGGCGTGAGCAGCGGCTCGGCATGACCCGCCGCCGGCGAAACATTCGACGGACATGGCCAAGATCTTGCCGTTTCTCTGTTCTTCGGGAGGTAACTGGAGATCACGGTCAAAATGGTCTGTGACGGATCCGAGACCATCGGCTCCGTCCGATCCCGCCATGCCACCGATGCTTATATCAATCTTCACCATGCAACCGGCCTTGCACGCATGCGGCGGCAACCTGGCGAAAGGCCTCGACGGCGGCGTTCGTCCTCTCCGCGCGGAAGCAGATCCGCAGCTCGTAATGCGGCATGACGGTTGCCACCGGCCGGTAGACGACATCGGCGGCCTGGATGGCCGTCACCCATTCCGGCACGAGCGTGATGCCGAACCCCGCGGCGACCAGCGCCAGCAGCGTATGGACCTGGCGCGCCTCCTGCACGATGCGCGGCGCGAATCCCGCATCGGCGCAGGCGGAGAGGACGATCTCGCCGAGCCGCGTCTGCAGCTGCGGCGGGAACAGCACGAAGGGCTCGTCCGCGAGCATGGCGAGGCTGAGCCGCGCATGGCCGGCCAGCCGATGGCCCCGCGGCAAGGCCACTAGGAAGGGGGCCGCGACCAGCACCTCGGAGGCGATGGCGGGCGCAGGCAAAGCAGCCGGCAAGGGCGCGGGAACCAGCGCGACATCGAGACTGCCTTCGGCAAGGCCCGCGATCAGCGCGACACGATCGGTCTGGTGCAGCCTCAACGCGACGCCGGGATAGCGTCCGTGGAAGGTCCGCAGGACAGTGCTGAGCCTCGACCAGATCGCATTGTCGACGAAACCGAATTCGAGCTGGCCGATCGCTCCGGTGCCCGCGGCCCGCGCCGCCCGCGCGGCGGCGGCCGCCTGCGCCAGGGTGCGCTGGGCCTCGGGCAGGAAGACCCGGCCGGCCTCGGTCAGGCTCACGCGATGCCGCGACCGGTCGAGCAGGCGGACGCCGACATCCGCCTCCAGCAGCCGGATATGCTGGCTGATGGCGGACTGGGCGATGTGCAGCTGTTCGGCGGCACGGCCGAAATGCAGCTCTTCGGCGACGCGGACGAAGGTGCGCAGGTGCCGCAATTCCATCAGGAATCTCCTGATTTGTGATCTCAAATTGAGATCATAGAATTATGAATCGATATTGGACAGAGATAACGAGCGCGCCCTAGCGTTCCCTGGATCCGGCCGGACCGGCCGCCAAAGGAACACGACGGGAGCAACGCGCCATGAGCGACAGCCTGGGGACCCTGGAAGAGCTGCCATCCGACTACCGCGCCGCCATGGCTTCCGCCGGCGTCGCGCCGCTCTGGCCGTCGATGCGCGTCATGCTGCCCCATGGCGCGCCGGTCCCCGCGACGCAGGCGCACCATTGGGCCTTCGGCGTGCTGCGCCCGCTGCTGATCAGGGCCGGCGAACTGACGCCGGTGGAAAAGGCCGAGCGCCGCGTGCTCGTGCTCTGCGACCCCGGCCGCAACGGCGCCCTGCAGGCGACCGCCAGCATCTATTGCGGCCTGCAGTTGCTGCTGCCGGGCGAGAGCGCGCCGGCCCACCGGCACACGCCGAGCGCCGCCCGCATCGTCGTCGAGGGCGACGGCGCCTATACCATCGTCAACGGCGACAAATGCCGGATGGAGCGGGGCGACCTGATCCTCACCCCCGGCGGCATGTGGCACGACCACGGCCATGACGGCGACGGCCCGGTCATCTGGCTGGACGCGCTCGACCTGCCGGTGCTGGTCGGCCTCGAAGGCTCCTATGCCGAGGAAGGCCCGCTGCAGCCGGCGCGCAACCGGCCGGATGCCTCGGCGGTCGAATACAGCCAGCCGGGCCTGGTGCCGCACCGCGCGCCCGGCGCGCCGCGGCCGCGCTTTCCCATGCTGCGCTATCCCTGGCGCAACACGGAAAGCGCGCTCAGGGCAATCGCCGCCCATGCCGGCAGGACCGATCCCGTCGCGCTCGACTACGTCAATCCGGAAACCGGCGACAGCTGCCTCAACATCCTCGGCTTCACCGCCATGATGATCCGGCCGGGCGAGACCATCCGGCTGCCGACACGGTCGATCAGCTCGGTCTTCCATGTCGTCGGCGGCAGCGGCACGGCAGCCGTCAACGGCGCCGGTTTCAGCTGGGACGCGCGCGACAGTTTTTCGGCACCGGTCTTCTCGACGGTCGATCTCTCCGCCTCGAGCCGGGAGCCGGCCTTCCTGATCCGCATCCATGACGGGCCGCTGCAGGAGAAGCTCGGCTACTACGAGGAGCGCGGCCGGGCATGACCGACACTGCCGCCATCCGCTATCTGTTCCCGCCGGCGCCGCCGGTCGCCATTCCCGTCGACGGCGACGGCCGGCTGCTGCCGGTCGGCCGGATCTTCTGCGTCGGCCGCAACTATGCCGACCATGCCAGGGAAATGGGGGTCGAGGTCGACCGCGAGGCGCCGTTCTATTTCACCAAGCCGGCGGACGCGATCGTTCGGAGCGAGGCCGCCATCCCCTATCCGCCGGGGACGGCGGACTATCACTACGAAATGGAGTTCGTCGTCGCGATCGGCACGCCCGTCCATGCCGTGCCGCCCACGCGGGCGCTTGACGCCGTGTTCGGTTATGCGACCGGGCTCGACATGACGCGCCGGGACCTGCAGCTGGAGGCGCGCGCCAAGGGCCGCCCGTGGGATCTCGGCAAGGCCTTCGAACAGTCGGCGGTCATCGGCCCCGTCACGCGGCGCGAGGCGTTCGGTGCGATCGGCGGCCAGACGATCCGGCTGACCGTCAACGGCGCGGTCCGCCAGGAGGCGCGGCTTTCCGACCTCGTCTGGAGCGTGCCGGAGCTCGTCTCCCATCTCTCGCGCTTCTATCACCTCGCACCGGGCGACCTGATCTATACCGGCACGCCCGCCGGCGTCGGCGCGGTGGCTGCCGGCGACAGGCTGGACGGCACGATCGACGGGCTCGCCCCCGTGCGCCTGACGATCACGCCATGACCCGCCCCGCCCCCGCGCCGGACCGGCCGGCCGCGTCCGGCGCGGCCGTCTCGAGCCTCACCTTCTACGGCTATTTCCGCAGTTCCGCCTCCTGGCGCTGCCGGATCGCCTTCAATCTCAAGGGCATCGCACCGGAATTCGTCGCGGTGCACCTGCGGCGCGAGGGCGGGCAGCACCGAAAGCCCGCCTATCGGGCGATCAACCCGCAGCAGCTCGTTCCCGCCCTGGCGGTCGGATCCACCATCCTCACCCAGTCGCTCGCGATCATCGAGTGGCTGGAGGAAACCCTGCCCGACCCGCCCCTGCTGCCGGCGGAGCCGCTGCGCCGGGCCGCCGTGAGGGCCTTCGCCCATGCCATCGCCATGGACATCCACCCCCTGGGCAATCTCCGGGTGCTCAATCACCTCGCCGGCACGGCGGGCTGGGACGAGGCGGCGGCGCACGGCTGGGCACGACACTGGATCACCGAAGGGCTCGGCGCCTGCGAGCGCCTGCTGCAGGGGCGCGGCGGCGAGCGCTACTGCTTCGGCGACATGCCCGGGCTCGCCGACCTCTGCCTCGTGCCGCAGCTCGGCAATGCACGGCGCTTCGGCGTGGACCTCGCCGCCTTCCCGCGGCTTGCCGCGGTCGACCGGCTGTGCGCCGGCCATCCGGCCTTCGTGGCGGCGCTGCCGGACCGGCAGAGCGATGCCGAGCCCTGACGGGCGCGGCCGCAAGAATCCAGAAACGACCAAACAACGACAGAGGGAGAAACGAACCATGGCTGCACCATCGGGAGGGGCGCTCGACATCACGGCAGTGGTCGACCGCAGCCCCATCGGCTCATTCCAGCGCCTGACCCTGGCGCTCTGCGGCCTGGTGCTGATCATCGACGGCTTCGACGTCCAGGCGATCGGCTATGTCGCACCCGCCATCGTCGCCGAATGGCAGGTCGGCAAGGGCGCGCTCAGCGTCCTCTTCACCGTCAGCGTCGCCGGCGCGATCCTCGGATCCCTGCTGCTCGGCATCCTCGCCGACCGCTGGGGCCGCCGCCCGGTGCTGATCGGCAGCACGCTGTTCTTCGGCCTCGGCATGCTCTCGACCGCCTGGGCCCGGTCCTTCGAGGAGCTGCAGTGGATCAGGCTGATCACCAATATCGGCCTCGGCGGCGTCATGGCCAATGCCATGGCGCTGGCTGGCGAATACAGCCCCGCCCGCTGGCGCGTGACGCTGATGATGCTGATCTCCTGCGGCTATACGTTCGGCGCCGCCATCGGCGGCCTGGTGGCGGCCGTGCTGATCCCGTCTTTCGGCTGGCGGTCGGTCTTCGTCTTCGGCGGCATCGCGCCGCTCGTCATCGCGGCCGCCATGCTCGTCTGGCTGCCGGAATCGATGCAGCTGATCATCGCCCGCGGCTGGAGCACCCAGCGCATCGCCGGTTGGCTGAAGAGGATCGATCCGGCCGTCGAGGCCGGCCCGGCCACGCGCTATCACCGCCCCGATGTGACGAAGGGCCGGCTCGCCGACCTGTTCCGGGACGGCCGCGCGCCGATGACGCTGATCCTCTTCGCCATCTGCTTCATGAACCTGCTCGACCTTACCTTCCTCTCCAACTGGGTGCCGACGGTGCTGCGGGGCATGGACTTCTCGCAGACGCATGCCGTCCTCGCCGGCACCACGCTGCAGATCGGCGGCACGATCGGCACGGTGGTGATGGGCATCCTCATCGACCGCCTCGGTTTCGCCCGCGTCCTGGTGCCGTGCTTCCTCGCCGCCGCGATCGGCATCGTCCTGCTCGGCAATCCCATGGGGTCGATCGCGATCGTCTTCGCCGCGGCCTTCGTCGCCGGCTTCGGCATCATCGGCGGCCAGCCGGCGGTGAATGCCTTCGCCGGAACCCGCTATCCGACGACGCTGCGCGCCACCGTGATCGGCTGGGGCCTCGGCATCGGCCGGCTCGGCGCGCTCTCCGGCCTGATGGGCAGCGGCGCGCTGATGGCCCAGCAATGGCCGATCGGCCTGATCTTCGTGCTGGTCGCGATCCCCGCCCTGATCTCGGCGATCCTGACCGCCGTCATCGTGGGTATCAAATGGACGCCGGAGAGTACGGCGCCGGACCTGGCCGCAACTGTTCCCGCGCGGAACTAGCGTCCGGCCGTCGGCGGCACGACGGCCGACCCTGGGAGGCCCGCGCCACGAGGTGCGGGCACCTCAGCCAGCGACCTATCGCCCATCCCGCCGCCGCAGGAAACCGGCAAGGCCGGCGCGGGCTTCGTCGGTGTTGATGGCGCTGCAGAAATTCTCGACCGCATAGCCGATCTCGCTGCGCGTGTCGGTCGCGCGCATGAAGGCGTCGCGGGCGCGCTTCATGACGCCGGGCGGTTTCTCCGCGAAGATGCGGGCAAGGCCGAGCGCCGCCTCGACCACCTTGTCGTCGTCGACGACGCGGCTGACGAGGCCGAGCTCATAGGCCTCCGCGGCCGAGAAGGCACGGCCGGTGAACAGCAGCTCGAAAGCCCGGTGCCGGCCGACGATGCGCGGCAGGTGACCGAAATGAATGGCCGGGATCAGCCCGACATCGATCTCGGGATAGCCGAATGTCGCGCTTTTTCCCGCGATCAGCACGTCGTTCGAGATCGCCAGCGTCATGCCGCCGGCACGCGCCGCCCCGGCGACCGCCGCAATCGAGGGCTTGCCGAGATGGTACTGCGCCTCCGACAGCTCGACATAATGCTTGCGCAGCAGCGCATGGATGTCCTCGCCGCGGCCGCCGCTCAGGATGTTGATGTCGAGCCCCGCGCTGAAACGGCGAGGTATCGCGCTTTCGATGACGACGACGCGCACATCGTCGTCGGTGCGCGCCGCACTGAGATGGCCGAGCAGCGTTTCCACCATGGGCAGGCTCAGCGCATTGGCCGGAGCATGATCCAGCACGATGCGCGCGATGTGATCTTCGACGCGATAGTGGATGGGGGACATTCGGGTCACCGTTCGTCGTTGGGGACAGGTCAGCTTGCCGGGCCGAGGCCGATCTGCCGGGCGACGTCGAGCCAGCCCTCCGTCGCCCGCTCCAGGAAGCCCTGAAGGTTCGCGCGCGGCACGATGAGGGCATCGGCGCCGCGCGCCCGCAGCTGGTCCGCATAGGCCGGGCCGCTCGCGATCGGATCGAAGGCATCCTGCAGGCGCGTCATGATGGCCGCCGGCGTGGCGACCGGCGCCATCAGCGAGAAGCCGAAATTCAGGTCGAATCCCTCGAAGCCCGCTTCCTTCATCGTGGGAATGTCGGGCAGGACCGAGGAGCGCGTGGCGGAGGTGACGGCGAGCCCGCGCACGGCACCGGCGCGAATCTGCTCCGCCGACGTCGTGATGTTGTCGAACAGGAAGTCGAGCTGGCCCGAGAGGATGTCGGTCAATGCCGGAGCGCTGCCGCGATAGGCCACCGGCACGGCCTCGAAACCGGCCTTCTTCTGGAACAGCAGGCTGAGGATATGGGGCGAGGTGCCGTGGCCGAAGGTTCCGAAGGTCAGGCCGCGCGGCATCCTGGCGCCGAGCCCGGCCAGCTCCCGCACCGTCTTGACGTCGTGCTTGCCCGGCTTGACGACGAGCACGTTCGGCAGGGCGGCGGTGGTGCCGACCGGCGTGAAATCCTTCAGCGGGCGCAGCCGCGACGCCGGCAGGAGCAGCGGATTGAGCGCCTGCGTCGCGATCGTCGTGTGCAGCAGCGTGTAGCCGTCGGGATCGGCGTCGGCGACGCCCTGCGCGCCGAGATTGCCGCTTGCGCCCGGACGGTTCTCGATCACCATCTGCTGGCCCAGCGCATCGCCGAGCGGCTTGGCGACGAGCCGCGCGACGAAATCGGTCGGTCCGCCGGCCGCAAAGGGCACGATGATCCGGATCGGCCGGGTCGGCCAGTCGCTCGAGGCCTGCACCCGCGGCGCCATCAGGCAGAGCCCGCCGGCCACCATGCTGCGCCGTGACATCCAGGTCATGTGCCGTTCCCCCTTTTTCGTCCTGTTGCAGGGCGCTTTCATCGGCGCTCTTCGGTCGCGTTCAGCGCCGCGAGAACCGCGTGCGTATCGGCGCCCAGCTTGAGATGCGGGCGCCGCGGTTTCGGACGCTCGCCGTCGATCGACAGCGGCAGCCCGACCAGCCGGATCTCGCTGCTGCCGGGGCTCGCCTCGATGATGTCGAGCGCACGCGTCTGCGCATGGTCCAGGACCTCGGGGATCTCCATGATCGGTGCGCAGGGAATGCCCTTTGCCTCGAGCAGCGTGATCCATTCGTCGCGCGGCTTCCGCCTCAGCGCGGCGGTGACGAGGCCTTCGAGCTCGGCGCGGGCCCTGACGCGGCCGTCATTCATGGCGAACCGGCTGTCTCCGGCCCATTCCGGATGACCGAGAACCTCCGCCAGCCGCGCGAACAGGCGATCATTGCCGGCGGCGACGATCAGCGGCCCCGTGGCAGTCGGGAAGGTGCCGTAGGGCACGACCGAAGGATGGCCGGACCCGAGCCGTGCCGGCCGCGCGCCCGAAGCCAGATGGTTGGCGATGGGAATGCCGGTCCAGCACAGGGCGGTCTCGAACAGCGAGGTCTGGACGAGGCGCCCCTCGCCGGTCCGCGTCCGGTCGAACAGCGCGGCGAGAATGCCGATCGCCGCCCACATGCCGGTGCCGAGATCGCTGATCGAGGGGCCGGACCGGACCGGCAGGCCGCCCGGCTCGCCGGTGATGCTCATGATGCCGCTGAAGGCCTGGAGCAGCAATTCGTAGCCCGGCCGGTCCTTGAGCGGGCCGGCATGGCCGAAGGCGCCGATGTCGGCATAGATCAGACGCGGATATTTCGTGCGCAGGGCGACGGCACCGAGCCCGAGCGCGTCGGCCGCGCCCGGCCGCATATTGTGCACGAAGACATCGGCCGAACCGATCAGCCCGACCATGCTGTCGAGGCCTTCTTGCGTCTTCAGGTCCAGCACGACGCTTCGTTTGTTGCGGTTCATCTGGTGGAACAAGGCCGCGTCGCCGTCCCAATAGGGCGGACCCCAGCCGCGGGCATCGTCGCCGCCGTTCGGCTTCTCCACCTTGATCACATCGGCGCCGAGATCGGCGAGGATCTCCGCCGCGAAGGGAGCTGCCAGAATCTGGCCGAGCTCGATCACCCGGACGCCGCGCAACAAGGCCATCTGTCCCACTCTGTCTTGACCTGTCGCCACTCGTATCGGAGCGGACCGCGGCTGGATAAGACAGAATGGATCTGGCAGTCAGAGCGCTTTGTTATGGCTGCCGACGAAGCGGCCGGGCCAGAGTGCGTCGTCGATCAGCCGGCGCGTGGTTTCGACGATCACGTCGGCGACGGCGAGCGCAGCGCGCGTCGGCGGAACCTCCGACGACCGGCAGAGAATGACGCGCCGCGAAATGACGGGTTCGACGATCCGCCGCGCGCTCAGGCGGCCGTCGGCAAGCTCGGCCCGGACGGAGGCCAGGGTCAGGATGGTGTGGCCGATGCCGGCGGCGACGAAGTCCTTCAGCTGTGGCACCGCGTCGACCTCGCCGACCGTGTCGAGGGCCAGCCGGTTCTTCCGCGCATAGTCGTTGATCAGTTCGCGCAGCGAATGCGGACGGCCCGGCAGGACCAGCGGCAGCCGCGCGGCCTGCCTGAAAGCGATGGTGTCCCCGGGCGCGCCGCTCGGCAGTGCGGCCGGGCTGACGAGGTAGAGATCCTCCTCGACCAGCGGCGTCTCCTGGATGGCCGGGTCGTTCTGCGCCTTGAAGGTGATGCCGAGATCGATCTGGCGCTGCCTGAGCAGGGTCGGGATATGGCCGGTATTGCTCTCGCTCAGCCGCAGCGCGACGCCGGGAAAGGCGCTCATCGCCTGCTGGAAGACCGGCAGGGCCAGCGTCTTGGCGACCGACTGGGTCATGGCGAGCACGACCTCGCCGACGGCCGAGGCGGCATGGCCCCGGACGTCCTCCTTGGCCTGGGCGATCCTGGCGAGGATGTCGCGGGCATGCGCGTAGAGCCGCGCGCCGCTTTCCGTCGCCGTTACGCCACGGGCGGTCCGGTGCAGCAACTCGGTGTCCAGGTCCCGTTCCAGATTGAGGATGTGCAGGCTGAGCGCCGGCTGGGCGATGCGCAGGCGCAGGGCGGCACGCGAGACCGAGCCCTCCTCGACCACGGCCGCGAAATATGTGAGAGCCCGCACGTTCATCCGGTCACCAGCGCCAAGGTGTCTGCGGCTCCCCGGCTGCCGGAAGGGCCGTCGTCGCCTGAATATTCGCGCCTTCGGCACAAACAAAGAAGCCCCGTCCTCGCGGGGCCTGGTTGAGCGCGGGAGGACCTGCCGGTGCGGGCCCGGTCAGCCGCTCCGCCGGAAGCGGCTGACCGCGGCCGCGGCAAGGCCGCCCACGCCCGCTCCGATCAGGGCATAGCCGAGCAGGTCGTTCATCAGCCCGCTCCGATTCGCATTCGCGATCGCGATGGCCGTCTGCTGCGCGCTGAGATTGGCGACCCGCGCATCCATCATCGCGACGAAGCCCGGCTCGCCACATTTCGGCAGGAGCGCGCCTTTCGTTTCGGCGTTGGCGCCGTAGGCGGCAGCGACATTGGCCTCGCAGCGGGCGCGATCGGCGGGATTGAAGTCCATGCTCGTCTGCTGGAGATAAAATCCTGCAGCGAGGCAGGCAAAGCCGAGACCTGCATAAGCAATCGGGCGCATCGGCCTTTCCTTCGTCGACGAGAAAGGCGCCCGGCGCGGCCGGGCGCTCATGCTGGCTGAATGCAGGGCTCGCCTAGAACATCGTGTTCTGGTTCGCCGCACTCTGCGGGACGGGCTGGATCACGTCCCAATGCTCAACGATCTTGCCGTCCCGCACCCGGAAAATGTCGACGACGGCCGATCCGAGATCTTCAGTCGAACGCCGCGCGTGAACGTGAAGATAGACGAGATCGCCGTCTGTCGCGCTGCGCACGATCCGCACATTGTAGCGCGGATTCTGCCTGAAGAACGAGGAGAAGAAATTGACGAACGGCGCCCTGCCGTCGGGCACGCGCGGATTGTGCTGCCGATAGTCAGGCGCGATGACACGGGCAGCCTCCTCCGTCTCGTGCCTGTTGAAGAAGCGATCGTAGAACTCCAGCACGATGCGCCGGTTGGCCTCCTCGGCCAGGAGGTTCCGCTCCGCGGCTCCGGCCGGGCCGGCGTGCAGGCCGGCGAGGATCGCCACCGTCAGAAGGAATTTTACGAATGCCATGATCGCGGTCTTTCTCCAGCGCCCAAATTGCCAAGGCTTCGGGCCGGCCTCCGCGCTAGCTGGAGACGTGTGAAGCAATGTTCAAATTGGTAATTTCAAACCGGATCATGAGCACCCCCGATCGGGTCCGGTCGGCGCCGCGCGCCATGGCGGGAAAAGACGGCGGCGCCGCAGCTGGCAGGAGCTGCGACGCCGCTGGCCGGGCAGCGCCGGGGGCCTTTCAGGCGCTCACCAGCGGCCTGGAGGCCGACGCGTCCGGTATGGGACTGGCCGGAGCCATGAGCGAGGGTGAGGTCGTCGTCGGCGGTGGCGAAGAGGCTGACGCTTTGCGTGATCTGGCCAGATGCGCCGATGCCGAACCGTATCCGGCGGCCGCCGGGCGCAACCGGGCGCGCCGGTCTCCAGCGAGGCGGCCAAACCGCAGCCCTTGGCGGCAAGGCTCTCGTCCGGCACCGAGGTCGCGCTGATCGCGCCGCAACGGATTGCCCGCAGCATCGATCGCTTTTCCGAGTCTCCGATGGCGGAACGCTGCGCCGAAAGCCGGCATGGCCATGCGAACCACCGGCAGGAGCGGTGGCTTCGGCGAAGAATCAGGCGGCGCTCCGCGCGAGGATGGCGCGTGCCCGCGCCCGCACCGGCTCGTCGATCATCTCGCCGTCGATGGCGACCGCCCCCTCGGTCGCAACGATGCGGCTCGCCCACCGGATCTCGGCGGCCGTCGGCTCCCAACTGGCGAGAACCGGCCGGATCTGGCGCGGATGGATGCAGAGCTTGCCGCCGAAGCCGAGCTCGCGCGCATGCCGCGCATCATCCTCGATCCGGCTGCCGTCCTCGACATCGGTCGTCACGCCGTCGAGCGGCGCGACCTTCTCGCACAGCCTGGCGGCGAGCACGAGCTGCGCGCGCGCATGGGCCAATGCCGGCCGGGTGTGCGCGCAGCCGAGATCGCCGGCATAGTCGACCGAGCCGAAGGCAAGACGGACGACGCCCGTGATGGCCGCGATCCGTTCGGCCTGGGCGATGCCGCGCGCCGTTTCGATGAGGGCAATGACCCCGACGCCGTGCCGCGCGGCACGCTCGCCGATGGCCTGCAGCGCAGGCGAGAATTCAGCCTTGGGAACCATGATGGCGGCAGGCCGGACACCGATCGCCACGTCGAGATCGGCGCCATGCCACGGCGTGCCGGCGCCGTTGATCCGGAGGATCACCGGCAGCCTGGTGAAGGCCGTCGTGACGGCCTGCCGGGCCGATGCCTTGTCCTCGGGCCGGACGGCGTCCTCCAGATCCAGGATCACCGCGTCGGCACCGCTCGCCGCAGCCTTGGCGAACCGCTCGGGCCGGCTGGCGGGAACGAACAGCGGAGCGATGAAATCAAGACGGAGCATGGATGACGGCTCTCCCGGTCCGGGCCTTTGAAGGTGGCCGGGCCGCGGCCCGGGCGGCTCGCGCAGCGGTCAGCCGCCGGTGGCGATGCCGGCCTTCCTTGCGACATCGGTCCAGCGCACGAGCTCCTTCTCCATGAGATCGCGCATGTCACGCGGCGTGCCGGGCGGAGCGGCCTCGACATTCATCCCGGCCAGACGCTGGACGACCTTCGGGTCGCGCAGCAGGACATTCGACCGCTCGCTCCAGTACTGGACGATCGGAGCCGGCGTGCGCGCCGGGGCGAAGAGCCCAGCCCAGGCGACGACGTCGATATTGGCAAGCTCCGGCACGCCGGCTTCGGCGATGCTCGGAACCTCCGGGATGAGCGGCGAGCGGCGCGGAGACATGACGCAGAGCGGCCGGACCGTCTTGCCCTGGACCTGCGGCAGCGAGGAGGTCATGGCATCGATCATCAGGTGGGCGCGGTTCTGGTTGACGTCCATCAGCGCCTGGCCGCTGCCCCGATAGGGCGCATGCTCGAAGCGGGTGCCAAGATTCAGGGCGACCAGTTCCGTGATGAGATGGCCGGCCGTGCCGGTGCCGGGATTGGCCGCGGTATATTGGCCTGGCGAAGCGCGCCAGAGCTGCACGGCCTCGGCGAGCGTCCTGGCCGGAAAGTCGGGCGGGACGACCAGGAGATACCCGGTCCAGCCGAGCAGGCTGATCGGCTCGAGGTCCTTCTTGATGTCGAAGGGGAGATTGCTCCGGACCGCCGCATTGACCGACAGTGGCGAGTTGGAGCTGAGGAGCAGCGAATAGCCGTCCGGCTGGGCCTGCGTCACAACCTGGACGCCGATCGCCCCGGTCGCGCCGGCCCGGTTGTCGACGACCAGGGTCGCGCCGTAGCGGTTCTGCATCTCCTCGACCAGCAGGCGGCCGACGAGGTCGGAAAAATTGCCCGGCGGGAACGGCACCACGATGCGGACCGGACTCGATGGATAGTCCTGCGCGCGTGCGCGCCGGGCGCCGCCCAGGAGCGCGGCGCTCGCCATCGACGCGCCGAAAACGCGGCGAGACATGGTCATGGGATCCTCCCTGGTGTTTTCTTTTAGTAGTTGGCGAGATCGTCGATGGCATGCCCGCGCATGGGGACCAGCACGGTGCGCTCGAACGACATGAAAACGGTGCCGTCGGCCTTCTTGCCGGTGGTCCGCACCGTCACGACGCCCTGCGTCGGGCGCTTGGCGGAGGGACGCTTCGAGAGCACCTCGGATTCGGCATAGATCGTGTCGCCGACGAAGACCGGGGCGGTCAGCCTTATGTCGGTCCAGCCGAGATTGCCGATCGCCTTCTGGCTGATGTCGCTGACGCTCATGCCGACCACGATGGAGAGGGTGAGGCAGCTGTTGACGAGCGGCCGACCGAACTCCGATCTGGCGGCATAGGCCTCGTCGAAATGCAGCGGGTGGGTGTTCATCGTCAGCAGCGTGAACCAGGTATTGTCGGTCTCGGAAATGGTCCGGCCGGGCCGGTGCTCGTAGATGTCGCCGACCTCGAACTCCTCGAAATACCGGCCATAGCTCTCGCGATAGCGCGACGGGCCTACAGTCTTGGCGATGCCGACCATGGCATTGGGCTCCCTAGCGGTCCGTCGCGTCGCGACGAAGTATCTGGCGGGTGTGTTCACCGAGGCGCGGCGCCCTCAGGACCGGCCTTGCGGGCTCGTCGAGGAAGCGGATCGGCGGGCCGAGATGCCGCGCGCCTGCCGCATCGGTCAGCACCATCCGGCGCTGCAGGGCATTGGGATCCGCCAGGGCCTCCGGCAATGTGTTGACCGGCGCAAAGCAGACATCGAGCCGTGCCAGCTCGGCGGTCCATTCGGCCAGCGGGCGGCTCGCGAAGGTGGCCGAGAGAAAATCGATCACCGGCTTCTGGTGCGCGCCGGGACCGGCGAGGCAGGGCACGATCAGGTCGGGGCGGCCGAGATGGCCGAGCAGCGCGCGGATGAACTTCGCCTCCTGCCCGGCGAGGACCAGCTGCCGCCCATCCGCGGTGTCGTAGATCCGGTAGAAGGCCGCTCCGCCGGTCGTCCGCTCCAGCTTGACCTCCGGCTGGCGGTCGTCGCGCAGGGCGGGCCCGATGACATTGGCGCAGGAGGCGAGCAACGCATCGTGCATGGCGATGTCGATGCGGTCGCCCCGACCGGTCGTCGCCCGCCGCAGCAAGGCCATGAGAACGGCCGAGAGGCCTTGCAGGCCGCTCACCAGATCGGCGATCGGCAGGCCCGGCACGGCGGGGCGGCCGTCATCGCCCAGGGTGAGGCTGAGAACGCCGGCGAGCGCCTCGAGCGCGAGGTCGTGGGCCGGTCGCCCGCCATAGGCGCCGTCCTGGCCGAAGGCGCTGATCGAGCAGTAGACGATGCCCGGATTGCGCGCCGCCAGCGCCGCGTAGCCGAGGCCGAGACGCTCGGCGACGCCGGGACGGAAGCTCTCGACGAAGACGTCGGCGCGGTCGCAGTGCGCCAGCACCGCCCCGAGGTCCTGCGGGTCCTTCAGGTCGACGACGGCGCTCTTCTTGCCGCGGTTCAGGTTGCGGAAGAAGACGCTCTCCTCGCCGTCCATCGGGCCGATATGGCGCCCGGGATCGCCCTCGCCGGAAGGCTCGAACTTGATCACCTCGGCGCCGTGATCCGCCATGGCGAGGGTGAGCAGCGGCCCGGGCAGGAACCAGGAGAGATCGACGACCTTGAGGCCTTCGAGCTTCATGTCGAGGCCCTCAGCTTGGCCGCCGCGTCATTGTCGGCCCCGAGCGCGGCGCAGGCCTTCTGGGACGGGCGCCGGCCGTCGATCTTCAGCGGATTGGCGAGCACCTTGAGCGCGCCGCGGACGGGATGCTCGACCGTGGTCACCATGCCGGTGGCGCGCGTAAAGGGCGCCTCGAGGGCCTCGTCGACCTCGTAGACCGGCGCGACCGGGATCTTGGAGGTCAGGCGCGACAGCCAATCGGCGGTCGGCCGCTTGCGGAACTCCTCGTCGAGGACGGTGGTCAGCAGGGCGCGATGGCTGCGCCGCGCGGCCGCGGTGGCGAACCGCGCATCGGTCGTGAGATCCGGCCTATCGATCTCCTCGCAGAGGATGCGCCAGAACTTGTCGGTCATGCACATCACGAAGAGCCAGCCGTCGGCGGTCGGAAAGGTCTGGACGGGCACCTGGGACAGATGCGCGCTGCGCGGCTGGCGCGTCGGCTTGTCGCCCGCGTTCAGATACCAGACCGCCGAATAGGTGAGCTGGTGCATGGCGACGTCGAAGAGACAGGTGTCGACGTCGCAGCCCCTGCCCGTCCGGCGCGCCTGGAGAATGCCGCTCAGAAGGCCGACCGTGCCGGTCATGCCGGTCATCGAATCGATCATGGAGGCGCCAACGCGCGCCGGCGGCCCCTCGGGCTCGCCGGTAAGGCTCATGAGGCCGACTTCGGCCTGCATCAGATAGTCGTAGCCCGGCCAGTTCGCGCGCTCGTTGTCGCGGCCATAGGCGGAGATGTGGAGGCACACCACGGCCGGGTTGACCGGCGCAAGGCTCGCATAGTCCAGGCCCAGCGCCGCCGGCAGGCTGCCGCGCAGGTTGTTCACGACGGCATCGGCGTGGCGGACCAGGGCGTGGAAGTCGCGCCGGCCCGCGTCCGACTTGATGTCGAGCGTCACGCTGCGCTTGCCCAGGTTCCAGGCCTGGAAATATTCGCTGTCGGCGGCGCCGAGCATATGCGGTCCGACCCCCCGCGACGGGTCGCCGCCGGTTTCGGCCTGCTCGATCTTGAAGACCTCGGCGCCGAGTTCGGCGAGCATCATGGTGCCGTAGGGCGCGGCGCCGTACTGCTCGATGGAGAGAATGCGAAGATCGGACAGCGGTTTCATCAGACCGGGTTCCGCTTGATCAGCTGCTTGGCGATGATCAGACGCTGCATCTCGTTGGTGCCTTCGCCGATGCAGGTCAGCGGCGCGTCGCGATAGAGCCGCTCGATGTCGTATTCCTTGGAGTAGCCGTAGGCGCCGTGGATGCGCATCGATTCGGTGCTGTTCTCGAGCGCCGCCTCGGAGGCGAAATATTTCGCCATGCCGGCCTCCATGTCGCAGCGCTGGCCGCGGTCGAAGGCGGCCGCGGCGTCCAGCGTCAGCAGCCGCGCGGCGCGTGCCCGGGTCGCCATTTCGCCGAGCTTGAGGGCGATCGCCTGGTGCTCGGCGATCGGCTTGCCGAAGGTCTTGCGCAGCTGGGCATAGTCGGTCGCGAGCTTGAGAGCGCCCTCGGCGATGCCGACGCCGCGCGAGGCGACGTTGATGCGGCCGAGCTCGAGGCCACCGGTCGCCTGATAGAAGCCCTGCCCTTCGACGCCGCCGATGAGATGGTCGGCCGGAATGCGGTAGTCCTCGAAAATGAGCTCGGCGGAATCGATCGCCTTGTAACCGAGCTTTTCGAGCTTGCGGCCGACCCGGAAGCCGTCCTGCTTGGGCGCGATGAACAGGCTCATGCCGTTGCGGCGCGGCTCGGACTTCGGATCGGTCTTCACCAGCAGCGCGAAGCAGGACCCCTCGATGCCATTGGAGATCCAGGTCTTGGTGCCGTTGATGACATAGTGGTCGCCGTCCCGCCGCGCGGTCATGCGGATGCCCTGCAGGTCGGTGCCCGCATCGGGCTCGGTCAAGGCCAGTCCGCCGCGGATGTCGCCGGAGGCGAGCCCCGGCAGCCAGCGCCGCTTCTGAGCCTCGGTGCCGAACTTCTCGATCGCGAGGGCAAGCATCAGATGCGAGTTGAAGATGCCGGTGATCGCCATCCAGACGGACGAGATCTTCATGACGATCTCGGCATAGGTCCTGGCGGGAAGGCCAAGCCCGCCATAGTCGGCGCCGACCGTCGCGCCGAACAGACCGAGATCCTTCATCTGCGCGACGATCTCCGCCGGCCACCGGTCGGCGTGGTCGTGCTCCTTGACGACCGGCCGCACCTCGCGCTCGAGCCAGCGATCGATGGCTTCGAGGAGCTGCTGCTGATCCGCATTGTCCAAGACGTGCGCAGTGCCGGTGGCGCTCATGGCGGCAGGGATCCTCGCTCGATCAATCTATCTTGTCCGTACAATTATTATTTCAACCGGACATATGTCAATCCGCCCTTTGATTGATCGGACGAGAATTCATCGAGGCGGTTGACCCATGCGGACCGGGCCCTCACATCTGGCTGTGGCGATGAATCGGTTGGAAAGGCGTCGGGCGGGACAATATGGCGAACGTCGAAGCTGAAGCTGCGGCCGATGGCGGCGCGGACGTGCCGCTCTATCAGCAGGTCGTCGAATCCCTGCGGGCCTCCATTGCGGCGGGAACCTTTGCGGTCGGGGAGCGGCTGCCGACGGAAGATGCCCTCTGCCGCAGCTTCGGCGTCAGCCGCCATACCGTCCGGGAGGCGCTGAGGGCGCTGCGCGGCGAAGGCCTGATCGAGTCGCGCCAGGGGGCCGGCAGTACGGTCGTCAACCGTGCGTCGCGGCCGCTCTACACCTATTCGGTCACCAGCATCGAGGAGCTGCTGCAATATGCCGAGCAGGTTCGCTACGAGGTGGACAAGAGCGGCATCGTCGTCGCGGATGCGGCGCTCGCCGCGCGCCTCGGCTGCAAGCCCGGGGAGCGCTGGCTGCGCGTCGAAGGCTTTCGTTATGCGGCCGGCGAGACGATCCCGGTGTGCTGGACCGAAGTCTATGTGCGCGCCGACTATGCCGGCATTGCGCTGAAGATCGGCAAGGGCACCGGAACGGTCTATTCCTGGATCGAGGAAATGTATGGGGTGCGTGTCGAGAGCGTCGAGCAGACGCTGCGCGGCGAACCGCTGCCCGACGCGATAGCGCCGACGCTCGGCGCGGCTGTCGGCTCCATGGCGGTGGGCGTCCATCGCCATTACCGGCTGGGCGACGGCAGCCTGATCGAAGTGGCGTCGAACCTGCACCCGGTCGAGCGGTTCCGCTATTCGGTACGGCTCAATCGCCGCGGCTGAGTCACGCCGGTCCCTTTACGCCGCCGCCTCGAGAACCCGCGCGAGCAGCGGCTGATGCAGTGCGAACCGGCCGTCCGGGCTTAAGACTGCAACGCGCGCGAAGGCCGCCGCGACGGCATCCGCATGCGCTGCCGCAGCCGCAATACGGGCGGGATCGCCGGCGGTGACGGCGGCGAGGAAGGCCTCGAGGCTGGCGAAACGCTCGACGCGCTCGAAGATCACCGCATGCTTCTGCACCAGCAGGCCGCCGGCCAGGGCGGCATCGATCGCGCCCTGCGCCAGCGCGCGCACCTCCGTCTCGTCCTCCACCGGCAGGAAAGCCTCGAAAAAGCTCCCCTCCGCGAGCGGTTCGATGACGACGACGGGCCTGGATGCGCCCGCCACCCGCGACGCTTCCGTCAACGCCTGAGCCATGGCCTGCGCAGGGACATGGTGCAGCGAATTGAGAAAGACGCAGCCGTCGAAACTCGCATCGGCGAAGGGCAAGGCTTCGGCCGGGTGCCGCAGCACGGTTGCGTCCGGTGCCTTGGTCCGAGCCGTGGCGACGGCATCGGGGTCCGGGTCGATGCCGACGACGACAGCCCCCCGCTTGATCAGCGCGGCGGCGAGCAGACCGCCGCCGCAGCCGATATCCAGTATGCGCCGGCCGGCGACCGGCCGGAACGTCTCGTCCAGAAGCGCGAGCGTGTTCATGACGGCTCCGATCGACAAGCGAGCAAGATCCGGCGCCTGCCGGTCACGGAACGGACGTGGCTGGCGCCGGCGTCGCGCTGCCGTGGAAGGTCGTGAAAGCCGCCACCGGCTCGCGCTCGGTGATCAGGCGGTTCGTTGGTTCGCCCTGGTCGGGATGGCCCAGCGCCATGCCGGCGACGACGATCTGGCCGGGCGCGATGCCAAGATGCCGGCGGACGATGTCGGGATAGTTGCCGATGGCGGCGAGCGGACAGGTGTGGAGGCCATGGGCGCGCGCGAGGATCATCACCGACTGGATGAACATGCCATAGTCGAGCCAGCTGCCCTGGTTGAGGTCGTCGTCGATGGCAAAGACCAGGCCGACCGGTGCGCCGAAAAACGAATAGTTGCGGGCGCGCTGACGGTCGCCCGCCTCGCGGTCGCCGCGGGCGACCCCGGCGAGCTGATAGAGCGACCAGCCGGTCTTGCGCCGCCGGTCGATATAGGGCGCGCGCCACCGGGTCGGGTAATAGGCGAAATCGGGCCGCTCCGCCTCGCCCGACAGGAAGGTGTCGGTGAGCTCGCGCCCCAGCCGTTCCAGGGCCTCGCCCGTCACCACGTGGACCGACCAGGGCTGGATGTTGCTGCCGCTCGGCGCATAACGCGCGGCCGACAGGATACGCTCGACGAGGCCGATATCCACCGCATCGGAGCGAAAGGCGCGGATGGCGCGCCGTGTCTTCACGGCGTGCTCGACGGCGGCGACCATGACATCCCTGGGCTGAGGCGCCGGCATATCCCGCATCGACGTGTCCTTCCTTTCGAGGGTCACCGGCAGCTCACGGGCCATGCCGCGCGTTCGACCGGCTTGAGCGCCGCGGCGCGGGTGCCGCCGTTCAGGGCGCGGCTCCTGGGGCTGATGTCGAGCAGCGCGGCGATCTCGGATGCCGCCGCCATGATCCGCTGGAGGTCGAGGCCCGACGCGATGCCGGCGACCGCGCAGAGGTTGACGAGATCTTCGGTCGGATAGTTGCCGGCATCGCCGACCGTGTCGGGCATGGCGATGCCGCCGCCGAGGCCGCAGACCGCGCCCTCCAGCCAAGCGACCCCGGCATCGAGCGCGGCGAGGATATTGGCCGGCGCGAAACCACCCCGGTCGTGGATGTGATAACCGAACCGGCATTCCGGGAAGTCCGCGCGCAGGCGGGCGAACAGCGCGCTCACATGGCGCGGGTCTTCCAGGCCGACGGAGCCGGCGAGGTAGATGTTCCTGACGCCGTGCCGGTGGAGAAAGGCGACGCAGGCCATGACGTCGGCCTCCGGAATAAGGCCCTCATAGGGGCACCAGAAGGCCATGCCGAGCGCCATGACGAACCGGCGGCCGGCGGCCTCCGCAAGCGCGAAGGCCCTGACCGCCTGATCGAGCGCCTCGGCCCGCTCCATGTTCTGGTTCCGCCTGAGATAGGTGCGGCTGACGATCGCGAGGCCCAGCAGCTCGTCCGCCCCGGCGGCGAGGGCCCGCTCGGCGCCCCGGGCGTTGGGAACGAGCGCCCGGTAGACCGTGCCCGGCCGCCGCTCGATCCCGGCCATGACCCGTTCGGCATCGGCGAGATGGGGAACCACTTCCGGGTGCGCGAAGGAGGTCACCTCGATGGTGCGCAGGCCGGCCCGCGAGAGGAGGTTCACCATGCGGATCTTGGTCGCCGTATCAACCGGTCGCGGAAAGCTCTGCAGCCCGTCGCGCGGCGCGACCTCGACGATCTCGATCTCATGCGGAAGCACGAGCATGACGGCGCTCTCCGAACAGTCCATGGCAGTCGGACGGCGGTGCCTCCGAGACGTTTGTCGCGCCGAATTGGACTAGATTTGTCCGGATAAGATTATTGATGTCGGCATGAATATCAACCTGAAAGAGCGTCTCTCCTCCGAAGGGAGGATGGCCCACGCGCCGCTCCACGACGGTCTCTACGCATTGCAGCCGACGATGCATCGCACCATCAAGACCAGGCATCCGTGGACCGACGGCCAGGTCGAGAGGATGAACCGGACCATCGAGGAGGTCTTCGTCAAGCGCTTCTCCTGCGAGAGCCACGGCCGGCTCCGGCAGCACCTCGCCGACCTCGTCGCGGCCTATAACTTCGCGCGCAGGCTCAAGACCCCTAAGGGCCGCGCGCCCCACAAGTTCGTCTGCAGGGCCTGGACTGCAGGCTTCGAACCCAATCCGCTCCACCAGATGCCGGGATGAAACCTCTGGACAGGCAATGCCGAGCACCTGGACGGACGATGTCGCTTCGCGCAACCAGAACCTCGAGGCGGCAAGCCCGCGCAACGGACGGGAAAGCAGGACCTCGCAATCGTCCGGACGATTGGCAACAGAGCCAAAATGCGCAACTGCGAGGAGACGGCTCTGACGCCGGTCCATCACGGCCCCGCTCTCGGGGAATAGACGCTTGGAGGTACGCCCAGCTCCCGTCGAAACATCGCCGCAAACGCGCTGGGGTTCTCGTAGCCGTGTTCGAGCGCAACTTCCAATATCGAGCAACCCTCGGCAAGCCGCGGCAGGCTTAGAACGATCCGCGCTCGCCTGCACCAATCCCCGAAGCCCATGCCTGTTTCCCTGAGAAAAAGCCGCGACAACGTGCGGCTGCTCATGTTCATCTCATGCGCCCACGTCTCCAGGGTGGCATCCTGCGCCGGGTTGGCAACGAAGCGGTTGCAGAGATCCGCCAGGCGGGTATGCGAGGGCATCGGCACGTGGAAATCCAGTTCCTCCGCCGTCCGTATCTCTTCCAACAGCAGATCCATCACCTTCCCGTCACGCGCATCCAGCGCATAGACAACCGGAAGCGACATGGCGGTGATAATCAGCTCTCGAAGTAACGGCGCAACGCGAAGAACCCGGCAGCGCGGCGAGAAATTGCCCTGAACTTCGGGAGCGACATAGATCGTGCGCATTTGCACCGCTGTCGACGCATAAATCTCATGCTCTTCCAGGCTCGGCATCCAAACCGCCTGGCCAGGAGGGACAACCCATCGTCCTGCATTGGCGGTGACCATTATCGCGCCGGACGTCGCGTGGATCAGTTGCGCATGCACGTGGCTATGCCGAGGCATGGCCGTTCGGGCCGCATGCTCACTGGCATATGCGAAGACCGGCCTGCGGTCTGGGGGCACATCGAAGCTTTGAACAGGTAAGCGTGTCACCACACATCTCGTACGTGAATCGCCGCACAAGGCTCGGCCGTCACATGGCCGGCGGGCGACTCAAGAGTCGTAGAGCCATCCTTGTCTGAAACACAATGATTGTTGTCAGTTTCGCGCGCGAACGACTTTTGCCGTTCCGGTATCCCCCTGCGCACCGCTGGGTTTCGAAGCTGCCGTCAGCGATTTGAGCAGTCCCGTGAGCATGGCCGCAGCGAATGGCGATGAGTCCTCGCGACCGTTCGTAGGCACAAGAGGTTAATGTGAACAAATATCGTTTGGGGATCTTGACCGGCAGCCATGCCGTCAATGATCTCTATCAGGGCATGGTGCCCGCGCTGCTTCCGCTGTTGATGCTTGAGCGTGGCTATACTTACACGCAGGCGACAGGTCTTGTGCTGGCAGCCAATGGCATCTCCAGCATCGTTCAGCCAGTCTTCGGAGTTTACTCCGATGGGCGCAACCGTTCTTGGCTCGTTCCGATGGGCTTTCTGCTGGCAGCGCTCGGCGTTGTCCTGGCAATTCAGGGAACGAACTATTCCGTGACGTGGCTCGCCATTGCGCTCAGCGGCGTCGGCATCGCTGCCTATCATCCACCGGCAACCGTCGCGGCCCGCGCCGCGGGCGGCAAGTCGCAAACTGCGATCAGCATATTTTCCGTTGGCGGCACGCTTGGAGCCGCATGTGCGCCGCTCCTGGTCAGTGTGGTTGCCGACAAGCCTATCGATAGCCGGATGGCCCTGCTGGCTGCACCGGCTCTTGCCATGGCGGCCATCTGGTTCTTTTCCAATCGGTCGGCCGAGGCCGGGACCCTGACGATGCTCGCCCGCAACGGCGCCACCATTGATAGACAAAACAACTGGAAAGACTTCAGCTTTCTGGTCGCAATCATCGTCTTGTGGTCGGTACCTTACGTCGCGGTCATGTCGACCATCTCGCTCCATTTCATCCGCAGTCTGGCTGCTCCCCAATCCTACGGCGCAACGGCGCTGACAGTGTTTTTGGTGGGCGACGCGCTCGGAACGCTGATCGGCGGCTGGCTCGCCGACGCCCGGGGCCGCATTGCAACAATTCGGACCGGCTACATCCTGATGCTTCCCAGCCTTGCAGGCATAGTCTGGGCACCCTCGCCTTCCGTAGCGATCATCTGCTGCGCTGTCTTCGGCATGGCGATGTTCATCCCCTTCGCAGCGAAGGTTACCATCGCTCAAGACCTGCTTCCGAAAAGTCCTGCGACGGCGAGCGGCATTGCTCTTGGCTTGGCACTGTCGGCAGGCGGCCTGGCCTCGCCGTTCCTTGGAATGATTGCCGACGACTGGGGCCTGGCGACGATGCTCGCGAGCGCCCTCATCATTCTCGGCGCCGCAGGTCTTCTGGCTTTCTGGTTGCGCGATCCATTGACGATTGATGCGCAAACCGGACTTGCCGAAGCCTGACGCCTCTCCCGTCGAAAAGAAGATCATAGACATGACCGTTTTGGAAACGTGGTCCGCCGAGGATCAGGCACGGGCAATTCGCGAGCGGGTCCTGTCGCCGACTGAACTCGTCGACATGCACCTTGAGCGTATCGAGCATGCAAGCGATACCTTTGGTGCATTTTTGCTCGTCGATCACGAAGGCGCCCGGCTTGCTGCCCAGGCACTCGAACAGCAACTCGTGAGCTGGAAAGGCGACGAATTGCCGCCGCTCTTTGGCGTGCCGATATCCATCAAGGACACCTGGCCAGCGGCAAGGCTCCGTTTTACGGCCGGTTCCGCGGCATTTGCCGACCGAATCGCATCCACCGACGCGATGGTCGTCAAGGCGCTGCGAGATGCAGGATGCATCGTGCTCGGGAAGACCAACGCGGCTGAATTCGGCTGCTCTTCCTTCACGGAGAACACCTTCGGCATCTCTCGCAGTCCCTTTGACCGCTCACGCGGTGCTGGAGGTTCAAGCGGTGGTGCTGCAGCGGCCGTTGCCGCCGGCTTTGGCGCGATCGCGCTTGGCTCCGATGGCGGCGGCTCCATTCGCATCCCCGCCGCGAGTTGCGGCGTCGTCGGCTTGAAGCCATCACGCGGGCGCATTACCACGGCGCCGGGCCCGGATTCCGCCGGGCTGGCCACTGCGGGGCCGCTTGCGCGAACGGTTGCTGACGTGGCCAGGCTCCTCGACGTCATGACCGGCTCAGCCCCGGGCGATTCCTATAGCCTGTCCAGCCCTGCAAAGGGCTATTTCCGTAGCTTCGTCGACCGTGAACCAAGGCAGCTAGCCGTCGGGATCGTGTTGCCAAGCGAGCAGACCGATCCGGCCTGCATCGACACATGCAACCGCCTCGGGGCGCTCCTCGAGAGCCTCGGCCACAGGGTCGAAATCGCTGAAGCTGCAAGCGCCGACGAATATATGGAGGAGTTCAAGATCGTATGGAGTGTTCTGGCAGCTTCCGTGCCGGTTGCCGACGAGGACGAGGCGCGGCTGCTTGCCTTGACGCAATGGCTGCGGCAACTGGGACGTTCGCATAACGCCACCGATCTGATGGCAGCACAATCGCGCCTGCTCAGTTTCGGACGCGCCATCGCAGGTCGCTACCATCGCTATGATATAGTGTTGTCACCCACCCTCACGCGCTTGCCGCCAAAGGTCGGCGATGTGCGTGACGATGGAGACCCGCAGGCTACGTTCCATCGGATGACCGCCCTCCATCCACTGACACCGTTGGCCAACATTACGGGGCAGCCGTCCATGAACCTGCCCCTTTGCTGGTCCGAGCCGAGCGTAACCGCGCCCGCGGGACTGCCCATAGGGATGATGCTGACAGCGAAACATGAGCGGGAAGACCTGTTGATTTCACTGGGCGCACAGCTCGAGCGAGCGTCGCCATGGTCGGACCGCTACAAAGCCATAAAGCTCGGGCCATCAAGCCGATGAAGCCTTGTTCAAGGGAAGGACACGATGGCCCCCTGAACAGCCCGCAGT